>JAFIEX010000285.1 GCA_020832365.1 Crocinitomicaceae bacterium
ACAATTAAATGCAGCAGAAAAAATAATAGATTAATTTTAAAATTATCAGAAATGATTAATACAGATATTTTAATAATTTGAGCAGGTCCCGTAGGTTTGTTTACTGTTTTTGAAGCAGGTTTGATGAATTTAAGATGTCATTTAATTGATGCTTTGCCTCAACCTGGAGGACAGTGTTCAGAAATTTACCCCAAAAAGCCGATTTATGATATTCCTGGTTTGCCTGAAGTGTTAGCAGGAGACTTAGTAACTAATTTATTAGAACAAATCAAGCCTTTTCAGCCAGGTTATACGTTGGGAGAACGAGCGGAAACTATTGAGAAATTAGAAGATGGTTCATTCATTGTAACGACAAATTTAGGAACAAAACACCATGCTCTAGTTGTTGCAATAGCAGGAGGACTGGGGTCTTTTGAACCTAGAAAACCGCCGATTGCTTCTATTGGAGCTTATGAAAATGGTAAAGGAGTTTATTATTTCATTAAAAACCCTGAAGATTTTAATGGAAAGAAAGTTGTTATATCAGGGGGTGGCGATTCTGCTTTAGATTGGTCGATATATTTGGCAGAAGTAGCAGAAGAAGTGTATTTGATTCACCGTAGAAATGAATTTAGAGGTGCGTTAGACTCGGTGGAGAAGGTGAGGGCTTTAGCTGGAGAAGGAAAAGTTAAACTGATTACAGAAGCTGAAGTAGTGGACCTAAACGGTGATGAAAATTTATCTAGTGTTGTTATTCAGTTTAAAGATAAAACTAAGGAAGAGGTAAGGGCAGATGCATTTATTCCGCTGTTTGGTTTAGCGCCAAAATTAGGTCCAATAGCAGATTGGGGCTTAGAAATTGAAAAAAACGCAATCAAGGTAAATAACGCATTAGACTATCAAACGAATATTCCAGGCGTATTTGCCATTGGAGATGTGAACACATACCCGGGTAAACTGAAATTGATTTTATGTGGTTTCCATGAGGCAGCTATTATGATTCAGTACGCTTATGCGATTATCAACCCTGATAAAAAGTTTAACATGAAATATACTACTGTTAATGGAGTTCAAGGCTTTGATGGAACAAAAAAAGAGGCAAAAAAGGCAGAAGTTGTAAGTTTATAATATAGAAAAGAAAAAAAGAAAATGCAAAAAGTTTTAATTAGTGATGCTGGTTTAGAGGTGTCTCAAGCAGCGTATAGTTTTTCAAGATGGGTCAATTCGGATGAAATTTCGTTGGACAAGGTGAAAGAAATGGTGGCTTACGTTCATGAACTAGGGATAAATACATTTGATCTTTCGGCCTTACTCATCAACGAAAAACTGTGTGATTTTTTTGTGGAGGCAATAGAAGCGCTAAAAATTGATAGAGATGATCTTGTTTATATTGTAAAAGTAAGCAACCAAAGAATTGCATCGGATGGATCAATTGTGTTTTCTGCTTTAACTGAAAAATCAATTCAAACGCAACTTCAGGAGATTTTGAATTCATTTAAAACTTCACAAATAGATTTATTGTTATTAGAAAATTACGACCCTTTAATGCGTGTTGATCACGTGATTTCCGCCCTAATTAAAGCTAAAAATCAAGGAGAAATCGGTCATTTTGGAGTAGCTAATTTTTCAGTTCATCAATACAAGTTGTTTGCTTCAAGGGTAGAAGAAGAAATTATAACCAACCATTTGTCTTTTAATTTGTTAGATAATGGAGCTTTACAAGATGGTCGCATAGATTTGATAAAACAACAGTATTCGAAACCGTTAGTGTTTGGTCCTTTAGCCAATGGTCGTATTTTAAATGGAATGGACCCTAAAGCAATTCGGTTAAGGTCAGTTTTGGTTGATCTAAAAGATAAATACAATTCTAATGTGGAGCAATTGGCCGTAGCTTGGTTGTACAAGTTAGATGTGCTTCCGATAATTGGCGCCCTGAATAAAGAGCGAATAAAAAACGCCGTGTCTGCTTCGGAAATTAATTTAAGTTATGAGGATTGGCATAAAATTTATCAAGCGGTGAACTAATTGTTGTTTTCTGCTTACCAATTGCGGGTATCAAAGGAATTGCACTATTTTATCACTTCAAAAGTTTAAAACTTATGCCTATCTTTGTTGAAGAAAGAAGTTAAATATGTCGATTCAAAAATACCCCATTGGACACCAGGATTTCGCTAAGATAATTACAGAAGGTTTTGTCTATGTGGATAAAACTCATTTTGTCCATAGACTAGTTGAAAGAGGTGGG
The DNA here is from genome assembly GCA_020832365.1 of Crocinitomicaceae bacterium. Lineage (GTDB taxonomy): Bacteria > Bacteroidota > Bacteroidia > Flavobacteriales_D > Crocinitomicaceae > JAFIEX01. The sequence continues at coordinate 2,225 of JAFIEX010000285.1, forward strand.
TATTATTTTTTGTCAAGACCACGTCGTTTTGGCAAATCGTTGTTGGTTAGCACGCTTGAATACCTTTTTAAAGGTAAAAAAGAACTTTTTGAAGGACTATACATTTACGATAAATGGGAGTTTGAAGAATATCCTGTGATAAAAATTTCATTTGCAAACATTGGTTACAGGGAAATCCCTTTGGAAGAAGCTATTATTGATCATCTAGAAAGCATTTCTATTCAATGTGATACGAAAATAAATTTAAAATCGGCTTCTGTCGCCTTCAAAGACTTAATAGTTAAACTTCATCAAAAATTCAATCAAAAAGTAGTCGTTCTCATTGACGAATATGACAAGCCGCTCATTGATTATTTGGACAAGGAAAACCTGCACAAAGCCATCGAAAATAGGGCGATTTTAAAAAGTTTTTACAGCGTATTGAAAGATGCCGATGCGCATTTGAAAATGGTGTTTATTTCTGGTGTAAGCAAGTTTAGCCAAGTGAGCATTTTTTCGGATTTGAATAATTTGTATGACCTTACCTTAAAGTCTGAATACAATGAAATTTGCGGAATCAGTCAAGTTGAATTAGAACATCATTTTGCTGAAGAACTAAAGATTTACGATAAGTCTAGAATTAAAGATTGGTACAATGGTTACCGTTGGAATGTAAATGGTGACACCATATATAATCCGTTTTCTATTTTGAACTTTTTTACCGGAGATGGCGCTTTACGTGATGAAGTAGGTTATTATAGAATTACAGGT
>JAFIEX010000286.1 GCA_020832365.1 Crocinitomicaceae bacterium
AATATATCTTCTGAAAAAACAAGATATTCAGCATTAACTGGAGGACTGGGTAAATCATTAACAGATGGAATAATATAATCTAATTTTTTCCTTCCAGATTCAATTGTGAATTCAGCTGAAACTTGACCAAAGATATTTTCATATCTCGCTATACTTCCGTCAACTTGAATGGGAGCATCATTTGCCTCTATTATATTCTGAGGTAATTGATTTATTTCCCAGAACATTTTAACATTCATAAATTCTTTAAGCAGTTCTTCCTCTTCTTTTGTTTGTGAGATAATTCCATAATTGACTGTCTCGCCAAAAAAAGTCATCAATAAATTAGAGGTATTTGCAAATGGATAATTGGGTAAATTATTTTTCGTTATTTTATGATTAATATCTTTCCATTGACCATTTTCTTCATAATGTAATGGTCCAGCAGCTAACAAGGCTGTCATTTCTCCATTACTACTTTTAAATTGTTTGGAGGTCAGGTCACGCATATCTACAAGTTCCTCAAGTACTTTAATACTGTCAGGAACTTGAAATTGAAAAATTTCTCTTTTTTCTTGCGCAGATTTGTTTTGGACATTATTGGGTAAATCATCTTTGTTTGGTTCAATCATAGTTTGACCACAAACCACTAATGGAAGAAGAAATAAGAAAGTGAATACAATAGTAAAAATAATTCGAGCCATTTTGTAAGTATTAAAATCTTCTACAAATTTAGCTCAGCTCACTCTATCCGCCTAAAAATCATACTGGACAAACATTGGACATAATTTATTATTACAAAAGCACATGTTTTATAAATAGCTTATTTATAAGTCATTAAACAATATCCTTCAATTGTAAAGTATAGGACAAACTAAAAATCACTTAAATAATCGCTTAATTTCATGCTATTTTTAAAATGCATTTTTTTTCGAATGCGATAGAGGCGTTTATTAATGCCCTCGTGTGAAATATTCAACATTTGAGCAATCTCTTTGTTAGAAAGGCTAATTTTAATATAAGCACAAACCTTTAGATCACCAACAGTTAAATCCGGGTGTTTTGCTTTTAATTTATCAAAAAAGCCTTTATTAACTTTCTCAAAATGTAACTTAAACTGCTCCCAGTCATCATCCAGTTTAATCGTGCTCCTTAGTTTAGATTGAATTTGATTAATTTCAGTTTTATCACCAACAGCATTCTCATTAAATGTATCTATCAACTCGTTTAACTCTGTAAGGGTTTTATTCTTATTTAAAATATGCATGGTAGAAGCAGCCAACTCTCGCTTACTTTGTTCCAATTGCTGTTGTTGAAATGAATTTAATTCTTGTTGCGCTAAAATTTCTTTTTCTAAAAGTTTTTTCTCAGTCAATTGTTTTTGATACTCCAACTTTGCATTTCTTTCTTTTTCAATAGCTATTTCTTTCTGCCTTCTAAAGAGCTCAATTCGTATCCTCAAAAAATAAAACAAAAGAAGTAAAATTACAGCAAGTGTTATGGCAAGAAAGATTAAAAAACTATTTTGGAAACTTTTCAACTCTCCTTCCTTCTTTAATAAACCTATAACCTTATCTTTCTTCTCTGATTCATACCTTGCATTCAATTCAAATATTTGCTCATTTACTTTGACATTGACAATGGAGTCTTGTATTTTAAAATGTCGTTTGTGGTAATTTAAGGCATTTTCAATATCTCCTTTAACCTCACTAATTTCAGCTATCTTATTGAGAGTTGATGCTGTAGCACTTAAATTACCTACCTGCTCACGATAGCCAAGACTTTTTCTAAGATGAGCCAATGCAGACTCATAATCTCCTTTTCTTTTCAAAAAATCTGCTTCCATATCTATCACATTAGCTAAACCATGAAGGTTATTAATAACAGAATAATAAGAAAAAGATGAGTCCAACATTTGCCTAGAGAGCTCTATGTTGCCCCATTGATCATAAAAAGTAGCAGCATTAAAATAGGCAGTTGCTACTTCTGATTTTCGATTGTTTCTTTTAAAAAGTTGAATCGTTTTAGTAATTAATCGAATAGCGTTTTCAAAGTCTCTCTTTTCGGCGTATATCGTAGCGAGATTGTTTAATGTATTTGCAGCACCTTCCTCGTTCTTTAATTTCACAAATAAAGCAAGTGCCCTCTGGTAATTTACAATAGATAAAGTTTTATTGTTTAATGCATCAAAGATTACCCCAAGGTTGTTGTAAATATTTGCCAAACCCATGGAATTATTTGTTTTTTCATAAACAAAAAGAGCGCGATAATAATATTCCGCTGCCTTTATGTAATCACTTTTGGCTTCATAGATTAAGCCCATACGATTCATGGCAGCAGCAATATTATCTTCGTTATTCGTTTGCGAAATCGTTTCGAACGACTTGTCAAAATAATACAGTGTTGAATCCAAACTCCCTCTGTAGTATTGAACATTTGCTTTATTCACATATGCATCAGAAAGCATAACCAAATCATTCAAACGCTTTGCGCTGATCACAGCACTATCTGAGTAATTATCGGCGATACCTAGGTCAAAATCCAAATACTGGTTGGCTAACTGATTAAAAACAAACGCAATATTTTGATTCGGATGCGTCTGCATTATACTGATTTTCAAACTATCTAAATTATTGCCATATTGCGCAAAAACATTCTTTAAAAAGAAAAGATTGAGTATTGCTAATATAAACACATAATAATTTGACCGTAAGAACAAGACTTTTTTCACTGATGTTGAATATTTACCTCTTTTTTACTTTTCTTAATAGATTCGCCACTCTGTGTTCAATAAAATTAATATACATGTTATATTTTGATCTTTAAGCTGTCTAAACAAATTCTTCTAAAATAAGGATAATTTTTGAGCTATATGTAGCGAAAAAAATAAAAATAGGGATTCACACACAAGATGCTCAACGAAATTTTCACCACTGAATCCTCATAAGTAAAACAACTTGCATTATTTCAACTTTCAGAAAATGCAAGG
>JAFIEX010000287.1 GCA_020832365.1 Crocinitomicaceae bacterium
AACCCCTATAATCAAGCTATCCGTGCCTTTGAACAATTTTTAAATGAGTTTCCTAATTCAAAAAGGCGTGAAGATGTTTATAACTACCTCGTGAATGTGTACACTTCGACGAAGCGCTATGCAGAAGCAATTCAATCGCTAGACAATATTCAAAACAAGGATATTCGCTTGAAAACAACTTACCAAATACTGGCTTATAATTGGGGCGTTGAGCTATACGAGCAAGGTCAGTTCGCTAAGGCAATTGCCATTTTTGAAAAAGTAAATAAGTTTCCTGTTGATTCTCGTATGGTTGGAAAAGCTTTGTTTTGGGCAGGAGATGCGCATTTTCAACAAAAGCAATATGCTGAAGCCATTCATAAATTCAGAGCATTTTTAAAACTTCCAGGAAATGAGGCAATGAAAACGCTTGCCTATTACAACATCGCCTACAGTTATTTTAATCAAGAACAATTCGACCAAGCTATTGAGAGTTTTAGAACATTTACTTTACTCCCCAATAACAATGATAAGATGAGACTAGCTGACGCTTTTACCCGAATTGGCGATGCTTATTTTATCAAATCAAAGCCTGATTTTGAATTAGCGGCTATCAATTACACTAAGGCTGTTGAATTTAGAGCACAAAAAACAGATAGAGCCCTTTTTTATTTAGCTAAAACTTCTGGATACCTTCCTGAAAGAAGAGTAAATAAGATACCGACACTTTTAGATATTGTAAATAATTATAGTCAATCTCAGTACCTCGTTCCAGCGCTTTTTGAATTAGGGTTGAGCTATAAATATGAGAATGACTTTTCCAATTCGAGTAAGTTTTTTAATCAAATTATTCAGGAACATTCTAAGAATATTTTGGTCAAAGACGCCCTTATTGAGTTAGGAGATGTAATGTATAAAAAGCAAGATTTTAAGCAGGCAGAAAATTACTTCTTGCGTGCATTAAATGAATTTAATTTAGACGATGAACGTTGTAAAATTGCCACTAGAGGATTACAAGACATTTTCAGAACTACGAGACAACAAGAAAGAATTTCTGAGTTAGCTAAACGATTTGCTTGCGCAGATATTTCTCAAGATGATGAAGAAAACTTCTTCTTTGCAACAGCGAATGAACTTTATGTAAAAGAACAGTTTGATGATGCTATTCCTGAAATTCAGAAATACATCACCAATTTCCCAGACGGAAGATTTATTGTGCAAATGTTGGCGGCTTTGGCGGATATTTATTTCATCCGTGAAGATCATGGTCAAGCCGTAGCCTTATATGAGCGTATTGTTAATCTCCCGAACTCCGCATTTACAGAAATTGCGCTTATCCGACTTTCACGTTTCTATTACAATAATGAAAACTATGAGGATGCATTGAAACACTACAAGCGTTTAGTTCAATTGTCAGCAGACCCACAGGTCATGTATAATAGCGTTGTTGGCGTAATGCGAACAGAGTTTTTACTTGACTACTTTAATAATTCTGCTGTTGCTGCACAAAAAGTGATTGAGCACCCACTTGTAACAGATAGAGTGAATGTGGAGGCGCACTATATTGCGGGGAAAAGCTATTTCAATCTTCAACAATGCGAACAAGCTATGTCGTATTTAAAATGGACAGAAAAAAATACCGCAACAGCTAGGGGGGCAGAAGCCTTACATCTTATTGCTGAATGTCATTTTAGAAATGGTGATTTAGAGAAGGCAGCGGAACAACACCAACAAATGATGCAAAGAAAACCCGCCTACGATTTCTGGATTGCTAAATCGCTGCTTCTGCAAGCTCGCATTTTTATGCAAAAAGATGATTTGTTTCAGGCAGAAGAGACAGTGAATTTAATTCTTCAGAATTACCCAATTTCGGATGACGGAATAATAATGGACGCAGAAAAATTAAGTGCAGAGATAATGCAATTGCGCAATTCACCTCAAAGTAAACCAATAGACACCCAAAGGGTGATTGAAGTTGATTAAGATAATGACGATGAATAAATATATCATTTTATCAATAGCGATAATCTCAATGTGTATCGAACAAACGGTTTTATCACAAGGTAAGCCTGATGCAGAGGTTGTTACTTCTAGCGATAGACGTGTGGATCCAGTCCAAAGAGTTGCTGCTAGACCTCAAGCTTTTGATACTGTTATTCCTTCCCCGAAAAATCTTTACCCGTTACTTTCGGTTCGTTCGGAAAATCAAATTAATGTTAGTGAGATAGATCCAGCCGTGATGAAAATTAAGCCTAATCTTTCCAAGCTGTATAATGGCTATGCAAGACTAGGGGCTGGTAACCGATTAATGAGTTTAGCTGAGGTTCATTATGGATCATTACGACACAGAAGAATGAATTGGGGAGTCAATGCCAATCATTTATCAGAATGGGGTCAGTTAGCTGATTTTGCTCCTTCGCAATACGATATCACAGATTTAAATGGATTTTTAGATATTAGAGAAAGAGGATATAGCTACGGCGGCTCGCTAGGATATAGAAATCAAGGTCTTCATTATTATGGATTCAGAAACCCCGATGCGCCGAGAGATAGCATTCATCAGCGTTTTAATAACATTCAATCAGCGTTTTATTACAATTCACACCAAAAAGACACAGCACACCTGAATTATCGTGTTGGCGCAAAATACCATTATATTAACGATAGAAAACCAACAAATGATACTTTTAACTTATGGCGAGCACAAGAGCATTATGTAGCTGTGCAAACTAACTGGAAATACAGGATGAGCAATCATTTGTTACTTTCCAACCTTGCAGCTGATTTGGATGTTTTCTATAATAATTATCGTTACGGTATTCCCGATACGAGTTTAGCAGGATTTGGCGATGGATTTATACAACAAAACACTTTAATTCAGTTGCGCCCTTTTACTTCTTTTTATAGTTTGAATAACTTATTACAGTTTAAGTTTGGTGGTGAGTTGAGTATAGATGTAA
>JAFIEX010000288.1 GCA_020832365.1 Crocinitomicaceae bacterium
ATTTCCTCATCTCGAAGCATGTCATTTAGACCATCTGTACAAAGTAACAAAGCATCTCCAGTTGATAAACGCAATGGAGATTCCATCACTTCAGGTGTAACGGTAGCTTCAATTCCTAAAGCCTTTAAAATTCTATTTTTTGAGGGATGGTCAAATGCTTCTTCGGGTTTCACATCTCCCGTTTCGATTAAAAATTGCACATAGGAATGGTCTCGCGTTAAGGCGCCTAGCTTTTTATCCTTTGTGAATAAATAACAACGACTATCCCCAACATGTCCAATGTAAATCTCGCCATTGTTATGTAAAAAAACAACTACACAAGTTGTACCCATGCCTTTTAAAGAAGCATCGTTTAAGGCTTCATCCCAAATGTTTTTGTTCGCATGCTGAATTGCTTCTTTTAAACTCTCGGGAATTTCAGTCAACTCCACAGTTTTAAAATAATCCAGAATTGTTTGAACAGCAATAGCAGAGGCCCTTTCTCCCGCTGCGTGACCGCCCATTCCGTCACACACAACAAAGATTTTTCCTTTTTCAACAGACAATTCACCAAAAGCATCTTCGTTATTGGTTCGTTTATTTCCTACATGCGTTGCGCTATTTGAATAGTATTTAAACTGCATTTGAATGTATTTATACTAAAAATGTAAAGCTTAATTCACCCAATTGAATTAAGTCATTATTATTGAGGACGCTTACTTGTTGATGATTTTCATGTGGGGCATGAATAGTTAGTGCCCTTTTTGTATTTAACAAGGTTCCATTTGTGCTATCCAAATCCACTAAATAAAAATTACGTGTGTTAGTTGCCACTAATTCGTTAGGCAAACAATTAAAATAAATTCCTGCATGCTTTTTTGAAAGTGTTGGATTATCCAATTGTAAACTACATTGTTCAGAACGTCCTATTGTGAAAAAGGGAGATGTTATTTCGAACGTTTCACCATTTTGTGCAACCAAAGTGGGCCTTCGAGGTAATTGACGAAATGCTTTCGTTAGCTCTTCTTCTAACTTTTGTAATTGTTCTTGCTTCAAGATTAATTCTCTTTCTGCTTCTTTTGTTGCTTGTTGGTGTTCACTTTCTTGAATAGACTTTTCAGTATCTTCTTTGATTTTTTCTAAGGCTAATTTTTCTTGTAATCGCTTCTTCTTTTGAAGTTTAATCGTCCAAATTAGCAAAGTAAGGACTAAAATAAGTATCAAGATACTTGAAAAACGATAAATGGGGTTTTTCCACAAAAATAACCACCTGTTTGGTGATTGATAGTTCAGTGAAATTTCATCTTCATTAGACAATTGCAGTTTGACTGTTCTGAAATCAGAATTAGCAGGAAACAAACTGGAAAAAGTCAAAGAATAATCAGTTCCTTGTACATCATTTTTGATGCCGTTGATACCATTTTTTATGGCTTCGTTGCTCAATTCATTTCTAATGAAATGCTTTCCGTAAGTTGCATTCGAAACGTCTTTTAAATCGTATTTGTCACTGTAAGAGTAACGCACAGTATATATAGGAATACCTGCTTTTCTAGCTTCAACAATGACATCCGATTTGGTTTGAGAATTGTTAAAAATGTTGTTGAATTCACTAGAAAAAAGCACGATGGCATAAGCACTCGAATCACTTTGTTTTTGTTGCTGTAAAAAAGAAATCCCCTCTCGTAAAGCAGCGTAAATTTCAGTAGATTGGTGTTTTCTTCCATCGTTTTTCGGTTTTTCTATTCCTTGAATGAGTTCATTTAATGCTAAACCATTGTTAACTCCTTCATCAGATAAAAAATTCAACGTTTTTTCTCCTTTAGTCCAATCGAACGTAGCTAGATAAAACAAATCCTTTTCTTTAACGACATCCCCAGCAATATCATTCCATAGTGCTTTAATGTTAATGCGTTGCTCATCAAATCGAGGCCAATAACTGTTTTCAATCAATACAAGTAATCGCTTGCAACTTAATTTGTTTTCTACAGTTTCTAATGGCGTAAGTTCAAAGGAGTCGATTTTTTTACTATTCTAGAAAACCTTAATGTGTTTAACTGAAATTGGAACAGCATTACGGTGGTTAAAATGTAATTTTACTTCTGGGAAATTTTCCACGTCGCTATCAATCAAGCCCGATTGCCCAAATCCAAACAGGTGAATACAAAACAAAAAAACAACTGCAATCCAACTATTTATAGCCATGCCTTTCTGAAAATAAATTCATTATCGCCAAATTGCAGTTTGTCCCCATCAGCTACCTCTACTGTTTGTCCTGGCTTGATTTCATTGGAATTGTGAAAGCTTGGATTAGAAGCCAATTCGTCTTTTACATACAAATCATTTCCTCTAAACAACAAAGTGGCGTGTTCACCTGAAATTTTCGGGTCTTGAAAAATCCGAATGTCATTAGATTGATTTCTTCCCAACTTATTTTTTCCTTCAAATAACCTAAAGTCGGTTCCAGCCTCATCAAGCGTATAAGAAACCAGCCAACCTACTAACTTTCGTTTAGTAGTAGTTTTTTCACTATTTGACGAACCTTGTCCTATAATAATGGTTTGATCTCCTGCCGTTGGAGGACTTTGTAATTGTGTTTTTGCTACGTTCTCATCCTTATTCAAATGTTGAGTTTTATCTTCTTCTTTATTTGATTTAGAAGCATTCCCGTAATTGAAGATTTGTGTTTTATCGTTATCGCTCATGGTTAAATGTAAAAATTAATTTAAAACTAATTTAAGAATGTTTTTTTGATTGAAAACTCAATATTGCTTATTTCACTAAAATAAAAGAAAAAAGCCAAATATTTATCCCCCCAAAAAAAACTTAACTTACCTATCTCATTATCATCAGTCCATCGAAAAAGCTAACATCAATCCTTTCCTTTCACCTCCACCACAAACCGTGCGCCTTTTTTATACTCCCCATCAATTGCAATGG
>JAFIEX010000289.1 GCA_020832365.1 Crocinitomicaceae bacterium
TCAGGTATTCTAATTGGCGATTTCAGATTGGTCAAGGATATAACTTCATCTATCTCTAAGTAGGGGCTTTATATGCTGATTTATGTTTCTTCTTAGGGTTTGCTAAAGTGAGGGAATACCGTTCTTCTTTGGAAGCGTTTTCTTTTGCTGTGAATGATGAGCTTGTAAATTTTAGGAATAGATATCTCGGTTTTTCCAATGAATGGGGGATACGCTACAAGATGGGAGGTGTAAGTGTTTTTGGGCAAGCAGGTTATCAAGTTGATTTGAGTGATAATTTTTGGAAGGTTCAAAGAAATATTGTTCAAAATGCCCCATTAACTAATTTTTCGAATTTTTTCTTTACTACGGGGATCTCTTTCTATATAAATGATTTATAAACCTACTAGTATCACCAGATACTTGCAAGATTAGTTCGTTTTTTAGATATTCTTTGTCTTTTCTGTCTGATTGTAATCAGAAACACTTGTTTCATCGTCAAAATAAAAAATCATTACTTGGGCAGTATCATTAAGAAAATCTATTTCTCCAATTTCAAATCGATGTATTGGAATTCCTGTTCTTGTTCTTAAATCACTAAGCATTTCATCATATTTATCAGGATGAATCAATTGAATTTTTTCATAAATAATGGTTTTTCTTGATTCGTGTTTTAGTAAGAAAATATATTCCAAACCACCAGCCATGAGTAAAATAACAATATTTACTAACGAAATTTCAAAAATACTAATTTGCTGTGCCAAGGCATTAATAACAGATAGTCCAATAATAATGAACAAATAAGTCATTTCTTTAATAGCAATAGTATTGGTCCGGTACCTTAAAATACCGAAAATCGCAAATAAACCCAGTCCCATGCCAATGTCAATATCGAGTTTTTTCAGCGCAAAACAAAGGAAAAAAACTATTGTTCCTATCATGAAATACGTGAAGAGGTAATCTTTTCGCTGTGTTCGTGGATAATAAATGTAACGAATAATTATTCCAATGAATAAAAAGTTTAATAGTAAGCGATAAATTAAAATCCATGCCTCATCGCTCCAAAATTGTATATTCATCTCCTGCATAATTTCATGCCAACTGTTACTCAAAATCATTTGCAATTTTTTTCAACTTTAATAATTTTCGCTTAAAGCGATTGTATTTCAGTGTGTTCTCCGCAACCAGCAGCAGGGATCCAACGCAATATTTGCTAACTCTAAATGGAATTATATTCATTTTACGCATTAACTCGAAAAAAACACTATTACGATTGATGCTACCTTGTTTTAATTCGGCAATCACAATATTATCTATGTATGCTCTTTTATTTTGATTGACGAAACCTACATGCAAATCTAAGGTTATTCTTTCTGTTTTTGCATTATCGACTAAAGTTATACGTTGATAATGGTTTTTTATTGTTGCTTGTAAATGCAATTCTTTTCCCCATTCTTGTTTTAAAAAACTTTTTTCCTCATTGCTTAAAGTTGCTGAAAATTCATGTGTTGGAATTCTTTTTTTTATTGTCCGGCCTGCACGTTTTTCTTTAATTTCAAAAAAGGTCAATCCATTACTTTTATAATGCCGTTTTCGAACTTTGATTCTATGATTCTTCTTATTATGATGGTCTAGGTAGAATTGCAGGTTTTCGGTATCAAAATAAAGACTTTCATATTCGCTGATTCGCTGATTTTCAATCCTAAGTACAGCATAATTTACTGACATCTGATGCAAAACTTCAGGTAAAAGATGTTGATGAAAGATAAACTTAGTATCAATCCTATTTTGTAGCTGGACTTCCTGCATTTCTTCAAGTGTAATGCTTCGAAGATCGTTTAATATGTTTTTTATTCCCTCCATTAGATTCGTGAAAATAATAAAATTTAATATGGTTCGCGATATATCTTACTATTTGTAACAAGCAAATACATTCAATGTCCATAAATCTTTTTTTTTATCAAAGCGATATAGGAACAGTAGGTTAAACGCTTAGCGGCACATGCGAGAAAATATTTCTCAAAATAAATACTAAACGGTCCTTTTGAATTATAAAGACTCACCTACCCATTTGCGCGTTTACGTTTTTTTTTAATTAACTTCGGGGCATTAAAAAGTAAAACATGATACTAGGTATAGAATGGAATGTTGATGCACAAATAATAGATGGAATGAGCACGCCAAACTTGTATGGATTGTTATTTGTTACGGGTCTAATCGTTGGCTTTTTTGTGATAAAACGAATGTTTGCGGCTGAACAAATCCCTGAAAAATGGCTCGATAGTTTATTGATTTATGTTGTTTTAGCAACAATTATTGGTGCTAGATTGGGTCACGTATTTTTTTATGGTCCCTACTTCGACGTTTATACTGAAGATGGATTTTTAATTGAAAGAGGTTATTTATCCAATCCAGCCGATATATTCAAAGTGTGGGAAGGTGGATTAGCTAGCCATGGTGGTGCTATTGCTATTTTGATTGCGCTTTACATCTACTCTAAAAAAGTAACCAAAAAAAACATTTGGTGGATCCTTGACCGCATCGTAGCGCCAATTGCTATTGCAGGTTGTTTTATTCGCCTAGGTAATTTGGTCAATCATGAAATTGTTGGTGTTCCAACGGATTTGCCTTGGGGATTTAAATTCATGCATAGCTATCCAGATGAATTCCGACACCCAGCACAGCTTTATGAGTCTATAGCTTATTTTTTCATCTTTTTCCTGCTACTTTATTTATTTTGGAAAACAAATTGGAAAGCCCGTAGAGGGATGATTTTTGGTGTTTTTTTAATAGTGTTATGGGGCGCAAGATTTCTGGTGGAATTTGTTAAAATTCCTCAAGAAAGATATGATTTGGGTTGGGCTTTGAATACTGGTCAGCTTTTAAGTATTCCTTTTATTATTGCTGGATTTATTATTCTTTA
>JAFIEX010000290.1 GCA_020832365.1 Crocinitomicaceae bacterium
TCCCGTACATTGAGCTCGCAAATTGTAAAGAACTATAAATGAAGCAGAAAGCAACAATAGTAATTTTATGTTCATAAGTGTATTTTATCTATGGTGAACAAATATAGAATTAAATTTAAAAATAGTTAAAATAATATTGAATTAATTCTAAGTTTCAATTCTTCGGCATTAAAATTCGAACACCAAAAAAGCCTTATTATATTAATGATGTTAGCACAAAAAAACCTCGTCTATGAAAAACGAGGCACACTCAATAAATATAAATATGGTATATAAAACAATTTATTTTTTAACTATTAAACGTTTTGTGAATACAGCATCTTTTGAGCTTCCGTGATAAATAGTAGCAAAGTACAAACCGTTTTGCAAACTTGAAACATCTAATGTCTTTCGATTAAAAAGTTTGGAATCTAAAACAACTTTCCCTAACGCATCTTGCAAAACCACATGCCCTTGGAAATCCCCTCCTAAATCAACAGTTACACTATTTTTAGCTGGGTTCGGAAACAGTTTAACTTTGTTCACATCAAAAACATTTTGTTCAGCAACATTTAAGTTACAATTTTCCACACCAATCAAAAATTTTACTTGAACAGAATCTACGGGGGTATCTTTATCATCTAAAATGTAGTATTTAAGCACCCCGCAAATATTTTGATTGTCTGGAAAAAAACCTGGTTCGAATTGGGAAGACTGCCCAGCGTCTAATTGAAACGGCACTGGGAATTGATAGGAGACCAAAGCTGGATTGGAGTTTTCCAAACACAACTCTCCGATGCACAAAAAATCCTCATTTGAAGTTGCGAAAATTCTTTCCCTCCGAACTTTAAATTCTTGAAAATTTGAAGAAGCGTTCCTAAGAAAAAGTAAAGCTTTAACTTGCAAATCAGAGGGATTACCTGTAACCAAAATTTCTTGGCCATTTAACAAAGTAGATGGATCGCTTTCATGATAAATCTCAACCTGTGAATAAACAGATTGATAAGCTAATATAAGGAATATTGAGAGTAATAATTGTTTCATAAAATTACTTTTAGCGAATATACTAAAAAATTTAATATCAAACAAAGGCTTACGAATAAAAAACATTTAATCCATATTGACACCGTGAAAATTTAGAATTTAGGAATCCAATAGTTGTTATGATTTGTTATTGTCTATTTTAGGAAATTTTAAGGTTTTCCTCGTAAATTTGAAAAAATTCTCAACATGAAAAAACAATTACTTTTATTGCTTGGTTTTGCCTTGGGTGTATCCCAATCACAAGCGCAAACGGTTTTCATCAACGAACCGTTTAACGGAACTTCTATACCTTCGGGTTGGGCACAAGAAACTAACGCTACAGACGGAGGATGGAGAGTGAATAGCGCGACAAATTTATCTAGTCAATTTTTTACAATCCCAGCAAATGATGGTAATATGGCAGCCACAAATGATGATGATTGTAATTGCGACAAGTCAGAAGAGCGATTCATCACACCTTCCATAAACTTAACCGGTGCAACAGGTGTTCTACTACAATTTGATTGTTTCTTCTTAGGTGAAACTTTTCAAGGTGCAACAGAGCAAATGTTTTTGGAGGTATCAACAGACAATGGTAATACTTGGACTGTAATTCAAACCATTGCAGGAAACGCAAATTGGAGAACCATTTCTGTTAATTTAGCAAGTTATGTAGGTCAAGAAATCCGACTAGCATTTCAGTATAACGACAATGGAGGGTGGCTTTATGGTGCAGCTATAGATAATGTGCTCGTAAAAGAAATCGCCCAATACGATATGGCTGGATTAAGTGGTGTGCTGCCAGAATTTGTAGAAATTAACACACCTGTTTCACTTTCAGGTGTACTACAAAACTTAGGAGTTGCAACCATCAACTCATTTGACCTAAATTATTCCGTAAATGGTGGGGCGCCAGTTACTCAGAACTTAACAGGCTTAAATATTGCTACGGCTGCAAACCACAACTTCACGCACGGAACGCCATGGACACCGTCTAACGCAGGTCCTCATCAAATAAAAATTTGGGCATCTAACTTAAATGGCAATGCAGATATGAACAATAGCAACGACACTATTACCTTAAATACTACCGTTGCCAACTCAGTATTTCAGCGAGCAACAATGTTTGAACAATTCACAAGTAACACTTGTCCTCCTTGTGCTTCATCTGATCCACAAGTTTCAACATTTCTAACTAACAACAATGCCAATGGATTTAACACTAAACTAAACGTAGTTAAGTACCACATGAATTTCCCGGCTCCAGGAACGGATGCAGCTCACACACCTGAGGCCTCAACAAGAGCGCAATATTATTCCTTGCCAGGTGTCCCTCATGTAGCGATGGGCAACGCATTTCAAGGTCACCCGCTTAACTTGCAACAAAGCGCTGTAAACAATGAAACAAATAGGCCAACAGTTTTTTCAATTGCTTTGAATCCAACTGTGAATGGCAATGAGGTGAGCATGGAAGCTTCTGTAACTTCAACTATTGATTTTAACAATAGTAACTTACGTTTACACTTGGTATTAATTGAGAATGTTATTAACGCTTCAGATTTCAACCCGGCGCCAACTACAAATCAGCAAGTTTTTAACTATGTGATGCGTAAAATGTTACCAAATGCAAACGGTACTACATTAGCCTCTTTAACAGCTGGTCAAACTCAAACAATCAATTTGAACCACACTTTGAATAATCTAATCGCAGGCAACATGAACAATGTATCTGTTGTAGCTTTCTTGCAAAATCATGCAACAAGAGAGATTTATCAGTCCACTGCTATGAATATTAATGCGGCGAACATCTCTGAAATGGAAAATATTAATGCTCAAATCCAAATGTTCCCTAATCCAACAAGTGAATTGGTAACTATAGCTAGTGATAGCGATT
>JAFIEX010000291.1 GCA_020832365.1 Crocinitomicaceae bacterium
AAGCGTTGGTAAGTGAAAGACATCGGAGGGTCATTGAAATCACCAACAATAAAAATAGGGTAGGGGCTAGCTAAAGCAGCTTTGATTATCGCATTCACTTGCACTTCACGTGGGATAAAAGCGGATTTAATTTTTTTCACAGTTGTTTTTATTGGGCTTTTTTGTTCATCGAAACTCCAACTGGGGTTCTCAAATAGGGAGTAGCTTTCATCCGTTAATCTTATACTTTCAAAATGAACATTGAATACGCGAATGGTATCATGATCAGATAATACTATATCAGCATAAACATTGAAGAAAAACTTAGTAGATGGGGCTTTAACAACACCATGATTGACTATGGGGTATTTACTGTAAATACTAACACCAAAGTTATACTCTACAGTTTCAAAAATCGTATTTTCAACTCGGTAGTCATAGTTTCCAAGTGTTTGGATTTTGCTAGCGTTAACAAAAGGGTCTTTTTTTCGACCTTTGTAATATTCTTGGAAACAAAGTATATCTGGTTGTTCTGTTTCAAGAAATTCAAATATTTTCATTTTTGTTGTATCGCCTTGAAATAAAATACCATGCCTATCAAAATGTCGAACATTGTAACTCATGATTGAAAAAGTATTTTCAAGTTGGTTTTTTGAGGAGCTGAAAAAATTCAATGGAAAAAATCTATAGGCATAGGGCAAGGCGATCAACAGAATAATGCTATTGAAGATAAATAATTTTTTAGCAACTTTAATGCAAGCTAAAGCTAAAAAAAAAGCTAACAAATAGACATAAGGAAAAACAAATCCAGCAAATGGAATCCACCAAATTCTTCGTGGTGGAATGTAATTGGCAGCTATGCCCAAAAGTAGCGATGTAAGCGTACACAGGGTTATTGCAGTTAAAAGGAAGAAAAGTATGCTATTCCTTTTATTTCCTTTAGCCATTTTTACTTTGATTGAACAGCGTTTCTTTCTCTTTTTTGGTTAAACTGTCATACCCTGATTTAGATATTTTATCTAATATTCTATCGATTTCATCTTGTTCAACGCTAGATTTACTTTTTGTTTGGTAATGACTTTGATTCCCTCCTTTTTTAACTTTTAAGTTTTTTTTAGCCGCGTTATTTGACTTCCAATTATCTATAAAACGTTCGGCTCTCGAAACAATATTGTTACTACTATGTAAATTTTGGATCGACCAAATACCAAAAGCGATACCGCCTAAATGAGCAAAGTGTGCAATATTGTCATTAGTGCCAAGCCGTAAAAGGTCTATTATGATAAAAGCGAGGGCTAACCAAATCATTTTTACGGGTAATATTCCAAACAATCTAATGCTTTCATTTGGTCTATAAAAAGCTACAGCCATAAAGATAGCCATTACAGAGCCAGATGCTCCTACAACATAAGTTTGCTGTCCCTGAAGATTTGGAATGATGGAGTAGGCGACAATTTGAAATATTCCACCAAGTAATCCACCCATTATATAGGTGTACATCAATCTTCTTTCCGAGAAATAACGCAAGAAAAGAAGACTTGCGAAATACAAGAAAATCATGTTAAACAAAAAATGGAAGAAGCTGAAATGTGCGAAAATGCTTGTAACAATTCCCCATGGACGCCATAAGAATCCAGAAAAATTACCATGTAAGGTAAAGATATCCTGCACAAACTTTAGCATTCTAACCCCGCTATCAGCAAAGAATAAGCGTCCAATAACTAAAAGTGTACCGATAAAGATAAATACGGCTAAATTAATACCAATTAATCGGATGTGCGGTCCTCCATAATTCCACTGGTACTTAATTTCTTCTGTGAAGGTTCTTTGTTGCATCTTAGTAAAAATTTCGTGTAGATTTTTGCCAATAAAAAACTAGAATAAAACCAACAATTGCTCCGCCTAAATGTGCGAGGTGCGCTACATTATCACCTGGGTTACTGATAAAAGAGTTATAAATCGCTACACCAACTAAAAAGATCACCAACCACTTGGCTTTAACAGGAATAGGAGGGAAGAGCAACATAAGTTGGGTGTTTGGAAATAGGTATCCAAACGCGACTAAAACACCATATACTGCTCCCGAAGCACCAACTACTGGCGTTCCTAAACCGAGGATGTATTGATTCAGTAGCGTATTATCTGTTGCCAAATTCTTTGCTATAGCTTCCTCTACAATTTCTCTTAATTGATACTCATTAAATCCTTGCGCCAAGAGTTCTGCTTCCACACTTTTTACCTCCCAATATCCAAAAAGTTGGTGAAAAATGAAAGCGCCGACAGCCGTGGCAACATAAAAGATAAAAAATCGTTTTGGGCCCCAAACACGTTCTAACATAGAACCAAATATAACGAAGGCAAACATGTTGAAAAATATATGAAAGAAGGTCTGCGTGGAATGCATAAAAAAATGTGTCACCATTTGGTAGGGTTCAAAGTAAGGGGAGTTGAACACATATCCACCAAGCAAACGTGTTACTGGTATTCCTTGCGCTTCACCTAGTAAAGCAATGATGTACATTACTACATTCAATAAAAGAATGTTTTTTACCACTGGAGGCATATTAGCGAACATATTTTGTATCATAACTGGTCTATTAATTTGGACAACTCTATGGTAGTCATAATTTTATTTCCTGACGGACAATATTGGTGTTCTTTGGCGCTAAAAAGCTGCTCTATTAAGTGAGCGCATTCCTCATTAGTTAGCTTTGCTTTATTCGACTTAGCGCTTGCTTTGGCCACCGCTGTGATCAACACGTGTGCTATTTCCCCTACATCAATTTGTTCGTTATGTATTTGTTCTAGTATAAGTTGTAAACAATCGTCTAGCTCTTCTGTTTGCAATTGCGCTGGCAATCCAGAGAAAACAAGTTCATTCTTGTTCCATTCCCATTGAAAACCTATTCTTTGAAT
>JAFIEX010000292.1 GCA_020832365.1 Crocinitomicaceae bacterium
AAAAAAATCAGTGGATGAACAGCGTGCCGTTTTTTAATTGTTGAAGGTGGATTTTGACGGAATCATTTTAATGCAATTTTTTAAGTATTTAGGCTTAATACTTGAACTCATTTCATGAATACTTAGCGGATTTTATTAATCAGAGTATATAATAATCAAAAATGATAAAAATCAATCAGTCTCTGTTGTTGAAATAAAATTTGTAATTCATCAACCGGTGGAAAAATCGATATATGATTATATCGTTAATTCGGATTGATGTTCTAGTGTAACACTTACAACATGGTATGCTAAAAACTAATAAATAGCTAATTCCAAAGAATAGGTATGGAAAAATCGCAGTTGCTGTTGGTTTCTTGCCGCACCTCTTGTAAACTTTTACCCACGTTGTATCTTCGAATGAATCATTGGTAACTATCGCTTTGTTACAAGATATTCAAAAATTTACTATCGCTTTGTTACAAAATATTCGAACTATTACCCTATCTTTGTTACAACATAATAATTGTATATGTCGTTTTATCGAAAGCAAATGAGCGCTTTACACGCGTGGAAGGGTGATGAAAATCGAAAGCCATTAATTCTTCGTGGTGCTAGGCAAGTTGGCAAGACTACATTGGTGAATAGTTTTGCAAACAACTATTCACAATATATTGCACTGAATTTGGAGAAAAAGGAGGATCAATCTTATTTTGAGAAGTATTCAAATCCACAATCCATTTTGAATGCGCTGTCATTAGACCACCGGTTGAAATCTATCGACCATGCAACGACGCTGCTATTTATTGATGAAATCCAAGAAAGTCCAAAAGCGATTGCAATGCTCAGGTATTTTTACGAAGAGATTCCAGCACTCCATGTTATTGCTGCAGGGTCACTCTTAGAACAGGCGTTGGCAAAAGTGAAATCATTTCCAGTAGGAAGGGTGCAGCACTTGTACGTTTTCCCAATGAATTTTCAGGAGTACTTATTGGCGCATAAGATGGATAATTTGGTCCAGCAATTGAACAATATTCCGATCGACGAATCGGCTTATTATGTGGGGTTAGATTGGTTTCATCGTTATGCTTTACTTGGAGGAATGCCCGAAATCATTCAATTAAACGTGCAAGGGGTTCCGATCAGTGAATTACCAAAAACGTACGAAGGGATATGGGCAAGTTACATAGACGATGTGCCGAAATATGCTAAAAATGATACGGAAGAAAAAGTGATTAAACATTTGATGCGCACTGCACCTTTATATTTAGATACACGTGTTACTTTTCAAGGTTTTGGCAAAAGTAATTATCGTTCGCGAGAAGTAGGTGAGAGCTTTAGAGCATTAGATGATGCTAAAATTATTCAATTAATCTACCCAGGAACAACGGTAGATTTCCCGATTGTAGCAGACTACAGAAAAAGTCCGAGATTACAATTCTTAGATACTGGTTTGTTAAACCACAGCTTGAATATTCAGTCCAGCTTATTAGAGGTAGAGGACTTAAGCACAAGTTATAAAGGAGCGCTTTTACCACATCTTATCACCCAAGAATTAATCACGCTGCAGGAATACACGTACAGTAAACCAAATTTTTGGGTGCGTCAAAAGAAGGATGCCCAAGCTGAAGTTGATATCATTTACCCTTATCAAGGTTTGATTATTCCCATTGAAGTGAAATCTGGAAAAGTGGGAAAGCTTAAATCCTTGCATCAGTTTATGTCCGCTGCTCCGCATCCCTACGCAGTGCGAATGTATGCGGGTAAGTTTTCTATTGAAACACATCAACTGAGCAATGGGAAACAATTTTACTTGATGAATCTCCCTTATTTTTTAACAACTTATTTACCAGTGTATTTGGATTACTTTATACAAAAATACCCGGCCAATAATGTGGGTTAGATGTGTTGCTTGTATACTAATTCCAAAGAATAGGCATGGAAAAAGCGCAGTCGGTGTTGGTTTCTTGGTCCTCATTTTTCTTCAATAAATTAGGGTTTTCACCGTTCTATATGAAAAATAGGGTGGGGGATTTTCTAACGCACGTCTTTCCTTATTTGTCGTATATTTATAGCGTGTTGGTTGTATAGCTTAGGCTATATTACAAAACTTAAGATCCATATGACACTTCAAGCATTCATAAAAACCTATGACGTACCTGGTGCGATTGTTCTCTTAGAAGGCAAGCGAAATGTACTGGAGGCAGATCAACCGAAGTTGGTCGCGATAGGGGAATTGTTGGCTTCATCTGCGCAGCATATGGTGTTTCGAAGTGGCAATGCTCCTGGTGCAGATGATTTGTTTTCTGCTGGAGTGGCGAAAGTGGACCACAAGCGTTTGCAAGTGATTACCCCTTATTCTGGTCATCGCAAAAAATCAAATGTAGCGTATGAAACTTTTGCCTTGGATGAGTTGAACATTGCCGAAGAACCCGAGGTAATTTATCAGTCGAAGGGGAATAAAAAAGTGGAAAAACTTGTCGATCAATTTGTAGCCGGAGAGAAGCATCGCAATTCCATAAAAGCAGCCTATATTCTGCGCGACACCATTAAAGTGATAGGCACGAAAGCCATTCCTCCAGCAACGTTTGGCATTTTCTACGATGACCTCAATAACCCACAAAAAGGAGGTACGGGACATACCATGGAGGTTTGCGCGCAGAATAACATTCCTTTGATTGATCAGCGAGTGTGGATGGAGTGGGTGGGGTAGTGGGGATTATCCGAATAGTGTCTCCACCTACTTTTCAAATTTATGGTTCAATCGTATATTACGGATTAACTTTGCTGTCAAAAATTGAACAAACGGTAAATATTTAATATTTTACACTATTCTAAATAATCAAGGGTTGGTTTTACCGTCAGAATCTCACCAAACAGTAAATATCTATTTTTTTACCGT
>JAFIEX010000293.1 GCA_020832365.1 Crocinitomicaceae bacterium
CGACCTGCTGATTACAAATCAGCTGCTCTAGCCAGCTGAGCTACACCGGCACAATTGTGTTGGTATTAAAATTATTCGCTTTTAAAAGAACTCCCACAAGTCATTAACCCGTTCGGGGATGCAAATGTAGTAAAGAAATAATTACTAACAAGTGTTTTTTAATTTTTTTCTTTAAAAAATAATCTAAAAAAATCTAAAGAATTGGTTTTCTGATAGTTAAATCAATTATCTACTAACTCAAAAGTTATTTATTTTTTTACCTTTATAGCGTTTAATTTGTCTTCGAATCGCCTCAACGACTTCATCTGTAGCTTGCTCAAAAGAATCACATTGCTTCTTTGCGAACAATTCCCTTCCTGGAATAAGAAGCTTGATTTCAGTAATTTTATTATTAGCCGTAGCCTTTTTATCCACTTTCATAAAAGTAGAACACGTGATGATTTCATCACTAAATGTGTTTAGCTTTATAATTTTATTACTAACAAAATCTATTAAGTTCTCATCTGCTGAAAAATTAACGGCTTGCACTGTTAAATCCATGGCTGTTAAGTTTTGTGCCCCCGGGGATGGGCTTGTTTATAAATCCTACTAATCTCCTTAAAGGAATTGTGCGTATATATCTGCGTTGCACTTAAACTAGCATGTCCAAGTAAATCTTTCAATGCCTCTAAACCAGCACCGTTGTTTAACATGTGTGTAGCAAAAGTGTGACGCAAAACATGCGGACTCTTTTTCTTCAATTCCGTGAGATTTGAAAGGTAAAAATTAATTTTTCTATAAACAAATTTTGGATATAGTTTTTTACCAGAATCAGTACAAAACAGGTGTTTGACTTCAGGGAACTGAATTCGTTTATCAGTAACATACTGAAACAAATCAAATTGCAACTCATTTGATATAGGGATCCAGCGCTCTTTATTTCTTTTACCAAGAACTTTAATAGACTGGGAGTTAAAACAATTATCATCAAGTGCAATCAATTCACTTAACCGCATACCAGTTTGATAGAACACTTCTATTAACAGGCGATCACGCGTGCCTTCTAGGGTTTCAGGGAATAAACTATTCAGCTTATCTTTTTCCAACTGTGTTTCTTTAACGAAATATGGAAGGGGCTTAGCGGCTTTCAGTCCTTTTATTTTTTGCATTGGATTCACGCTAATATTCCCATTAGACTTCAACCATTTAAAAAAAGTTCTTAAAGAAGAAAGCTTTCGATTTACAGTAACAGCTGCGTCTTTTTTCTCAACAAGAAAAACAATCCAAGACCTAACATTTTGATAATTAACTTCTTGCCATTCTTGTTCGTTTTCTAATTCCAAAAAATCTTTAAATGAAGACACGTCCTTCAAATAAGCCCCCACAGTATGCATGGAACAACGCTTTTCAGCCAACAGATATGATTCAAAATTTTCTAACATAAAAAAAGGAGCCTTACGACTCCTTTTACGATCAATATTCCAAAATGTTATATTTCAGCAGAACGAAGGCGTTGCTTATGCGCAGCTTTAATTTTCTGTTGACGCAATCTAACAGACGGCTTAATGAATTCCTTTCTGTCACGCAACTCTCTCATCACCCCTGTTCTTTCGAACTTCTTCTTGAACTTTTTTAAAGCTCTCTCGATGTTTTCTCCTTCTTTTACTGGTATTATTAACATATTACTTTTTATAAAAATTGATATCTAAATATTTTTCAAGGGTGCAAATGTATATATAAAAATGTTATTCCCCAAATATCATTTCAAAATTTCTCTAGAAATTACTAATTTCTGTATTTCTGAGGTTCCTTCGCCGATTGTCATAAGTTTAGCATCTCGAAGATATTTCTCCGCTGGATACTCTTTTGTGTAACCATAGCCACCCATAATTTGTACCGCCTCATTGCCACACTCAACGGCAACTTCACTAGCAAAATATTTTGCATAAGCTCCTTCTTTTGTAAGCGGTTGCTTATTATTTTTTAAATGCGCAGCATTCAGCGTTAATAATTCAGCAGCTTTCACTTTAGTTGCCATATCTGCCAATTTAAAGCTAATTCCCTGAAAAGAAGCAATCGGTTTTCCAAATTGTTCTCTTTCTTTAGCATATTGAATAGATGCGTCTAAAGCTCCGCGAGCAATGCCACAACTTAGCGCGGCAATAGAAATTCTTCCACCATCTAAAATCTGCATTGCCTGAATGAATCCGTGACCGACTTGACCAATAACATTTTCCTCAGGCAGGCGAACATTGTCAAAAATTAGTTCTGCAGTTTCACTAGCGCGAACACCTAATTTATCTTTAATTTTAACGGCAGAAAATCCAGGGGTTCCTTTTTCCACGATAAACGCTGTAATTCCTCTGCTATCTAACAAATCGCCTGTACGAACAAGCACAACAGCAACGTCACCAGAAAGACCGTGGGTTATCCAGTTTTTAGCACCGTTTATTACCCACTCGTTACCATCTTTAACAGCTGTTGTTTTCATGCGCATGGCATCCGAACCAGTATTTGGCTCTGTTAAACCCCAAGCACCAATCCATTCCCCAGTAGCCAATTTAGGCAAATATTTTTTCTTTTGCGCTTCTGAACCATGATAATAGATATGGCCTGTACACAAAGAGTTATGTGCTGCCACAGACAATCCAACACCACCACAAACACTACCCAATTCAATAAGGGCAGTAACATATTCAAAATAGGAAAAACCACTTCCACCGTACTCCTCTGGAATAAAAATGCCTAATAATCCAAGCTCTCCCATTTGCTTCATCACATCTACAGGAAAATGCTCTTTTTCATCCCACTCATTTCGAAAAGGCTTGATATTCTTTTCAGCAAAGTCTCTCACCATTTGCTGAATCATCAATTGATTTTCATTAGAATCAAAATTCAT
>JAFIEX010000294.1 GCA_020832365.1 Crocinitomicaceae bacterium
AAGGAAATTAAGGTAACTACGCAGACCGATAAAGGTAAGGCACCAGTGATTACATTGGAATCTCACGACAAGCAATTGTTAGGGCAAGTAGCTGCTAAAATTCGTTCCTTCCGAAAGCCTGAACCATACAAAGGAAAAGGTATCAGGTTCCAAGGTGAGATTATTAGAAGAAAAGCTGGTAAATCTGCAGGTAAATAACCTTAATAAAATTGTAAAAATGGCATTTAGTAAATTAGCTAGAAGAGCTAAAATTAAAAGAAGAATCCGTAAGAATGTTAACGGAACTTCTCAGATTCCGCGCCTGACTGTTTATAGAAGTAATAAGCAAATCTACGCGCAAATTATTGATGACGCTAAAGGTGTAACTTTGGCTTCTGCCTCTTCTCAAGGTGTGAAAGAGTGTGAAAACGTGAACAAAGTTGAACAAGCAGCTGTAGTTGGAAAATTGATTGCAGAAAAAGCATCACAAGCTGGTGTGGAGAAAGTTGTATTCGATAGAAACGGATATTTGTATCACGGAAGAGTTAAATCATTAGCTGACGCAGCGCGCGAAGGTGGATTAAAATTTTAGAAAATGGCAGTAAATTCAGGAATTAGAGTGAAATCCTCGGAAATAGAGCTAAAGGACAAGTTAGTGGCAATTAACCGCGTGACTAAAGTTACAAAAGGTGGTAGAACTTTTAGTTTTTCTGCTATTGTAGTTGTTGGTGACGAAAATGGAATTGTTGGTCATGGTCTTGGTAAAGCTAAAGAGGTTACAGAAGCTATCGCAAAAGGAATTGACGACGCGAAGAAAAATCTGATTAAGGTTCCAATCATTAACCAGACAGTACCCCACCCTCAAAAAGGGAAGTACTCGGGAGCAAGAGTGTTTTTAAAACCAGCATCCAATGGTACCGGTGTAATTGCAGGTGGTGCGATGCGCGCAGTATTAGAAAGTGTTGGTGTACACAATGTATTGGCAAAAAGTCAGGGTTCTTCTAATCCTCACAATGTTGTTAAAGCGACTATGGATGCTCTTGGTCAGATGAGAGATGCCGTTTCGGTTGCTAAGCAGAGAGGTGTAACTTTAGATCAAGTGTTTAACGGATAATAATAAGACAATGGCTACAATTAAAATTAAGCAAGTAAGAAGTGTTATTAAACGTCCACAAGTTCAAAAAGATACGATTAAAGCACTTGGATTCAAAAGAGTGAATCAAGTTATTGAGAAAGAGGCAACTCCTCAGATACTTGGTATGGTCAAGAAAGTTCAACACTTGATAGAAGTTGTTGAAGATTAATCCTTTAAAAAGAATAGCGATGAATTTAAATAATTTAACTCCAGCTGAAGGGTCTCATAAGAAACAAAGACGAATTGGTAGAGGTCAAGGGTCTGGTTATGGAGGCACTTCAACACGTGGACACAAAGGGGCGAAGTCTCGCTCTGGTTACAGTAAAAAGATTGGTTTCGAAGGTGGTCAAATGCCTTTACAGCGAAGAGTTCCTAAATTTGGATTTAAAAGTCTAAATAGAACTGAATATAAAGCGGTTAATTTAGATAATATTCAATACTTAGTTGAAAAGAAAAATATCACAGAAATTACTCCTGATGTATTGCGAGAAAATGGGTTGCTTGGTAATAGCGAACTTGTTAAAATCCTTGGAAGGGGAGAGCTGTCAGCAAAGGTAAATGTTTCAGCACACAAATTTTCTTCTTCTGCTAAAGCAGGAATTGAAGCACAAGGTGGTGTTTGTTCAGAAATCTAATTATCTTTGCCAACTATTTTTGATCCAATGAAGAAATTAATAACGAATATTCAAAATATCTGGAAAGTTGAAGAGCTAAGGAAAAGGTTAATTATTACTTTTTCCTTAATTCTTGTTTTTAGAATAGGAAGCTTTGTGGTTTTGCCAGGTGTTGATAGTTCTAAATTAGGAACAACTGCTGATGCAGGAACACTTGAAGGACTTTTTGGTCTTCTTTCTGGTGGAGGGTTCACAAATGCATCTTTCCTTGCACTCGGTATTATGCCGTATATTTCAGCATCGATTATCATGCAGCTAATGGGTATGGCTGTTCCAGCTGTTCAAAAAATGCAACAAGAAGGCGAAAGTGGTAGAAAACGTATTAATTACTATACGCGTTTATTAACTATCATCATCTGTGCCGTTCAGGCACCGGGTTATTTAACCCTTTATTTAGGTCAGAAAAATGCCATTCCAGCAGAATTTATTGATTCGGCGTTATGGTGGATTCAATCTGTTTTAGTGCTTGTTGCTGGTGCTATGTTCTCTGTTTGGTTAGGTGAGAGAATTACGGACAGAGGCGTCGGTAATGGTATTTCACTTTTAATCACTGTGGGTATTATTGCAAGTTTACCTCAAGCCTTTGTAGCAGAGGTTGCTAATAATGCACCTTTAACTGTAATTATTGAAGTTGTGGTATTCATGTTAATTGTGATGGCCACAGTGTTAATAGTTCAGGGCGTTCGAAAAATACCTATGAATTATGCAAAACGGGTAGCAGGTGGTGGAAGAGGCTCTGCGGCAACACAAGGCGCAAGATCTTACTTGCCGATTAAAGTTAATTCTTCTGGTGTGATGCCTATCATTTTTGCGCAAGCAATCATGACAGTCCCTATGATGTTTATGCAAACTTCTTTCGGTATATTTGGCTTTTGGTATAATTTGGTTTTAGCAATATTAATTATTGTTTTTACTTATTTCTACACTGCCATTATGATTAATCCGAAGAAAATGGCAGATGACTTGAAACGTAATGGTGGTTTTATCCCTGGTATAAGACCGGGTGATGATACTGCAAGTTTTATAGATGATTTAGTTTCTAAAATCACTTTACCGGGTTCTGTGTTCCT
>JAFIEX010000295.1 GCA_020832365.1 Crocinitomicaceae bacterium
CGACCAAGCACAATCCCTGTAAATTTTCTTCTTTTTTTAGCAAAATAATGAATTGTTTGCAGCACATATTCATTGCAATCAAAGCTAAACGGACTTAATTTATCTAATTCAGACAATCTTAAACAATACACAGAATCAGAAAAAGTTGGTAAATCTTCTTCCTTATAGCCTAAAGATGATATAATGTATTCTGTTTCATTGTCTTTGAATCGTTCTAAATGATCTTTTAAAATCGTGGCTTCAATTACATCTAACATTTTTTGGTATTGAAACGTGTCCTGTGTTTCCTGAGGTTTAACGCTTGTAATTTGACCATAAAGTGCAGCTAAATTTAGCACACAAATTAAAAGCACCAAGTTGTTCCGACTTACTATCATCTAGCAAAAATCCATTAAAAAGTCCGCAGCTTCAAACAGTTCTCGTTCACCAAAGTTTTTACCAATTAATTGCATTCCGAAAGGCATTCCGTTGGGATGTTTTCCAATTGGAATAGATATAGCAGGATTGCCTGCCAAATTAGCATGTACGGTGTAAATATCTTGCAAATACATTTGGATGGGGTCTTTTACATCATTCAACTTAAATGCAGTAGTTGGTGTTGTTGGCAATAAAATAAAATCGTTTGTTGATAATATCTCATTTGTTTTGTCTTTAATGACTCTTCGAACTTTCTGAGCCTTGGTGTAAAAAGCATCATAATAACCTTGAGATAAAACGAAGGTTCCAGCCATGATTCTGCGTTTTACCTCTGCACCAAAACCTTCTGAACGCGATTTAGTATAAGTTTCCTCAACACCAACAGCATCTTTACTTCGATAGCCATAATGAACACCATCAAAACGAGCTAGGTTAGATGATGCTTCAGCAGTGGTTAAAACGTAGTAGGTCGGAACCATAACGTTAAGCATGGGGAAAGAAACAGGAATCAACTCGTGACCGTCTGCTCTAAGACAATTAACCAATTGCTCTATTCTTCCTTTGATGTCTGGGTCTATACCATCAGAATCTATACATTCTTTGATGTAAGCTATTTTATATTTTTTAGCGCTTTTTTGAATGGGGAAATAATTTGGTACTTCTTTGTGGCTTACGGTTGCGTCATATTCATCTGCACCAGCAATAATTTGAGTAACTAAAGCGGCATCCCTTACATTGTTGGCAAAAGGACCAATTTGATCGAAGGACGAAGCATAGGCAATTAGACCATTTCTACTAACCCTTCCGTAAGTTGGCTTCATACCAACAATACCAGAAAAAGAGGCTGGTTGTCTGATAGAACCACCAGTATCACTTCCTAAAGAAACCGTACACAAATTGGCAGCAACAGCAGTTGCGCTTCCACCAGAAGATCCGCCGGGTACATAATCCTCATTAATGGCATTTTTTACAGCTCCATAAGCAGAGTTTTCATTAGAACTGCCCATGGCAAACTCATCACAGTTTAAACGTCCAATAATAACAGCATCTGCTGCAAGAAGCTTTTCCACAACTGTTGCGGAGTATATTGAAGTGAAGTTTTCTAATATTTTAGATGCAGCCGAAACTTTATGGTTTGAATAACAAATATTGTCTTTGATACCAACAACCATCCCTGCTAATAAACCAGCAGTGCCATTTTTTATTTTTTCATCAACCATTGCTGCTTGCTTCAAGGCACTTTCTCTAAATACTTCCAAAAAAGCATTTAAATCTTGTCGATCTTCAATATTATCAAGGTAATATTGAACAATAGCTGTTACACTCACTCCTTTTTGCAGAGCAAGTTGAATGTCATCAAATGTTGTGTACATGAGAGTAAATTTCTATTTTTTCTCTTCTTCTGAAGTGTTGTCTTCTCCTTTTGTGGCGTCTTTAAACTCCTTCATTCCTTTCCCTAATCCCTTCATTAGCTCAGGAATTTTTCTTCCACCAAAAAGTAGCAATATTACCACTACAATCAATACAATTTGCCAAGGACCTGTAATACCAAGTATCATCTGCTTTGAATTATTATTTTTACAAAATTACATAATTTGCACCACTTCATTTGTTAAAAGCTGTTTTTTTAAATTCATGCTTTTTAAATTTGGTGAAAAACAATCCTAAAAAATACTGATATCCTCAAAGGATAGAGCTGCTTTTTGATTTGTGGGTTGCTTGTTAGCTCTAATAGAACTGCTTTTATTAGAGTATTCTAACAAATTAATCTCAATCTTATTCATGTTATTTTGCTAGGAAATGCGTACTTTCGTATTCAAAAAACTATGTTAGAAGCTATTCATCAAGGAGAAGTAAACTATGCTGTTGACGAATTAGGTATTGCAACGGTAACATTTAGCCACCCATTGAGCAACTCACTTCCAAGTAGAATTCTACAGGAGCTTGCAGATACCATTACCAAGTTAGGTGAAGATTCCTCGGCTAAGGTTATTATTCTGCAATCGGAGGGAGACAGAGCATTTTGTGCTGGTGCCAGCTTTGACGAATTGATAGCTATTAAAGATTTAGAAAGTGGAAAAAAATTCTTTTCAGGGTTTGCCAAGGTAATAAATGCTTGTAGAAAATGTCCTAAATTCATTATCGGTAGAGTACAAGGAAAGGCCGTCGGTGGTGGTGTTGGTTTAGCTAGTGCCGTAGATTATTGCTATGCAACACGTTATGCAGAGGTGAAACTTTCGGAGTTAGCTGTTGGAATCGGTCCGTTTGTGGTTGGTCCTGCCGTAGAAAGAAAAATTGGTGTTTCAGCGATGAGCCAATTAGCCATAAACGCTACGGAATGGAGAGGAGCAAAGTGGGCAAGGGAAAAAGGCTTGTATGTGGATGTCTTTGAAACGATTGAAGAAATGGATGCGGATATCAAAATCATTGCTAAAAAACT
>JAFIEX010000014.1 GCA_020832365.1 Crocinitomicaceae bacterium
CATTAAGCTGAAACTACTTCATCATCTTTATGCCTTCATGGTTCAAAAACAGCGCTTGATGGTTTTGGAAAAATCAATCCAGAAAAAATGTTTAGTTTTGAGAAAGGTGCTAAAAGAAAAGAACATTTAGTAATTTAGTTGTTACAAGAATAAACAAATCGATGACAGTAAATAATTTTGACTATTACAACCCGACAAAAATCCTTTTTGGTAAGGACTTATATGGACGCCTTCCTGAAGAGATTAAAAGTCACACCCAGCAAACTAAAGTTTTGGTTTGTTATGGTGGCGGCAGTATCAAATTGAATGGCGTTTATGACCGTTTAATGGCGTCTTTAAAAGATTTTGAAATACATGAATTTTCCGGTATTGAAGCCAATCCAGAATATACTACTTTGATGAAAGCTGTGGAAATTATTCGCTTGCATCAGATTGATTTTGTGTTGGCCGTTGGTGGAGGCTCAGTTATTGACGGCGTAAAATTCATTGTAGCTGCTGCCAAATATGATGGAGACCCTTGGGAGGTGCTACAGCGCAAACCCGGATGTGTGTTTGAGGAAGCCATTGGCTTTGGAGCCATCTTGACACTTCCAGCAACAGGTTCAGAAATGAACTCCGGTGCGGTGATCTCAAGAAGTGAAACCAAAGAAAAGAGAACGATGGGCGGCCCTATGTGTTTTCCAAAATTCTCTGTGTTAGATCCAAAAGTTGTTGCGAGTTTACCGCAGAAACAAATTGCTAACGGGATTACAGATGCCTTTATGCACACTTTGGAGCAATACCTTACTTATCCAACTTGGAACTTGCTGCAAGAACGTATCGCAGAAGGCATTTTACAAACCCTTATTGAAACGGCACCAGAGGTTATGAAAAACCCAAGCGATGAAAAATGGGCTGCCAATCTGATGTGGTGTGCTACCATGGCGTTAAATGGCACTTTAAGAGCTGGTGTTGCTTACGATTGGTCCACGCACATGATCGCCCACGAATTAACTGCCCTCCATGGCATTGACCATGCACGAACATTAGCCATTATTGGTCCAAATTTATTTCGAATTAAATTAAGCAATAAGCGAGAGAAGCTCAACCAATACGGTCAACGCGTTTGGGGCTTGCAAGACGATTGCGCTGAAGAGGCCATTAATAAAACCATCCAATTCTTTCATGATTTATCCATACCAACAAGATTACAGGACTACGTAAACAATTACGAAGGTACAGCAGAGGAGATTGTCAAGCGTTTTGAACAAAGAGGTTGGGAAAATATGGGCGAAAGACAAGATTTACGTTTAGAAGAAGTGGAACAAATTGTAAAAAATAGTTACTGATGAATTTGGATGTAAAACCGCCATTCTATTTGCATACTGCTGTCAACGATGAAATTTTAAATCTGCTGAATAGCGTTGCATTGGGTACAAATGGCGCAATTTACAGACATCAAAACATCAACAGTAGGATAAAGGAATTATATGAACCACTGCATTTAACTTTAGAACGACAGCATAAGGTGATTGGCAACATAACTTTGTGTCGTCGGCCTGCTGCTTGGTATGTGAGGTACTTCGCTTTTCACAATGCCCTTCAGACCAAAACCAATGTAAAATCTAGAAAATCAGATGGTGTATTGAAAAAAAACATTGAAGCATTTTTTGAGTCTATATTACAACAAGAAACCGATTTGCTTTACGCCTACATAGACCCGAGAAATGAGCGTTCCTTGTGGATGAGTGAGCAATTTGGGTTTCGTCCCATGGCTAATATCGCAACGCAAACGTTTAGTAGGATTAAACCTCGGTTGCAAGAAGAAGTGCAAAAAACAGCTACAAATGCAACAATTGAAAGCTGGCACCGAAAAGTTTTTGGAAGCTATTTATTATACTTTACAAATCACACCTTCAATGATGCGCCTTGGTACTATATCGGGGATATAAATGACCCAACCGCTATTGTAAAAACTTACCAAGCAAATTGGATAATAGAGCAATTACCGGGTAAAAAGGGCAAATTATTGGGTAAAATTATCCCTTATGTGCCAGGAGTTAGGAAGTTAATTAGTACGGGGGAACAACAATTTACCGTAATTGAATCCGTTTATTGTAAATCAGGAAAAGAAAAAGAACTGGAAAAATTATTAGAAGGAATACTCCATTTGGAGCAAAATAACACCTTGATTTGGTGGGTGGACGAAAGCTGCCCTTTTTACCAAAGTGCAAAAGGGAAAGTAAATTGGGGATTATTGCATAAAATTAATGGTGTCAACCGCGTAGCACTTGTTGGAAAAGGAAAGCGGATAGGGACAAAGGAGAGCGCTTCTCACTACGTAACAGGTTACGACTTTATTTGAAAACAATTAGATTGACAAGAGAGACGACTAAAATTGGAAATAGAATTTTTAACTTGCGCAAGTTATGGCGATGAATTTATATTCTAAGAAGCAGAAATGGAAAATTGTGCTGCTTTTTATTGCGCTGCTTTTAGTGGGTGCGTCGTTGTATGTTTCCAATGAAATAGTAGCAAAAGTTGCTAAGCGTGAAAGAGAACGAGTGACGCAATGGGCAGATGCCATTAAAAAAAGAGCAGAGTTGGTACAATTGACCAACCGATCATTCGAACAGCTGCGGGAAAAAGAATTAGCAGAAATGGAACTTTGGATAGCAGCGACCAAAGAAATTTCTAAAGCAACCCCTTTTGATACCCCCCAATCATACGACTTGCCATTAATGATTATTAAAAGGAATAATGATATCCCAGTTATTGTGCTGGATCAAGACAAGCAGGTATCTACTTACATCAACCTTGGTTTTGAACAGGAAGACATTGAACAGGCTTTCCCAAATCTTTCAGCTGCCGAAGTAAAAGCCTACTTTAACGATTCCCTTGTGCAACTTGCCATGGCTTGGCAAACCATAAACCGTTCTTTTACTATTGAAATCTATCAAGGTTTATTCATGACTTATTATTACAATGATTCAAGGGATATTCTGCGATTGGAAAACGAGCGAGATTCTTTAATTCAGGCCTTCAACAAAGAGTTGATAGAAAACCCTGATTTGGTGCCAGTCATCCTAACAGATGCTAGTAAGCAAGAAGTGATCGTTTCCAATTTCTCACCAGAAGATATTGCCACACCTCTGCTATTAGATGAACAGTTGCGCCGCCTAGGAAACGCCAACGAACCCATAGAGATTCATTTTACGGATGCCACTGTAAATTATGTTTTTTATGCCAATTCACCTGAATTGCGCCAGTTACAGTATTTTCCATACATTCAGTTTTTAATCATTGGTTTGTTCATCTTTATTGGTTACCTCATTTTTTCGACCTTTCGTAAAGCAGAGCAAAATCAAGTCTGGGCGGGTATGGCAAAAGAAACAGCACATCAATTGGGTACGCCACTTTCTTCCCTTATGGCATGGGTAGAATTATTACGCGGAATGGATGTGGATCCAACTATTCCTAAAGAGATGGATAAAGATATACATCGACTCACACAAATTACCGACCGTTTTTCTAAAATTGGCGCCATTACAACTTTGAAAGACGAAAATATTGTTCATACTGTCCAAAACTTCCTAGCTTACTTGCGCACGCGAAGTCCTAAAAAAGTGGAAATGCACTTTGACTCCTCAGCTCCTGAGATCATTATTCCTCATAATCCAGCATTATTTGAATGGGTCATAGAAAATATTTGTAAAAACGCAATTGATGCCATGGAAGGAGAAGGAAAGCTTGAAGTTTTGCTGTCCACAAAAAATAATAAAGTGGTTATTGACATCATCGATAATGGTAAAGGAATGACTTCCGCACAGCGCAAGTCCGTTTTTCGGCCAGGCTTTACAACAAAAAAACGTGGCTGGGGACTTGGTTTATCATTGGCCAAAAGAATTATTGAAGATTATCATAAAGGTAAAATTCAGGTATTGCATTCAGAGCTTAATAAAGGGACCACCTTCCGAATTACGTTATTTCTTTGATACGCCAATACAAGCTTTAGACACTAATTCACAATTAAATCGAACGATTTTAGCGACTTAGTGTTTTTTTTACACTCTATATTTGCTTCTTACAGAAATTTTAAGTAAATATGTGGTTAATATGAATTACTACGCTAATAATGATAGAATTACGAATAAAAATAAGCAATAAAATTACAATGTTGATACGAAATTTTGAGCTGAATTACTTTCAGTTTTTACCACTTTTTTTAGCCTTATTTCTTACACCTTTGAATCCGTTATTATCACAATTTGAAATAGCAGCAGATAATGCGGGAAACTATGGGGGAGCATGGAATAGTAATCAAGGTGTTGGTTTTAACAATTGGTCTTATATCAATAATGGAGGTTCTGGTGGATTCGCTGGTAGATTCATTGGTAACCCTGGAAGTGCAGATATAACTGGGATGAACACGAATTCTTTTGGTCTCTTTGCTAATCCAAATGTAGTTGGAAATGAATCCAAAGCAAGAAGAACTTTTTCAGGAGGTCAATTACAATTTGGAGATGTTTTTGAATTTCAAATGGGGATGAACTGGGACGCAGGAAATGGAGATGGTTTTAAAGGAATTGATATACTTAACTCCACTGGAAATGTTATTCTTAATTTTAATATGGGTAATTCCGCTACCATTACTTGGGGGAGTCCAACTGGAGGGTCAAATGGCACCTTGTTTTCGGCTTATGGCACACAAGCGATGAGTTTTCAAATTGCTCGGACAGGATCCAATCAGTATCGTGTTATAGCTACGCCGAGAGCGGGTGGTGCTAATTTCAATCAAATCATCAATTTAGGTGGAGAAGTTGCTGGTTTTGAGTTCTATGCCGGCAGGCTGAATAGTGGAGATCAGCGTCAACCGTATTACAACAATTTAGCGATAACTAATTCAGGTATTTTTGATATAGTCTCAGGTACAGAAACCTACTCTCGTGCTTTAACTGGATCTGGAAATTTGAGTAAATTAGGAGCAGGAATCTTAGTTTTAACTGGTAATAGTAATTATAATGGTACAACAACCATTACTGCTGGCGAATTGCGTTTAAACCCAACTGTAAATGCAACCCCCGCCAGTCAATTCGTATTAAATGGGGGCACACTATCAACAGCGGGTATTGCTGTCAATCGCACTATTACTTCCTCGAATACCTTGCGATTAGACGCTAGTTCAACGATTAACCTCGGGAACGTCAATCATGGTATTTCTTTTTCGGCAAGCAATGCTGTAGCCTGGAATAGCGCTGCGGAGCTTACCATAACTGGTTGGACGGGCACTGCTGGGACAAGCGGCACAAATGGAAAAATATTTGTCGGTAGCAACACGAGCGGGTTAACAGCAGCACAACTTGATAGGATTAGTTTCCAAGGTTTTCCCGGAAAGGCTATGCTTTTGGCTACTGGTGAAATTGTGCCCAGACAACTTCAGTTTCGAAGTGTCCAGATCGGAAACTGGAACCAAACCAGCACATGGGAAGTGAGTTTAAATGGTGGAATCACTTGGCAAAATGCTACTTCAACACCAAGCCATCTGGATGATATAATTACAATACGGAATACACATACCGTAAATATTACAGCGGCTGTAACAATCGATCAAGTTGTTGTTGATCCTGGAGCAACAATTGTGCATTCTGGAAATGCAACTATTACTCTGGCAAATGGTGTGGGTACAGACTTGATTATCCTTGGAACATGGAGAAGAACTATTGCAACAGCAACAATTTCAATTAGTACCGGCGCCACAATGCGTGTAGAAAATGGAGGAGTTTATGAGCAAGCTTTTAATGGTGATGGTGGAAGTATACCAACAGCGACTTGGGAGGAAAACTCTATTTTGCGACTGATGAATACCTCGACAGGAGCAGGAAATTATAGCAATATGGAGCAGTCCTTTGGTATAGTAGAATATAATAGACCCAATCAAACTTCAGCACTTCAAATCTTGCAATGGGCATCCATAGATTTTGATATTCGAAATGAATTTCGGGTTATATCTACTGGCTCTGGTGCAATTAATTTAAATAGTAGTTGGAGCATCTCAGGGAATTATAATCAAACAAATGGAAACGTTAGGGTTAATACCACTACCACATCTCGCAACTTTACTATTGGTGGGGATTTTTATTTAAATGGTGGGGTTTTTAATGTTTCAGCTGGAAATTCTAATACAAACGTAGTTATTGACGGAAACCTCAATATGTCAGGGGGTAGTTTTTATTTAAAAGGCGGAACAGCTGGAGGAACTCAAAGTCTAAGGGTTAAAGGTGACTTTTTACATTCTGGTGGTGGGTTCAATTGGAATAATAGCTCATCGGACAATACAAGTATAACTGCTGTTTATATTGAAAAAGACTTTATTATTTCAGGCTCCGCATCGTGGGGAGGTTTTGTTAGTGCTACTCAATGTGCTTCAGGTGTGTTTTTTGATGGAAATGGCATACAGTTGTTTAGCTCTAATTTAAGTCATGCGTCAGCCACAGGAGTTTCTCAACGATTTTATTATAAAACAACAGGCGGCCCCACTGCCTTAAACGAAAGCTATACTGGATCAGTTGAACAATGGACTGTAAACGGGACTTGTGGAAGTGTTCCACCATCTGGTTATGCAAGATGGCCAACTTCTGGCGCCATGTTACAAAACTTTACAGTAAATAATTCTTCTTCTCAAGGAGTAAACCTAAGAGATATGCGCATGGTTAATGGTTCGCTGCACTTGATAAATGGTAAGTTGAATTCAGGTGCATGCAACGCTTCAACCACAAGCGCAACTTTATTAACTTTAGCTGATAACGCCACTACAATAGGAGCGAGTAGTGATAGCTACGTTAATGGGGTTATGCAAAAGTTAGGAGATGACCCCTTTGTTTTTCCTATCGGTAATGCAACGAGTTATCATCCCGTTGCCATTTCTGCGCCAACAGTAACTACGGACAGATTTGGTGCATGCTTTTTGGAAACAGATCCCACTGTTGCTGGATTTGATCGAAATAGTAAAGAAGTTAGCATTGCGAATGTTGCAGATTGTCATTTTTGGCACCTTAATAGAATTAGCGGTAGTAGTGATGTTACTGTAGGGTTAAATGTGGATTGTCCTTCGCTCTTGGCTGCGGATGAAATTGTGGTGAGGTGGGATGGAAGTGAATGGAAAAATGAAGGAGGCACTTTCGCTGCTGGTGTGGTTACTTCAGATTTAGTGAACAGCTTTAGTCCATTTACCACGGGCAATGATATTAATGCGGTGCTTCCCGTTACACTATCATTTTTTAATATAACCTGTGAAGATGAAGTGCATCAAATCAATTGGCAAACGGAATCGGAATTAAATAACCATTACTTTTTGATTGAACAAAGTTTGGATGGTGAAAACTGGCGAGAAATAACTAAAGTTTTTGGTGCTGGAACAACCAGTTTTTCGCAGTTTTATGCTTATTCCGTTTCAAATGTATCGGCAGGTACTGTATATTATCGCTTGAAACAATTTGATTTTGATGGGACAATGGATGAGTTGGGTGTAAGAGCGGCAAGCTGCAACGACCAAGGCATAAGATTGTTCCCCAATCCATCAAAACAAGACCTTTTTCTTTCAGGGTTGGAAAAGGGCAGTAGTGTTTCGTTATATGATATGACTGGAAAGTTAGTAAAATCTGTTATTGCAGATAATTCAAACTTTTACTGGAATATTTCTGAACTGCAAGCTGGAATGTATCAAGTTTTAATTAAAACATCAACTGAAAATAAGCGAATGCCATTTGTGAAGCTTTAATACTGCTTAATAGTCAAGTAAATGTTTTTTAGAAAAGAGAAATGAAATGCAATAAACTTCGTCGATTTTTGTATTTTGCATTAAATTCTTAAAATGGAAAGCAGTCTTATCACCGAAGTTTTTCTGCCATTAGCATTGGCTATTATAATGTTAGGCATGGGTCTCTCTTTAACAATGGGGGATTTTAAGCGCATTTTTCAAGCACCTAAAAGCATATTGATCGGTTTGTTTGCACAAATTGTTATTCTTCCACTTATTGGGTTTACATTGATGCATTTTTGGCAATTACGTCCTGAATATGCTGTTGGTATAATTCTCTTAGCTGCTTGTCCTGGAGGGCCAACTTCCAATTTGTTTGCCTACTTGGGTCGATGCGACACGGCTTTATCTATTTCATTAACCGCTATTTCTAGTATCATTACGATTTTCACTATTCCATTCATCGTGAATTATGGTTTGGAATTGCATATGGGTGACGGACAATATGTGGCTTTACCGGTATTGCGCACAATTTTACAGATTATGGTCATCACCATTATTCCTGTTGCTATTGGTATGTTTTTAAAGTCCAAAAAGCAAAATTTAGCCAAGAAAGCCGAACGACCAGTAAAAATTGCATCTACAGTTGTAATTGTTGTCATTATTCTTGGTGCTATTTTAAAAGATAAAGAGAACGTTATTCCTGCATTTCAAGAAACTGGTCTTCCTGCTTTAACACTGAATGCCATAACGCTTCTGCTTGGTTTTGGAATTGCTCGCATTTTTGGACTTTCTTTCAGGCAATCAGCAACGATTTCCATTGAAGGGGGTATTCAAAACGGCACCTTGGCAATAGCCATCGCTGCTAGCGCAACGTTATTAAATAATCCGATGATTGCCATTCCCCCAGCAGTTTATTCCATTCTAATGTTTGTAACAGGCGGAATAGCTGTTGCCATATATGCTCCTCGAAATAGAAAATCACCAAAGAGACGCTTTTGATGGAATAACTGAGATTTTGGTACTATGGTTTTTTTTGTACATGTTCTACTTTGAAAATTTGGATAAACTCGGTTGATTCATCTTGTGTGAGTAGGTAAGAAAGCAAACCTGTCTCTTCTTGGTATAGGAATTGAAACTCCCTTGTTGGAATGTTATTAATTGACTCGAAAATAGCCGTGACATTATTGAGTTCATCGTATTTTATGGAGAATGATTTGATTCGGTTTTTACTATAGCTGTTTGTTTGTTCCAATTCTATGATATTACCTGCTTTATCGTATTGTATGATGATGTCATTGGTTGCTGAGGTTCTTAAATTCTTTGTGGTTTGCTGAATGATTTGCCCTTTATCGTTTTTATATAACATGATTTCCTCGAAAGGCCTGTCTTCGCTATTGTGGGCTGTCTGCTTAATTTGACTGGGGAATATTTGATAGCTATAACTGACAAAGTCGACTAATTGAAGTGTTTCGTGGTCACATGTTGTGTGTCCGAAGAGCCGTTTCCATTCTTTTCGCTGTAATCGGTCATTTTCGTCATAGTGAAATACTTTTGCACTGCTGCCAAATTGATCCGCTCTTGTTTTGGATGTGAGCAAATTATTTTCGTTGTAGTTCAGGCAGATCGTTAGGGTGTCTTGTTGCAAACCGTTGGGAATGGTTTCGATTATTTTGTTAATTTTTCCTTCAGCGTTGAAAGCGTATTGTCTGATGAGTTGTGTTTCTCGTATTTTATCATTCTTTTTTTTATTCGAAATTGAGCCTTCAATTTGATAGATGTTGTTTTTTTTGATGATTGCTTCATTCAGAAAGTAGGCTGGGTCGAGTTCATCTTCAAGAAGTGTGTTCCACAACTGCGCTGAAGACAGGAAAGGAAGGCTGCATAAGAAGATTAGCGCTAAGTTTTTCATTGTAAATGATTAACAAAAAAATGCCACTAACGAATTAGTGACATTTCTGAATATTGATATTTAAAAATTAACTGTTTAGTTTTTGCTTTACTAAAGAAGCAATTAACTTTCCATCGGCTTTTCCTGCCAAAGATTTAGAGAGCACCCCCATTACTTTGCCCATATCTTGAGGTCCTTGGGCACCAAGCTTGTCTATTGTTTTTGCAACTTCTTGTGCCACTTCATCCTCACTTAACATTTTAGGCATATAAGCCTCAATAATTTTAGCTTGGAAAAGCTCTTCATTGGCTAAATCTTCTCTATTTTGCTCGATATAGAGCTGATAAGTTTCCATCCGTTGTTTGTGCAATTTCAGAATGATTTTATTTTCTACTTCTTCTGATATTTCTGCACCACCGCCAGATGTTGCTTCTAAAAGTAATTTCGATTTGATATCTCTAAGTGCAGCTAATTTTTCCTTTTCTTTGGCTTTCATTGCAGCCTTAATGTCTTCGTTAATTTGCTCTGTTAATCC
The DNA here is from genome assembly GCA_020832365.1 of Crocinitomicaceae bacterium. Classification (GTDB taxonomy): domain Bacteria; phylum Bacteroidota; class Bacteroidia; order Flavobacteriales_D; family Crocinitomicaceae; genus JAFIEX01. The sequence continues at coordinate 10,162 of JAFIEX010000014.1, forward strand.
CATAATTAATCTACGTTGTCATGCAAAAATGAATTAGTTGAACGAAGCGAGTTGTCGCTCTTGTCCTCTCGTTTGCCCACTTCTAATCTAGAAATACGGTTTTCGGATGAATGTGGTGTTTCTTCCAATTCAATATTGCGACGAACAAATGCAGGTTGTTTTTCTAGTTCGGATAAGCCTTCTGCACTTTTAATTTTAGATGTGAACTTTTGAATTCTTTCCAATCTTTCTTGTGCTCTTTTCTGTTGGTCTTCTGGCGTTAACTTTACGCTGTTTTCCTTTACTTCGTTACGAACATCTTGCTCTACTTCATCATCTAAGAAGTAACGTTTTACGGGAGCATCCTCAGATTCTTTAACCTTATTTTCTTCAGATGTAACAGGTGTGTTTTCCACAGCCTCAGTAACTTCTTCGGTTTCTAATTCGTCATTGGTAGCAATAACCTCCTCTTCTTCCTTTTGTTCAACGGTATTGATTTCCCAATTAAATGAAGTTGTAGTTTCAGAAACGTTATCTTCAATACTGCTTTGTTGAGGTTTATCTAAGGCTTTTAGGAATGGTTCGTTTTCCGTTTTTTCATCTGGCTGACTTGGTGGAGTGAAAGTGTTTTTAACGGGGCTATTTAATGGTGCAGTCACCTCTTTTTTCACCTGCTCCTCTAGCATATTTACCTTCTTTTCAGGTGCTTTTTCAAAACCCGTAATTGGAGATTGATTGAAACCCGTTGCAATTAATGTTACACTCAACGCATCACCTAATGTGTCATCATAGCCATGTCCCCAGATCACATCAGCAGTAGATCCTGCTTCGTCTTGAATATAATCTGTAATGTCTGAAATTTCATCCATCAATACTTCTTGGTCGCCATAAGTGATGTTGAGCAACACGTATTTCGCACCTGCGATATTGTTGTCGTTCAATAGGGGAGAGCTGAGCGCATCTTGTACCGCTTTAATTGCTCTGTTTTCGCCTTCCGCAATAGCTGATCCCATGATCGCCACACCAGAATCTTTCATCACGGTATTCACATCGTTGAAATCAACGTTGATAGCTCCTGTTACTGAGATGACTTCCGCGATTCCCTTAGCAGCAGTTGTTAGTACATCATCTGCTTGTGCAAAAGCGTTTCCTAAGGTCAGATTACCAGATATTTCTCTTAATCTTTCGTTGTTAATTACTAATAGTGTATCAACATTGTCTCTCATATTTTGAAGACCTTCTTCAGCTTGCATTCTTCGTTTTTTCCCTTCAAAGGAGAAAGGCACAGTAACAATGCCAACGGTTAGAATACCCATTTCTTTAGCAATTCGTGCAATTACAGGTGCAGCGCCAGTACCAGTTCCACCTCCCATTCCAGCCGTTACGAATACCATCTTAGCATTTTTGGATAGGAGATCTCTGATTTCGTCGATGTTCTCTGTAACGGCGTTCATGCCAATTTCAGGAATGGAACCTGCCCCTCTACCTTCAGTAAGAGATGGACCAAGCTGAATTTTCAATGGCACTGGGGATATATCTAGCGCTTGTCGATCTGTATTACAAACGATAAAATCAACGCCCTTAATACCTTGACCATACATGTGGTTTACGGCATTACCGCCGCCGCCGCCTACACCAATTACTTTAATGATTGAGGATTGATCTTTAGGGATGTCAAATTCCATAATTTTATTTTTTATTTGTTAAATATCTTCTTCAAACCAAGTTTTGCTTTTTTCGATGATTTTATCAAAGAAAGAACCTTTTGTTCTCTTGGAATGCGTTTTTACTGCTTGATTAGAACGATTAAGTTTATCCATTTTTTCAAATCCTTTTAAAACTAAACCGATACCAGTGGCATACATTGGGCTGGTTAATACCTCTTCCATAGCAGACTTACCTAAATGCTCATTAGGGTAGCCAATTCTGGTATCCATGCCAGTGATGTATTCAAAAAGTTGGGTTAAATTTTTCAATTCAGAACCACCTCCAGTGACTACAATTCCGCCTATCAGCTTTTTTTCATAGCCAGAATTTTTGATTTCGAAATATACGTGTTCGATGATCTCTTCCATTCTAGCTTGTATAATGCCAGATAGGTTGCGTATTGAAATTTCTTTAGGTTCACGACCTCTGAGACCCGGAATGCAAACCACTTCATTTTCTTGTCCTTCACTTGCAATGGCACTACCAAACTTCACTTTAAGTTTTTCGGCTTGGTCTTTCATAATGGTGCATCCTTCTTTGATGTCTTCCGTAATGATGTTACCACCAAATGGAATTACGGCAGTATGACGTATAATGCCTTCATGGAAAATAGCCAAGTCGGTTGTACCACCTCCTATGTCCACTAATACAATTCCTGCTTCTTTTTCTTCATTGGAAAGTACGGCAGAAGCACTAGCTAGCGGCTCTAAAATAGTTTCATCTACTTCTAAACCAGCACGTTGTACACATTTGTGGATGTTTTTTGCAGCAGCAATTTTCCCTGTGATAATGTGAAAGTTAGCTTCTAATCTTACCCCCGACATGCCAATTGGATCTTTAATACCCTGTTCGTTGTCGATGATGTATTCCTGTGGTAAAACATGAATAATTTCTTCTCCTGGCTCCATCACAAGGCGATACATGTCGTCAATTAAGGCATCGATATCAGCTTGTGAGATTTCATCTTGATTGGAGTTACGCATGTAAATACCTCGGTGTTGCAAACTGCTAATGTGTTGACCAGCAATGCCAACATTGACCAATCCAATGGTCAGCTCACCCTCAATTTTCTCTTGTGCTTCTTGCACAGCAGCTTTGATAGAAGTTACAGTTTTCTCTATGTTGGACACCATTCCTCTTAAGACCCCAAGGGAATCTGACTTACCCATGGATAAGATTTCTAACTTTCCGTGCTCATTTTTTCTTCCTACAAAACAAGCAATTTTAGTTGTCCCAATGTCTAGTCCTACTACAATTTCCGACATATTAATTTTTATTTTTTTTCGCCACAATTTGATTTTTATACCTCAAATTAATGGATTGATATGTATTCCAGCCCTCGTAGGGAATTACCTCTTCGTAGAATGTGGTTAGTTTTCCAAATTTTTTTACCACTTCTTCATCTGAGTTAGCCATCCCAAAAATGATTTGGTGACCTCCTACTCTGGGTATCATCACAAAACCATCTGTCTCATCATAGTGCAATTGCACAATTTGCGCATCATAAAATGCACTATTACAAACATAGTTTGAAATTCGATACGTCTCGTCTAACTTGTATTTAGTTATTAAACTGTCGTTGTTAATTACGTTAGCTATTTGAAAGTCAGAGGGAATGAGCTTTTCTAGTCCTGTTACAGTAAGGACTCTTGGTCTGAAATTTGCTGGAATATCCATGATTAATCCCCTGTGATCGATGTAGAATCCATCTTGATTTGGTAGTAATATTCTAGCGATTGGTCGTTTGAGTTTTACTTTTATTGCCCACTCATTACCCAATTTTTTGTAAACGTCAACTTCTTGAATTTCATCTTGTTGCATGAGGTATGCTTCCATTTCTTTTAAGCGCATCTCATGTCGGGTCATGCCATTTTGAAAGAATTGATGACTGGTTATTCGTTCTAATAATTCTTCCTTTGTGAGTAAAACCAAGTCGTCTTGTATAGTGATTTTGATGTCTGGTGTTTCCATGATTTGCTCTGATTGGTGTTTTTTAGCAAAACCCATTAAGAAGATGGTACCAACCAAAAACAAACTCCAAAAGACTCTATTTAACCATTTTTTCCAATCCATTTCACGGCAGTTTTTTTGAAAAAATATTGAACAGTGTAGGCACCAATCGATCAATATCTCCAGCGCCAACTGTTAAAAGAACCCCATTCGGAAGCCAATTTTTCATTTTTTCCATGAAATCTTCCTTTTGAAGCAAATATTTATTGTCGTGGTGAATTTTTGAAAACAACACCTCACTCGTTCCTTCTTCCATCCAGGGCTCTCTCGCTGGGTAAACAGGTAAAAGATAAATTTGATCTGCTGAAGCTAAAGTACTTGCAAATCCTTCGATAAAATCCCTTGTTCTGGAATACAAATGTGGTTGAAATACGATACTGACGCTTTTTTCTTGGTACATTAATCTGACGGAACTAATGAGTTGTTCGATAGCAGTAGGGTGGTGTGCATAATCATCAATCATAACGAAGTTGTCCTTTTGTATTAGGGTTTCGAACCTTCGCTTTACGCCTTGAAAAGTTTTAAAGGCCGCTACGATTGCGTTTGGATCAATTCCAATACTGTAGCAAAGCGCAAATACAGCTGCAGCATTTTGTGCGTTGTGTAGTCCTGGCAAACCCAGTGAGACGCCCTTAAACACTTCATTTTGATAATGTAAATCTCCTATAAAAATGCCGTTTTCATAGCGTAAATTATTGAAATTGACATCAGCTGTTGGATTATTTACATCATAACTGATTTGTGTTTTTGCCAAGGGCTTCAACAAAACATTGGCTTGTTGCACCACGATACCGTCCTTTGGGACTAATTCAACATATTCCTGAAAAGTTTTTGCTAAGCTTGCTCCATCTCCGTAGATATCAAGGTGGTCAGCATCTGTTGAGGTGATGATGGAGCCATAGGGGGTAAGATGCAGGAAGGAACGGTCAAATTCATCTGCTTCCACTACCAACCATTCAGCGTCAGCATCCATGAGCATGTTGGTTTGGTAATTGGTGCTAATTCCACCTAGAAATGCCTTTACGCTTCCCGTTGCAGCTTTGATAACATGTGCTAACAAACACGAAGTTGTGGTTTTTCCATGAGTGCCGGCAACTGCCAAGGTTCTAAATGAAACTGTTTCGTGAAAAGCTCCTTTAGAAATTAAGCCCAGTACTGCTGCTCTTTTCAAGATGGTAAAGTCCTCTTGGAGCAAAATTTGGTATTCCTCCAAGCTTTGAGGCACAGCGGGCGTATAGATGATTAATGTATTGTTTTTCGAGGGTAATAATTGTAAAATCTTTGTGCCTCTATCTTCGAAATGTATGGCAATGCCTTCCTTTTCTAATGCTGTGGTAAGCACAGATGGGGTTTTGTCGTAGCCTGTGACCGTTATATCCAAGTTATTAAAATATCGCGCTAATGCCGACATCCCAATGCCACCAATTCCAATAAAGTGTATGTGTTGGTAGTTCGTCATTGTTTTAAAAGCAGGTTTTCTATTACTTGAACGATTTGCTCGTCGGCATTCTTGACCCCCATTTTGGAAGCATTTTCACTGATGACTTGTCTTTGCTGTTGGTCATTCATAAGTTCAATAATGGTATTGGCTAGTGTTCCCTGGGCTTCTTTATCTGCTACAAATACCGCTGCATTATTAGCTGTTAATGCCTTAGCGTTCTTCGTTTGGTGATCTTCTGCCACATTTGGTGAAGGTACAAGGATGCTCGGTTTACCGATGGCACAGATTTCAGAAACAGCAATGGCTCCTGCTCTTGAAACAACAATATCTGCCATGGCATAAGCTAAATCCATGTCGTAGATGAATTCAGCAAGGTATAAACCTTTAATTGGTTCGCTGCCAATACTTTTTTGTAATGAGCTAAAATCATTTTTTCCGGATTGCCAAATGATTTGAAAACCAGCCTCAATTAGTTGTTGATGGTTTTCTCGAATGGCATTATTTAGTGTTCTAGCGCCTAAACTTCCACCTACAATAAGCACAGTTGGTTGGTCTGTGTCTAATTGAAAGTAATCTGCTGCCGCTGATTTTTTACCCTCAATCTCAATAATGTTTTTGCGAACGGGGTTGCCAGTAAAGACAATTTTTTCTTTCGGGAAGAATTTTTCCATGTTGGGATAAGCAACACAAATTTTGTTGACTTTCTTTCCGAGAATTTGGTTGGTTTTTCCAGCAAATGAATTTTGTTCTTGTATAACAGTTTTAATACCAAGTAAATTAGCCATTTGTAAGGTGGGACCGCTGGCATAACCGCCAACACCAATTACGATGTCTGGTTGAAACTGCCTGATAATCTTTCTAGCCTGCAAAAGAGACTGTATGATTTTAAATGGCAAAAGAAAATTAGACCATGCAAATTTGCGTTGGAAACCTCTAATGGGTAGTCCAATTATTTTATAACCAGCTGCAGGTACTTTTTCCATTTCCATTTTACCTTCAGCACCAATAAAAAGAAATTCTGTATCAGGATATTTTGCTCGAATACCGTTGGCAATCGCGATGGCTGGGAAGATATGTCCTCCTGTGCCTCCGCCTGACAATATCACTTTCCACTTTTTCATTTAGTCCGTTTTCGTTTTATTTTCTTCGGTAATTATTCCTTTGGGATTCTTTTTTCTAGCGATGCTCAAAACCACGCCCAATGAAATGCAGCTCATAATCATGGCTGATCCTCCCATTGCGAGTAATGGCATGTTTTGTCCAGTGACAGGAATGATCCGCGTACAAACCATCATGTTAACGATGGCTTGAGATAATATCAACAAGCCTATGCCGATGCACACATAGGTTTCAAAAAGTTTTTCGGCGTTTAATCCTATTCGTAAAATGCGGTAGAAAAGAATGGAGTATAAAAAAATCAATAGAAATGCCACAATAAGTCCAAACTCTTCTATAAAGGAAGCAAAATAAAAATCGGCATAAGCTTCTGGAATAAACTGCTTGAGCTTGCCATCTCCTATACCTACGCCAAAATACCCACCATTATGTATTGCTAATTCTGCGTTCATTGCTTGTGCATTCGCAATTGTGTCGGTTTCTTCACCATAAGCCCTAAAAAAACGATTCATCCAGGTTTCCCATCTTGGAAGAATCCCCAATGTTGGAAATGTGAGATTCAACAATATGACTAACCCACCAAGTATCCCCCCAATTCCAAGCAGTCCAAATAGCTTTGTAAAGGGCACTCTACCTATAAAAAATAGGAGGAAACATATCGTGAATAGAATAACAGCAGTAGAGAAATTATCCTTTGCAATCAATGCACAAATCAAAAACAGCGGAAGGCCTAGATGAATTAACACCTGTTTCCAGTCATTGAAAAACGGCTCTCTAACAACAAGTTGTCTAGCGGTGTAAACAACAAGTGCAAACTTGGCTAAATCTGATGATTGAAAGGTTAATCCTATAATTGGTACACGAACCCATCTCGAAGCGTCATTAATTCTCACGCCAAAAAAGAAGGTAAAAATCATCAGTGCGATCGAGAACAAAATTAAAAAAAGTGATAATTTTCCAATGTATTTGGGGTCTTGCTTATGTACCCAATACATGGCAAAAAAGCCAAGAATAATATAAAAAGTGTGCTTTATTAAATAAGATGTTGGTGTTCCGCCTTCTGTTTTAATTAATATCGGTACGAAGCTGTAAACACTAACAATCGAGGTGGCCAAAAAAAGCATTGTTATGACCCAAATTACGGTGTCACCTTGAAGATATGTAAAATACTTTTTCATTTAATTGGCACAATTTGTATTATAATGCGCGAACAGCTCTTTTGAAAGACCTTCCTCTATCTTCATAGTTTTCAAATAGATCAAAACTAGCACAAGCAGGTGAGAGCAAAACAGTTTCCCCTTTTTTAGCCAATCGATAGCCTTCAGCAACTGCTTGTTCGGCGGAACGTGTTTCCACTATTTCACTTACCACTCCTTGAAAAGCGTCAATAATTTTTTGGTTTTCTAATCCAAGACAAACAATGGCTTTTACTTTGTCTTTCACTAAAGCCTTAAGTTCATCGTAGTCATTGCCTTTGTCAACACCACCCACTACCCAAACTGTTGGTTCTTGCATGCTTTCTAAGGCATACCAAGTGGCATTCACATTGGTAGCTTTGGAGTCATTAATGAATGAAATCCCATTAACTTTTGCAACAAACTCTAGGCGATGCTCAACACTTTGAAAGTCTGCTAAGCTTTCGCGAATGTTTTCTTTTCGAATTTCAACAATTCTACCAGCAATCCCTGCGGCTAATGAATTTTGCACATTGTGCCTGCCTTTTAAGGCTAAATCGTGTATGGACATAACTAATTGATTTTTATACTTGATTATTAATTTTTCGTTTGCTAAGTAGCCGCCAACAGGGAGACTATGATTGAGTGAGAAAGGTATTTTCGTTACAGTTATATTGCTTTCTGCAACTATTTTTGAAGTGATCGGGTCATCTGCGTTATAGATTAAAAAATCCGATGGTAACTGGTTGTTTGTAATCCGCATTTTGGCATTGGCGTAGTTCTCAATTTTGTATTCGTACCTATCCAAATGGTCTGCAACGATATTTAAAATGATTGCAATATGCGGGCGAAAGTGTTGAATGTCTTCTAGTTGAAAACTACTTAATTCGAGCACGAAATAGTCGCGGTCTGCAACAAGCAACTGTCTTGCTAGACTCGTACCAACATTACCCCCCATTTCTACGTCGAGTTCTGCCTTCTTTAAAACGTGGTAAATCAGGTTTGTAGTTGTTGTTTTGCCATTACTGCCCGTGATGGCAATAAATGTTGCTCGGCTAAATTGCGCTGCAAATTCTATTTCGCCAATGGGTTTTTTACCAGCAGCAATACATTTTTGGATAATGGAGCTTGCATTCGGAATTCCTGGGCTTTTGATGAGGACATCCGCTTGCATTAATTTTTCAATTGTATGCTGTTTTTCTTCAAAAGGAATGTCATTGGCAAGCATTTCTTCTTTGAAAACCGATTTAATAGCGCCGCCATCGGATACAAAAACATTGTAACCTTTAGCCTTGCCAAGCAATGCCGCACCAACGCCACTTTCACCAGCGCCCAAAACAACGATATTTTTATGGCTTTCGTTCAACTACCTCAATTTTAAGGTTACAATGCTCATTACTGCTAATAAAATTCCTACAATCCAAAACCTTGCGACGATCTTAGCTTCATGCAGCCCCTTTTTTTGGTAATGATGGTGCAAGGGTGCCATGAGAAAAACCCTTCGACCCTCACCATATTTTTTCTTGGTGTATTTGAAGTAAGAGACTTGCATAATCACCGATAGGTTTTCAATGAGAAAGACGCCACAAAGCACAGGAATCAATAATTCTTTCCTAATAGCTATGGCAAATACCGCAATCATTCCACCCAGCGCTAAACTTCCAGTGTCTCCCATAAAAATTTGCGCAGGATAGGAATTGTACCACAAGAAGCCCACACAGGCTCCAACAAAAGCTGCTATAAAGACTACTAGCTCCTCAATGCCGGGGATGTACATGACATCCAGGTAGTCTGCAAATCGAATGTGGGAGCTTACATAAGCCAACACCGCCAAGGCAATACCAATAATTGCAGAGCTTCCCGTAGCCAAGCCATCCAAGCCGTCTGTAATATTGGCACCATTAGATACTGCGGTTACAATGAAAATCACAATGGGGATAAAAACAATCCAGCCCCACTTTTTTGCTCCTCCAACTAACCAGTTGTAATTGATTTCATTGTTTTTTACAAAGGGTATGGTTGTGGTCATATCCCGGGTTTCTATCCATTTTTTCCCTTGATTCTCTTCTAGCCTGCTATGTTGGGATGTTACAAATGTTTCTCCTTCTTGCAACACGTAATTGGCTTCTACTTTTTTATGGACTTTTACATCGGGGTGGAAGAATAGCATCGATCCAACGATAATTCCTACGCCAACTTGACCAACAACTTTAAATTTTCCTGCCAAGCCTTCTTTGTTCTTTTTGAATACTTTGATGTAGTCGTCTAAAAAACCAATAAAACCCAGCCAGATGGTTGCGATTAGCATGGTGAGAACATAAACATTGTCCAGTTTCGTAAAAAGCAATGTAGGAATGATGATGGCTCCCAAAATAATTAAGCCCCCCATTGTTGGTGTTCCTTCTTTTTCTTTCTGTCCTTTTAATCCAAGGTCTCTAACTGTTTCACCAACTTGCAAACGGTGCAAAAGCGCGATTAATCTTTTCCCAAAAAGCACGGAAATAATTAAAGAAGTAAGTAACGCCATTGCTGAGCGAAATGAAATGTACTGAAAAACCCCTGCGCCAGGGAAGTTCAATGTGTTCAAATAATCAAATAGGTAATAAAACATAGTGCTATTTATTCATTTTGGTTAATGTCTGTTTGAGTATTTCTAAGTCGTCGAAATCATGCCGTACGCCATTAATTTCTTGGTAAGTTTCATGACCTTTTCCAGCAACAAGAATGATGTCGCCCGATTGAGCCATGCTACAAGCCGCCTTGATGGCTTCAGCGCGATTTACAATCGATAAAGTTTTTTTGAAATGCACGCCATCCACACCTGTCATCATTTCTTCGATGATCGCTTCTGGTTCTTCTGTCCTTGGATTGTCGGAGGTTAAAACAACTTTGTCGCTGCCTTCGCAAGCTATTCGTGCCATTTCTGGTCGTTTTGTTCTGTCTCGGTCGCCTCCGCAACCCACAACAGTAAATACCGTTTCATTGCCAGTGCGAATACTTGCGATGGTTTGAAGCACATTTTCTAATGCGTCTGGGGTATGTGCATAGTCAATAATTCCAATTATACCACTTTCACTTTTAATGTATTCAAATCGACCTTCAACAGAACCCAAGGTGCTGATTACACGGAGAATTTCAATTTTATTTTCCGATAAGTGACTTGCGATGGCGTAAACAAGTAGGATGTTATAAGCATTAAAACCGCCAATTAACCTGGTGTAAAGCTCTGTATCTTCTAATGACAGCACCAATCCGGAAAAATGATTTTCAATGATTTTAGCTTTATAATCGGCCATGTTTTTGATACCGTATGTGAGCTTAGTTCCCTTACAATTTTGTAGCATGACCATACCATTTTTGTCATCCGCATTGGTGAATGCAATGGCTCCGCTTGCAAGCTGGTCGAACAATTGCTTTTTTACCTGAATATAGGCTTTGAATGTTTGGTGATAATCCAAATGTTCATGAGTGATATTGGTAAATCCAGCAATAGCAAATTGAAGTCCTGCTATCCTATTTTGATGTATGGCGTGCGAACTCACCTCCATGAAACAATGAGAACATCCAGCTTCAACCATTTCGTAAAGTAGCGCATTGATACTCACGGCATCAGGCGTGGTGTGCTTCGTTGGTATTTCTTGGTCATTGATTTTATTAACTACCGTAGAAATCAAGCCTACTGGATAGCCCATTCTTTTACATAACTCAAAAAGTAGCGTTGTGGTCGTTGTTTTTCCATTAGTACCTGTTATACCAATGAGCTTTAACTTAGTGCTGGGTTGCTCGTAAAAGTTGTGGGCCAATATGCCTAAAGTATGGTGGGCATTATTGACTTGAATATAGTTGATGTGGTCTGCTTTTTCTGCTGGTAATTCTTCACAAATTATCGCTACTGCTCCACTTGCTATTGCCTTGTCAATAAAGTGATGACCATCAGCCGCTGTTCCTTTAAGGGCAACAAAAACGCTGTCTTTTTGAACCTTTCGAGAATCAAAGACAATGGTGTTCACCATGCAATCTGTGCTGCCAAACACTGATTTAATTCGCGCACCAAATAATATATCTCTTAAGTTTTTTCTCATGGTCTTAATTCGATTTTTATCAATTTTCCACTTTCTACAACCGTTCCACTCTGTATGGACTGCGTGCGAACACTTCCGATCCCTGAAGCGCTCACTCTTAAACCAGTGCTTTCTAGTAAGTAAAGTGCATCTTTGAGTCCCATACCAACCACATTTGGCACATATAATTTGTCTATTTCGCGGTCTTTTACCACAACGGCATTGTTGCTTCTTTTAGCATTTACCCAATCTTGATTACCTCTAATTTCCTTGTTGATTTCGAAGGTGTTTAGCACTTGATTGAGTTCGAAACGATTTCCGTCTAAAACAACAGGAATCGTGTTTTTAGGTGCTGCTTCATTGATCGCTTTGTGGTATTTTAAGCTAGTCGCATAAACTTTGTTAGCAATTGCCGAAAACACCGTTCCAGAAACTGAGGCGCCATAAATATCATCAGTTGGTGCGGCAATAACCACGATACAAGAATAAATTGGGTCGTCTGCCGGGAAATAACCAGCGAAAGATGCAATATGTTTTTTCTCACCTTTCTTGCCATACCCAAGATTTTTATTGGCAATTTGGGCTGTTCCTGTTTTTCCTGCGGTAGTGAAATACGTAGATTTTAAATTTTTACCCGTACCGTTAATCATCACCCCCTCTAAGCAGCTGCGCATGGCTTGTAAGGTTTGGTCGGAGCAAATTTTTTCTTTCAAAACTACTGGCTCAAATGATTCCACGACTTTCGTTCCAGACCTCACTTGTCTTACAAATTGTGGTTGAACATAAGTGCCATTATTGGCCACTGCATTGTAGAAAGCCAATAACTGTAGTGGCGTAAGTTGGGATTCATAGCCAATAGACAGCCATGCAAGTGAACCTCCCCACCATTCTGGTGTCCCTGGTTTTGGAAAATAGGGCGGTCTTTCTCCAGATAAGCTCACATTTGTCTTATCCATTAACCCAAATTGTTCAATGCGCTCTAAGAATCTTTCTGGTTGCGATTTATAGGCGTTGAAAATAACCTTAGCTATTACATTAGATGAAACCTCAAATGCTTCTTTAATCGTTATTTTTCCATACCCCCATTCCTTAGCATCTGTAAGTGATTGATTAAAGAAAGTGTATTTCCCCACCGCATTTACAGTGTCTGTAAGGCTAATTTTTCCATCTTCTAAAGCCGCCATTAAAGCCGCCAACTTGAATGTGGAACCAGGCACCTCTCTTGTTCCGATGGCGTGGTTATATGACTCGTAGTATTTACCATCTTCGGCTTTTTGTAAATTAACCATGGCCTTTACAAATCCTGTTTTGACATCCATTACAATGGCACACCCGTATCGCCCTCCCTTTGATTTAAGCTGATTTTCCAATTCATTATGCGCCACTTCTTGGATGTCTTTGTCTATAGATGTCAAAAGGTCATAACCGTCTTTGGACTCCCTAATCACACTGCCTGTTGGTTTCCATGAGTTTGAAATGCGCTGTTGCATGATTTCTCCGGGTTGACCAGCTAGATAGCTGTCAAAGGCGCCTTCTAATCCAACTCTTGAAGTATCTGAATTGGTTATCTTAACATAACCTAAAGTTCTGCGCAGTAACTCGTCGTGTGGTCGTTTACGAACAATGGTTGCTTGGTGGTCTATGATACCTCCTTTAAACCTTCCTAATTCAAAAATGGGGAAAGTACGCAGTTTTCTGCGGGTATCATTGGTGACTTTTTTTCGGATGAGCAAGTAACGGTTTCCCTTTTTTCTAGCATTGGTTAAATAGGTATAATATTCTCGCTCTGTTTTATCTCTAAACTCGTTAGCTAAAGCTTTGGCTAAAGCAGCGATGTTGTCATTCCAAATAGTGGTTTCGACAGTCATTGGATCCATGTAAACATCATAAAATGCCACAGAGGTAACCAAGGGACTTGCATTGGCGTCAAGAATTTCCCCTCTTCTCGGTGTCACTGTTGCTGTCCGATATTGCAGTTTATCAGAGGAAGCAGAAAAAATTCCTTCTCTACCATCAACAACAATGGAACAAGACTTTACCGCAACAGATAACAGCAACCCAAATACCAGGAAGTATATCAAGTAAACGCGTAATATGACTTGTTTGGAAACGTTCATTTTTTATCTGTTTTCCGAATTACTTTTGTTGGGTTAACCGTTTCTCTTAGGCCTAAAGGACCCAGTTTTCTAATTAATTCTGAGCGGCGAGTAGATTCCTCTAGTCTAGCCTTTGCCTCGATATAATCCGCTGTGATTTGCGCCAGTTCTTCTTCCGTTTTTTTAATGTCTGTAGAAAGTTGACTTACGTAATATCCTTTGCTAACCATTAAAATCAAAAGGAGCATGATGAAAAAAAGAAAGCCTAAGTTATTGATTACGAATTCTCTTTTGAGGAAATCACCGTTCATGATTTGCACTAGCGTTTGAGAACCCTCAGAATTGCTTTTTCTGCGGAATTTAAACCTTCTAGTTTTTTTTCCAGAAGCGCTTTTTTCGGGCGTCTTTTTCTCCCTAAATTCGTTCTGTTTCATCGTTTCTTTCTGCTATTCTTAATTTGGCACTTCTTGCTCTAGGATTTAACTTAGTTTCTTCCTCCTCCGCAACAATTGGCTTTCTGACAACCTCGGTAAATGGCTTGAGTACATTGCCGAAAAAATCTTTTTCAATTTTTCCATCAAAGGAGCCTCGCTTCATAAAGTTTTTAACCAATCGATCTTCTAAAGAGTGATACGTCATCACCACTAATCTTCCACCAGGTCTAAGTATTTTAGTCGTCTGAAGTAAAAATTTTTCTAAAACTTCTAATTCATTGTTCACAGCGATTCTGATGGCCTGAAAAACTTGCGCTAAAAATTGATTTTCCTTCTTTTTCGGTGCGATCGGCATCAAAACGGCAACCAACTCTCCTGTGGTGCGAATTTTTTTCTTTTTGCGCTCCCGAACGATTTGCTCTGCCACTTTTCTTGGCGATTTTACCTCGCCATATTTAGCTAATACAACAAGCAAATCATCTGTTTCCATTTCATTTACTAATTCCAAAGCGGAATAACTAGCATTGACGTTCATGCGCATATCCAAAACCGCATCAAATCGAATACTAAAACCTCTTTCGGCCTCATCGAATTGGTGGGAGGAAACGCCTAAATCTGCTAAGATGCCGTCCACTTGTGGTATGCCGTGCAAGCGCAAACTGTTTTGTAAGAACTCAAAATTATTGGGTATAAATAAAAAATTGGGGGCTTCCCATGTGTTGTTTAACGCGTCTTTGTCTTGGTCAAAAGCGATTAAACGTCCTTTTTCATTCAATTGTTGGAAAATAGCTTTGGAATGACCTCCACCACCGAAAGTGACATCCACATAAGTGCCATTGGGCTGAATATTTAATCCATCCAAGCATGGTTGCAACATTACAGGTACGTGATATGTATTTTCTTTATTCGTCATTTTCCAATCCACCCATTACTTCATCGGCTAGATCGGCGAAATCATCCATGCTTGCTTCAATCATTTGGAAATAGGCGGCTTTGTCCCATATTTCAATTCTATCGTTGTAAGCAATAAGCATTACTTCTTTGCTTAGCGCCACTCTTTCAATGAGAGCCGACGGAATTAAAATTCTCCCTACATTATCCAACGCAACATCTTTAGCGCCTTGATGAAACAGCCTGTAAAACATCCTGTTTTTGGGTTTGAATAAATTGATTTTACTCAATTCTGCGCTGATCCTCTCCCACTCATTCATGGGGTAGAGCGTTAAGCAGTTTTCAAATCCTTTGTTCAGCATGAAACGTTCCTGTGCCGCAGGAGAAAGCTGCCTTCTCAAATGAGAGGGAAACAAGAAACGCCCTTTAGCGTCCATCTTTACTTCATATTCTCCTACTAAACCTGCCATCTAGCTAATTAATGCGTAAAAATAATGAGAATTTACCACTTTTTACCACTTTTAAACATGTGTTGATAACTTCTTACGAAGAATAAGGAGAAATAGTTACACCTTTTTTTCTTAAAAGCCTGTATATATTGTGTTTTGTAGTTCAATTTTTGAGTGGTAAAAAGTGGTAATTGTTGAAAAGTTCTATGGTTTTTCCACCGTTCCCTCAATGGTTATGGTGATTAAGTCAACGGTCATGTTATTCTAATGAATTATTAATAAGTTGGTAACATAATTCTTCACTATGGCAAAGACAGCATCAACAGACCTATACGATTTAATTCAGCGTATGACCAAATCTGAAAAACGCTACTTTAAGGTGTTTTCATCCCGCCATACTATTGGAAAATCCAACAACTATGTCGCACTTTTTGACTTCATCGAAAAGATGGAGACTTATGATGAAACAACTATTTTTGAAGCCTTTGAAGGTCAGGATTTGCTCAACCAATTCCCTACCACAAAAATTCGATTGTATGATGCAGTCCTAAAGGCATTGGACGCCTACCATGCCAATCATATGGAAAGTGCGGCCATCTATAAACTACTCAATAGTGTGCAAATTTTGTTTGACAAAGGGTTGTTTTCGCAAGCTAAAAAGAATTTACATGCCGCTGAAAAGCTAGTAAATAAATACCATAGGAATGATTTATTACCTGCCTGTTACCACTTACAAAGAATGGTTTTGGAAAAGGAGAGCAATTGTCATAACCAAGAGGAAATGATCAGCAGTTTAGCGCATGAGGAAAACGCTACTTATGAAGAGTTAAAAGCAATCGGTACGCTTTGGAGAGAAAAGCAACAATTGCTGCTGTTCATACAAAAAATGAAACGCCCTTTTTCGCAGGAAGAAATGCAAAAACTAATGGACTTCCATCGTGCTATTGTCCAAAAAAAGAAAGCATTACCAAGGTCTTTTATGGGTAAGTTTTTATACTATCAAAGCCTTGCTGCTTATCACTATGCCAAGAATGAGCCTCAAGAAATTCTAAATTGCATGTTGGCTCAACTGAAACTTTTTGATGACTTCAAGTCTAGCAAACAGCAGTTTTCGCAACAATATTTTTCTTTACAAGCCAATCTCATTCAAACTTATGTGCAGCTCGGCCAGACAAAAAAGGCGATGCCCTATTTGAATGAGTTATTAGCGATGGAGAAAGACTTGGCACAATTGCCCATTTTTGCGCAGCAACAATATTTTGTGGCCCAAATGAGCAGTGCGCTCATGTTGTATGTTAACGCTGGTCAGTTTGAAAAAGCAGTCCGTTATCGCGAAACCGTAATTGAAGGCTTAGAAAAGTTTTCTTTTCACAACAATATTTCCAATTTGCAGTACATCTGTTTTAAATTAGGTATTGCTTTTTTCGCTTTAGCGGATCATAAAGAAAGTTTGCGTTGGATTAATGAAATCGTTTTAAAGACGAAGCTGGAGGAGGGCAATAAAAGTTTGTTTCTATATGCTGAACTACTTCAGTTAATTAATCATTATGAACTCGGACACCAAGATTACTTGCCTTATGCCATACAAAACACTTGGAAACAGTTTATCAAACATGGATTAAATGAACCTTTTGAAAGTTTGGTAATTGGCAGTTTACGCTCCTTATTGAAATGTGATGATCACCTTGCAGCAGAAGAACAACTGCTAATCATCGTAAGACAAACTGAAGCACTCCCCAACGCCGCAAAAGCACGAGCTTTGAGCTTTTTCGATTTTACCTGCTGGATGCAATCCAAAATTAAGCAGCAGCCTTTTCACGCTTTGTCTATTCAAAAATATTTTTCCCAGAAAAGAGCGAAGAGTGTATGATGTCTTGTACTAAAAATAGAGCTTCGAATATAATAAAGTTAATTTCCCTCCGCGAGGAAATGGAAGGCGAGAATTTCTACCTTCAAAATAAAACCAGGGTTTAAAGTAGTAGCAGGAGCAACTTTTGAAGCTTCAATTACGGATAAAAACTGTGGCTGTGGAGGAACGATGGGTATGTTAACCCAGCCGAATTCGTCCA
>JAFIEX010000296.1 GCA_020832365.1 Crocinitomicaceae bacterium
CCAAACACTTTATGTTGACTCCGCAAACCATGAATGACATCATCGTAGTTTTTTTCTTTCACAAACTCCACCATGAGATCCCCGCCAATCAAAATTTTACGACTTACTGCCAATTTAAAAATTTCTTGGTAGGTAGTTTGCTTGGCTGCCTCATCAAACAATTCGTTTTTTTTCAAGTTTTTACGATATGTCCACCAGTTGGAAAGGTAAATAAATGGATATAAAAAGGGAAATAACAAAACAGAAGTAGATTTTGCCCTTGTAAAGTGTATCTTTTCAATTCTAAAACCACTCAATTTTGCCAGAGCACGCAACTTTTGAATACCGGTGAGAAAAATATGTCCAAAATATATTTCTGAAGATAAATCTTTGTTCGTCATCCAAATACTATCCAATTCGTTGGGGGGCATAATGTCGTTGAATCGCTCACTTTCCATTAAAAGATAACTCATTCTAGAGCGCAAATTGGAATAATTAGGTGTCGTAATGAGTAAAGTACCCCCCATTTTCAAAGTCCTGTTAAACTCTTGTAAGGCACTAAATTGATCACTAAAATGTTCTATTCCTTCTTGACAAACTAAACAGTCTGATACAGCATTTTCAATTGGTAGCCCTTCTCGAATATTTGCACGAACACATGTTGGTTCGCTCAGCTGGTAATATTCAGGAAATAGATCCATTGGTACAACCTTCGCCTTGGCCTCATGGAGCAACTTAGTTGTTACACCATTACCCGCTGGAAAATCGATGACTATTTTATTCTCCCACCAACTTCCTTTTGCTAAAATCCATCTTTTGACGTAATACTTGATGCTTTTTGGATTGTCTTCGTGTTGCATTGCTCAGCGTTTATTAAACACCCTGAAGTGTGCTCAAATGATAATAATGTCCTTTTAATTCGAAAAGTGACTGGTGCGTGCCCGTTTCAACAATTTTACCCTTTTTAAGTACAATAATTAAATCGGCATTTTTAATGGTGCTCAAACGGTGCGCAATTACCAAAGATGTTCGATTACGCATTAAGTTTTCTAAGGCTTCTTGTACCAGCTTTTCACTTTCCGTATCCAATGCCGAAGTGGCCTCGTCCAAAATCATTATTGGTGGGTTTTTCAATACAGCACGAGCTATACTGATTCGTTGTTTTTGACCTCCAGAGAGCTTGTTCCCACGTTCGCCAATAACCGTTTGGTAGCCATTTTCCAATTGCATGATGAATTCGTGGGCATTGGCAATTTTTGCAGCTTGAATCACCTCGGCTTCTTTTACCTGATCTTGCCCAAAGCAAATGTTAGCATAAACAGTATCGTTAAAAAGAATGGACTCTTGTGTTACAACGCCGATTAGATTGCGTAAATCATGCACTTTTACTGATGTAATCGGTGTGCCATCAATACAAATCTGACCAGAAGTTGGATCATAAAAACGGGGAAGTAAGTCGGCAATGGTAGATTTACCACTACCTGATTCACCCACCAGCGCGACCGTTTTTCCCTTAGGAATAGCAAAAGAAATATCCTGTAAAACAGGCTCTTGTTGGTATGCAAAATTGACTTTTTCAAAGGTGATTTGCGTTGTAAGTCCATTTAAGCGTTGGGGATGCACAGGGTCGTGAATGACCTCATCCGTGTTTAAAATCTCATCAATCCTGTCTTGAGAGGCTTTTGCTTTACTGAGGTTAGCAAAGTTTTTAGCGATGTTTTGCACAGGAACAAGCAGCTGTGAAAACACCACAATAAATCCAATAAATTCGTTCCCAGTAAATCCTGATTCTCCCTTACCATCTAAAATAATTGATCCACCGTACCAAACAATCATTACCATAACTACAGCACCCAAAAACTCATTCAAAGGAGAGCTTAAATCTCTTTTTCGCAAGGCCCTCGTGCCTAATTTTTGGTGATGTAGGTTGATGCTCGCAAAATGGGTAATGGTTTTTCCAGTAGCATTAAATGCTTTTACAATGCGAATACCCCCTAAGTATTCATCTAAAAAAGAGTAGAGCGTTCCAAGTTGCTCTTGTCCTTTTTTTGCTGTTCGCTTTAGGCTTTTTCCGATTGCAGCAATAATCAAGGCAGAAATGGGAAGTAAAATAAAAGAAAACAAGGTCAAAGCAGGACTCCAATAGACCAAAACACTGATGGTAATTAAAACAGATAGGGGATCGCGAAAGAGTAATTCGAGTACAGCAATTACCGCCAAGTCAATTTCATTTACATCACTGTTCATACGCGACATTAAGTCTCCTTTCCTTTCTTCCGTAAAATAAGACATGGGCAGGCGCATGGATTTTTGAAACAGTCTATCGCGATAATCACGCACCACCGCAAAACGCAGTTGCGATTGGTGGTAAATCGCCAAATACCTGAAGAGATTTTTCAAGAAGAAGGCAATCACTACAGAAACACAAACAAAAAAAAGCGCGTTTTTAGGATCCTTTGCAGCCATTTCATGCATAAAAAACTCATAATAGCTCTTTACGTAATCGATGAAACCAGCAAGGCCTTCATTACTCCATTTTGGCTGTGAAATAATGGTATCCGCTTTTTCTTCAGATGGAAAAATCACTTGTAAAAAAGGCACAAACAGCACCAAAGAAAGCAAGTTGAAAATCACAAATAGTATATTGAAGAAAATGGTGGCAAGCGCTCGCCATGGATACAGAAATGTGGCTTTATACAGTGCTTTAAATGCTTTCATTTATGCTATTATAGTCCATAGATCAATTTTCAACTCCGCTTTTTAATTTTCTTCGATCGCCAACAAAGATAAACTTGTTTTGCGAAATATGTATA
>JAFIEX010000297.1 GCA_020832365.1 Crocinitomicaceae bacterium
ACACGTATCAGGGCTCTTTTTCCTTCAAAATTGTAATCGTTCAGCGTTATCATGGATTGAATTTTGGGCAAAAGTAATTATTTTATGATAAAAGAGATTGAGGCGGACTTAATTCTTATCTACTTCAACACCGCCAAGGCCCGCTGAATGTGTCCCTCGATATTTAATTGCGCATTAAAGATGTCTCTTACAATTCCTTGTTCATCAATGATGTAGGTTACCCTTCCTGGCAAAAATCCAAATAGATTGGTTGGAACATCAAATAGTCGGCGTACCACTTTTCGTTCATCAGCCAATAAAATAAAGGGTAACTGATATTTTTCTGCAAAACGACGGTGACTTTGTTCATCATCACCTGAAATACCAATCACCTCAGCACCGATTTCTTTAAAATCCTCATAAGCATCTCTAAAAGAACATGCCTGTCTTGTGCAGCCTGTCGTTTGGTCTTTGGGATAAAAGTAAATCACCATTTTTTGTTTACCAATCCATTGTGCTGTATCTATTAATTCACCATGCTGATTTTTCAGCTTAAACGATGGACATTTGTCGCCAATTTTTACTGCCATATACTTGTTTTTATTATTAGTTTTGAAGCGATAATTTAAAAGTTTCAATTGCCTTTTCTCTCGCTGTTTTATGTTCTACTATTGGTTCTGGATAACGCGATGTTCCGTATTCAGGCACCCATTTTTTGATGTATTTGAGCTCCTTGTCAAATTTTTGTTGTTGACTTTCTGGATTAAAAACGCGGAAATAGGGCTGCGCATCAACACCTGATGAAGCCGCCCATTGCCAACCCCCAACATTACTGGCCAATTCAAAATCCAACAGTTTTTCGGCAAAATAGGCTTCGCCCCATCGCCAGTCAATCAATAAGTGTTTGGTTAAAAAACTGGCTACGACCATACGCACGCGGTTGTGCATAAATCC
Source organism: Crocinitomicaceae bacterium (assembly GCA_020832365.1). Lineage (GTDB taxonomy): Bacteria > Bacteroidota > Bacteroidia > Flavobacteriales_D > Crocinitomicaceae > JAFIEX01. Next base: position 934 of record JAFIEX010000297.1, read on the forward strand.
CGTAGCGTTTAGTTCCCGCATTCCAGCATCCACAATAGGATAACCTGTTTTGCCCTTACACCAAAGTTCAAATTTTTCTTTGTCGTTTTCCCACTTGATTTTGTCGTATTCCGGTTTAAATGAATTTTTCACAGAATAAGGAAAATGAAAAATGATCATTTGGTAAAAATCCCGCCAAATAAGTTCGTTTAAGTATTTTTCGTTGGCATAGGCTTTTCTCGCCAATTGTCGAATAGAAACTGTTCCAAAACGCAAATGCAAACTCATTCTTGTTGTGCCTTTTATAGCTGGTAAATCCCTGGTTTCGTGATAGTTTTTAACCACCACTTTATCTACTTCTTTTTTAGGGAATTCTACTGTTTGTTCGGTAGAAAACCCCATTTCTTTTAAGGAAATTAATGGGGATTTTTCTGTGATTTGCTTTAGATGACTTAAATATTGCTCAACGGGATAAGATTTTAAATAAAATTCATTGACCAATGATTTCCATTTCCGTGAATAAGGTGTAAAGACTTTGTAGGGTGTTCCGTCATCCTTTAACACTTCATTTTTTTCAAAAATCACATGATCTTTGGCTCCTTTGAAGGCAATATTGTGACTTTTCAACAACTCAAATACTTGTTGGTCACGTTCTAGGGCATAAGGTTCATAATCTCGGTTGCAGAAAACTTCTTGTAGCTCGTGAAATTCCGAAATTATTTCCTTCCAAATTGCTAAAGGCTTCCCATAATATACTTTGAGGTCACCTCCAAGGGCTTGATATTCCCTTTTTAATTGGGTTATTTCTTGGTGAATGAATAATACCCGCTGGTCGTTTTTGGGTAATTCATCTAAAATAGACGTATCGAAAATAAAAATGGGAAAAACATCACCCCCATTTTTTAAGGCTTTATACAGTCCGGCATTATCTGTTATACGCAAATCTCTACGATGCCAAAATACCCTCATATTGTTACAATTTTGTAAGTCCTTTAGTTGGTTCTGCGTAACTAAATCGTGCTAATTTATCTATTTTTACATAAGTATCCAACCCAATTATGCCCGCTGTTTCTAATTGATCGTGTGCTACTACTCCATCCTTTGTGACGTGTTCATCTGGAATTTCTACGAATACGACTTGACCCAAAACCAGTTGTGTTCCATTGTGTTTGATGGGAATAATTTCCAGCAATTCTAATCCAATTTTGACTTGACTTTCCTTTACAAATGGCGCATTAAACTTTTCATGGAAATAAGGCGTAAGGCCAGTAGCTTCAAACTCAGATGTTAACTTGTCATATTTTGCTGATGTTTGATGGGCTTGTGCAATAATGTTTGCTGGCACAACATTGAAGCTGTAAAACTTTGTTGCTTTTATATTGTCTAATGAGTGCTTTTCTTCGGTTTGTGGTCGCTGCACGTATCCCAAAATTGGTGGATTGGAACCAAAATGAACCACAGAGCTAATTATGGATAAATTGGTGTTTCCTTGTTTGTCAATTGTCCCCAGTAAGTTCGCACTTTTCACCCCGCTGATGGATTGAAACAAATGTGCTCGATAACGTGAGGGTAACTCGCTGATGTTTGCTGTTGTTAAAATCATGTTTGTTATTGTGTCAAATACTTTTAATTATAAACACATTAGCCATTGGATAGTTTTATAATTTGAAAAATGAATGGTTTGGTGCGTTGTTATTGGAAATAATTAGTAGTCATGAAATCAATCCGATCAAATGATTTTCCAAAAAAAATTGTGTTTTTACTGTAGGGTCGTATTGCAATACGACCCTACAGTAAAAACACCCTGCCCCCAACCTCCTATTCAATAATTCTGCATCGTAAACACGGAATAACCCAAAGAACCAAATATTCCGAAC
>JAFIEX010000298.1 GCA_020832365.1 Crocinitomicaceae bacterium
TCTCTCCTGGTTCTTTTTCCTGAACAATAATAAAAGGAACAGAAGAGTGAGTTACAACTTTTAAAGCATGTGATCCTGCAATGTGCTGCCATCCAGAAGCGCCATGCGTACCCATAAAAATCAACTCTGCATGATGTTCAGCAGCAAAGTCACCGATATCATCAAAAATATTACCAACCCTAATTTTCGGAATAAGTTCCACACCTTTACTATCAATTCCCTTTAATAAATTGAGTAGTTTCGCCTCAGCCTCCTTAATGTTTTTATCTTTAGGAACTACGTGCAGAACGTAAACTGTAGCACCAACAAATTTGGCAGTTGTAACGGCATGTTTCAAAGCGCAATCCGCTCTTGAAGTGAAATCATGCGGAACTATAAAAGTTTTAGCAGACATAAATAATCGGTTTGATATGCGACAAAAATACGCAATACTTTCTGAAGTTACTGATTAATTTAACCAATATTTCAAAGTGAATAGACAAAAATACTGACTAATCTTTAGTACCTAGTTGCTTGAGCATCTGACCATGAACCTTTAAAGCACCCCAAAAAGTTTTCTGAGAATGATAAGGTAAATTAAATTCTTCCGCTGTTTTCTTTACAATTCTTGATAACTTCTTATAATGAACGTGACAAATATTTGGGAATAAATGGTGCTCAATTTGAAAGTTCAATCCGCCAACATACCATGATAACAATTTACTTTTAGGTGCAAAATTCGCCGTATTCAGCAACTGACTAACCGCCCAATCCGCCTTGATATTTCCAGATTCATCAGGTAGCGGGTAATTAGATGTTGGCACAACATGCGCTGGTTGAAAAATACAACCCAAAATAAAACCTGTTATATAATGCATTAGGAAAAATCCTAAAACAGTAAAATACCAAGCTATGGGGGTGAAAATTAATGGCAAGACTAAGAAGACTGCGTAATAAAGCAATTTAGAAATTATTGTAATCGCTAAAAGCTTATTGTAAGACCCCGACTGCGTCTGGGTCAACCCCATCTTCTTGTACCTGTAAAGCTGCTTAAAGTCTTTGGTTGTAATCCACATAAGTGTCATCATACCATATAAAAACCAAGCATAGATGTGCTGATACTTGTGGAACTTTCTTCTTTTCTCATGTGGACTAAAACGCATTACAGCACCTGGATCGATATCATCGTCCATACCAGTAACATTTGTGTAAGTATGATGAAGCACATTGTGTTGAATTCGCCACATCGCATCGCTTCCGCCAGCAAGATACAACACTGCACCCATCCAGCTATTTACTTTTTTATTCTTAGAATAAGCCCCATGATTTGCATCATGCATAATAGATAGGCCTACTCCCGCCATTCCGAAAGCCATTAGCACCCACATTAACAGGGCTAACCATACTGAATTAACAACGGTTAGAAGCAAAATAAACGGCACCAGATATAAGGCCAACATAAATATGGTCTTTAAAACCATTCTATAATCACCATATCTAGTAATTTGATTTTCCTTAAAATAACCCCTTACTCTCTTTTGAAGGGTTTTGTAAAATTCGACATTGTGGTTTTTATCGAATTGAATATTTGAATACTGCATAAATAAAAATTAGCTATCTCACTTGTAAATATAGCAATTAAGAATGATTTTAAACTAACAAAATTTAAAAAACTGATTAAAGTCAGTTTTTTTAAGCACAATCAATAAACTTTGTCTTTTTAAATACGCTATTTCAGCGTTTATTAACTAGAACAATCGATAACTAACACCAACAACTTGGTTGATGTCTTGGAAATTTAAACCATTTACTCTATTTTGAGAAAGCGATCTTCTATAATTATAATAAACATCAAACTTCATTATTTGAACACCTAGCCCCACAGACATCCCCCATTCTTCATTACGAAAATCATTATCAAAGTCTATGGAAGTGCCACCAAAGGAATTGAAAAAGTTATATCTATAGAAAGCACCAAGATTACCATATACTCGGAAAAAATCATTACTCGCATCACTACTTGCAATTTGCAGCATTACTGGCGCCGTAAAAGACAATCTCCTCGCCACGCCATCAGGCACGTTACTTCCGTTTAAATCCAACAATAAATGATTAACTAACCTAAAGTTTTTACTTAATCTGAACTGCATAGAAGTTCCTAGCGCCCCAGTATAAGTGCTTCTACCTCTAAAAAACTCGTCAGTAAAATCAAAAGTCCCCCAGCCATTCTGCAGGGTTAAACCAAAATAAAAGAAAGGCTTTTTCCCTCCTGCAATGATTTTATCCACACTAATATTATCATCTGGTTTCAATTCAGGCATATTTCCTAGCTCACTAATAGCTCTAATCATTAGCTTTTCTATTCTTTCCATGCCGTCATACTCCAATAAATCACATTTATCCGTTGGTTTGTGATAAGGCGAAACTAAACCCGTAAAAACATGTACAGCAGGAATACCAACATTTCCAAATGGGGCGGTATCAGTTTGTTGCTCAACCTTTGCAGAAGTATCTTTAAGCTTTATACCTTGCGCTTTTGCAGCCTCTTGAAAAACATTTAACCCACCACTAAGCAAGCCTATCCCTTTGATATCTAACCCCTTGTAGGTGTTCAGCATGCCAACCATATCTAAACTGAACATTAATTTAATTTGATTTAGTGGAACAGGAGGATTTGCCACAAAGTGATATGCGCCATGGAGCCCACTTTCTTCTGCATCAAAACAAATAAAAATTATGCTTCGTTTCAGCTTATTTTCTAGCGCTGCGAAATGCTTGGCTAACTCGATAACCATTGCTGTACC
>JAFIEX010000299.1 GCA_020832365.1 Crocinitomicaceae bacterium
TAATACCTGTTAAGACACCCATACTTTGAGTACCAGAAGGATCATCAGAAACCGCATAAATTCTTTGAATACCTGTTGGCTCATAAGCAAGCTCTAGATAAGAGTTACCGTAGTCATCAGAACCAACTATAGGGTTATTACTTACAGTACTTGAATTGATTTCAACAAAAAATATTCCATCATCTTTAGAACCAATAAATAAGTTTTCACCACTTGGAGAAAATTCAACTCCTGTTAGCATATTAGAGGAGGATGGAATTGTAAACTCACTAACGCCATTACCTTGATTGCCTGCTGTCGGATTTAAATCACCAGTTAATGGGTTCAAATGAATAACGTAAGCTTTGTTGCCATTTGAATTTGCAAAAGCTAACTTTGTTCTATCTTCTGATAATTCTAACTCAAGAGATTGAACATTGTTAAATTGTGTATCTGTTAGAATAGTAGATACGAGATTTATACCACTCGAAGACACTTCGTATTTTAATATTTGGCTTGTTGACTGATTATTAATTACAGAACCAAACCCAAGTAGGTATAAATAGCGATTACCGTTTTGCAATTCTTTGCTAACAGCAATGGGGTTTGGAGCAAAATTAGTACATTCACTTATTTCATTACCATTAGAAATTATTGCTCCATTTCCCGAATTTGCAGAAAGGTCTACCTCTGCATAATACTTGTTGTATTAAGAAGAACTTCCTATCAACATAAAACAGCGACTTGTTGGGAAATCAGGATTTTGAATAAATGGGTTACGCGATGAGTATACGATAAAGTAACTACATGGAGAATCTGGTTTTGGAATAAAAAGCGGGGGACTTACTGCGCGTTCAAAAAAATCAAAAGCTCCAATTGGCCCATATTGAGAATAAACCACAGAATTAAAAACAGAGAGTATTTTATCACCATCGGAATTATGCACTCCACTCCCGGTTTCATGATCAATATCCTCACCTCCTGCACCAAAAGAAGGAGAAATTGGTGAAACAGTTGGTATAGATGTTGAAAAATCAATTTCTTGATTTTTCAAGTACCAAACATGTTTTTGAGACTGTGAAAACACAAGAGATGTTGAAATGCCTAATAAGATAGTTAGGGCTTGTTTTTTGAGTAAAAGATTTGATTTCATGATATATGATTTTAATTTATAATTAACTTTTTTAGATATTTATTACTGTTACTAATTATATTTATATAGTAAACACCTGGAGAAAGATTATCGCGATGCAAACTATACTCTAATGAACCAGAACTAATTTTATCTGATTTAACCATTTTACCTTTGGATGAAAATATAATCAAATCGCATTCAGTTTCTATTGGTCTAGAAAACGACAATGTTGATTTCATCTGCATTGGATTAGGAAATAAATTAACTTCAAAAGTTTCGTTTTCTTGATAAATGTTGACATCAAGTACGGCACCAGTAACATCAAGTTTTGCCACATAAACATGAGCCCCTGTACTATTACTAAGAAGACCACAAACCATATAATAACCGTCGTGAGTTAATGCTACATCATTAAGAGATAAAGAGTTAATAGTGTCACTCCCTAGTACATCATTGTATGATAATTCATCATCTAAATCTACTTTTACAATTAATCCACGAATAGTATTGGTGTTGTCTTTAAAAAGATTTGTTCTACCAACAGCGACTAGATTGTTATTATCAACTATCAAACCTTCAAAATGGTCTTGTTTATCCAAACCAAAAGTTTGAAAATCTATTAATTCACCATTCTGACTAAAATATCTTAAAATAGCATTTGCATTTGGAGGTTCAGAGTTTTCTAAAGTCCTTCCTGCGACAACAAATTTACCATTTTGTAATTCAGCTGAACCATAGTATTGTTCCGAACCATTTCCATCAATAGTTTTACTCCAAATTTCATTACCTTGACTATCAGTTAAGATTATTAATCCTTTTTGACCTTGAGCTAAACCAGCTAATAGAAATTCATCATTAGAAGTGTGTGTGATAGAATTAATTCGACCTAAATATTGATCGTATCGTTTTGCCCAAAGAGTATCACCATTCTTATCAAGCTTAACTATAGCTGGAATTTCATCCAGCCAACCAGAAACAATTAAACTACTATCAGAAGGAATCTCTATTAAGTCTGTAGCCCAGTCACTTAGCGTATCACCAATTATAGTTTCCCATTGAAAGTTACCAGCACTGTCTGTTTTAATGATGTACATATTATCACTAACAGTTAACGAAGACGCAAATGAACCACACAATACAAAACCTTTATCATAAGTTTCAATCACTGACCTCCCTATGTCAAAACCAACACCACCAAAATAAGTTGAAAATACGTGATCCCCATTTTTATCTATTTTCATTAAAAGGACTTCTTGACCAAAGAACCCCCCTGTTGGATTAGTGAACCCTGTAATTACAAATCCACTATCAGAAGTCATTGTAATACTTTCTCCAGATACTTCACCATTATCTTGATAAGTGTTTTCAAATAGAATCTGAGAAAAAGCTATTTCACAACAAAATATGAATAGTGTAAAAGTGTATGTTGTTTTAAGTTTCATGCTTTGTGTTAAACTAGCTTAATTTTAACTAAAATTAATAAAAAAAATCAAAACACCAAATTTAATATCCTTAAAATCATGCAAATTATTAAAAAAAATAAGTTTATTACAGACTAAAAATGTTGATGTGACTACAAATTTTCCTGTTCCATTTTAATCTTTAGTAGGAACCAAAATTATTCGAAGATTGGAACCAAACGTGCGGTGGCGAGAG
>JAFIEX010000300.1 GCA_020832365.1 Crocinitomicaceae bacterium
AAGCAGATTGATATCAAGCCCTTTTTTAAGTTTAACCGTCTTTGACATGTTATAAATACGTTAATTTTGAAAGGCAAAAATATAAATTTGTTGGACTTGAAAGCATTCTTTAATGGTAATCGGAATAGGTTTTAACAATTTATAATAATTCTAAATAACAAAATTTAACTAGTGTTTCGAATATGACATATTAAAACTTAAATCATTTGCTTAAATTTAACTTTGAAAGAACTTATTAATTCAAGAATTCATTATAATAAAGAAATTTATAAAACGTTTAATACTTATGACTGTTATAATGAAATAGTTGTTTTTTTTTCTTATTTTGTCTAAAATTTGTGATGATGAATACAGCAACAACACAGGGCGTTCGAATTTCCGTTGAAATCATGTATCGCGAGGACTTGTCTGACGTGCAAAGATCCTCGCACTTCTTTAACTATACCATTTACATTAAAAATCTTAACAATTTCCCAGTACAGTTAAAGGAAAGAAGTTGGAAAATTTTTGATACTGCTATGGGAGTACATTTCATTAATGGTCAAGGTGTCGTAGGTGAACAACCTATTTTAGACGCTAATGAATCCTATGTGTACACTTCTGGTTGCGAGTTGTTCTCCGAAATCGGCTTTATGGAAGGACACTATCAATTCAAAGCTATTTCCCCAGTTTCTTCGGAAATGTACTTCAAAGTTAATATTCCACGATTTGAGTTACTTGTTCCTTTTATAAAAAACTAAGTATTCCAATGATTTGTGAATTAAAAATTTATCGCAATCCCTCCTGACGGGTCCTTCTTCGATCAAACTTATCATTCTCCCAAAACCCATGCACTAAAGTATCGCCTGCTGCACTCAAAACTGTACCGAATCCTGAGCGTTTTCCATCTTTCCATTCTCCTGTATAATAGTCCCCATTCCTAAAGTAATAGGTTCCAAATCCATTTCTTCTTCCTTCGTAATACGCTCCATCATAAAAATCACCGTATTTTGTCCGAAAAACCCCCTTGCCATGACGAAGATTATTTTTCCACTCACCTTCGTAAATGTTTTCATTGCTCCAAATACCTTTGCCAAAACCATGTGCCATTGAGTCCTGTTTTTCACCAAAATAATATACCTGAACGCCATTATTATCTTTAAAACTTAAAAAACCTTCAGAAGTTTGACCAAGTAAATTTGTATCTATTGAAGAAGATAATGATTCACGCATCGTCATTTTTTTACGCTTCAAATCTGATAAGCAAAGACTTAACTCTGAAAGCAAGTCCTCATTTGATAAACTATCATTTAACTCTACTTTTATTCCTGAACACTGTTCTAAAATCCCTTTTATTTTATTGGTCAATCCGTAACCAACGAGCGGCAGGCTGCTTTGGTTATCAGCTCCCAATTTACGGTAGGTATAGAACTCATCAATTAACAAATCTTGATTCAATTGATCGTACCAATAGAATGCAGAGTCAACATCTCCCTCAATAAAATATTGGTCGCCAATGACTAATTTATGATATTGTTCTAAGTGATTGACTAATTGATAGTTTCTAACGGCAAAAAAAACGATTGCCAAAAATGAAGAACTAATTGCTATTATCGTTATTAAGCGAGTATTCATAATTACTTTATTTTAATCCGCATATCGGACAGGTTGTGTATATTTTCTACCCAAGATACTTGCTTGATCTATATTTATGGCAAGCATCACTCCTCTTCCTCTATCCATCTGAAAACCAGAGCCTCTGGATCTAAATCGATCAACATAGCGCAACTCTAAACGGGCAGAGTTGAAAATCCTCCTGCCTAGCCCAACATATAATCGACTTTGATTAAATGTATTGAAAACAACAGGACTACCCATATTCAATCCGAGCTCTAACGATGCATTGGTGTACCACATTCCTTGGGTGTAGAAATCTGGTGCGTTAATGATGTATCTAAAACGATAGCGAAAACGGAATCGCATGAAGTTGGTGAACTCCTCTGCCCCATCTGTCAATCTATTTCTAAATTCTAGGCGATACCGCCAAGTATGCATGATTTTACCCATCATTTGTTTCTGGTGGTGAAAAAACTGGATTGTCGAACGCAATTCATAAGAGCTTGCCCTGCCGAAATCCTCAGGGATGGCAATATATTCATTAGTAGTGAAATAACCCAATGGACTTAAAGAAAGTCTTGCATCAGGACCGAACTGCATGTGAAACCAAGGTCGGACGCTGGTGCGCAGATGTCGCTCAAAAGGATTGCCGTTATTCAAAACAGAACCACGTCGGTGAATTACATCCGCCCCAACCCCATAAGGAGAGTCACCAAAAAATTGAGCTGCTTCATTTTTATTCCAAAAATAACTACTAGGATAGATTTCTTTTTGGTTTTGTCCGATAACATCAATGAGAAAAAAACTGCAAAAAATAAGTAACCAAAAAAAATTGTTGAACATTGTTTAAAATACTTTTTCGCTAAGATAGTAATTCGTTTTGAAATAGGCGTTTGGGATGGGAGGAGAATTTACCTTAGATGTATTATTGAATGGGAGTAAATTGGCCTAAATGATTTCAAAAAGTTAATTCAGAGGATAATTTAACAGCATCTAAATAGATCCAATAGACTATCAAAAATAAAGCCCAGAGCACACTCTAGGCTAAAAACAAACGAATATGTTATTGACTTACAACAATATAATCATTGCATGTACTTCTTACTTAATGCATTTGTCCTCTCAACTATCCTTTCATTCAATCCTGCAGAAATATTCACCAGTGGCAAGC
>JAFIEX010000301.1 GCA_020832365.1 Crocinitomicaceae bacterium
TTTATGGTCAAGATGTAGGCGGGCGTCTCGGAGGTGTTTTTAGAGAAGCAGCGACCCTTGCCCAAAAATTTGGAGATGACCGAGTTTTCAACACACCAATCCAAGAGGCATTTATTATTGGGAGCACTGTTGGTATGTCAGCTGTTGGTCTAAAACCAATGGTTGAAGTGCAGTTTGCTGACTATATCTGGCCTGGACTGAATCAATTATTCACAGAATTAAGCAGAAGTTATTATCTATCAAACGGAAAATGGCCCGTGCATGCCGTAATTAGAGTGCCGATTGGAGCTTATGGTTCTGGAGGTCCCTACCACTCTTCAAGTGTGGAATCTGTGCTAACCAATATTCGTGGAATCAAAGTAGTCTATCCTTCTACTGGTGCAGATTTAAAAGGACTAATGAAAGCGGCGTTTTATGATCCTAACCCTGTTGTTATTTTGGAACATAAAGGGTTGTATTGGTCCAAAATACCTGGGACAGAAGGAGCTATGAGTGTAGAGCCAGACGAAAACTATGTGGTTCCTATAGGAAAAGCCCGAGTAGTAAAATCTGCGGATGCAAAATATATAGAAAATGGTGAAAGCTGCGCAGTAATTACTTATGGGCGTGGTGTATATTGGACTTTGGAGGCTATGCAACAATTTGAAGGACGCGTAGAGTTGATAGATTTACGTTCCTTAAGCCCAATAGATGAAGAGGCAATTTATATGGTAGCCAAACGACATGGAAAAGTTTTAATGGTTACAGAAGAATCAGTTGAATGCTCCTTTACTCAAGGTCTTGCCGGTAAAGTTCAAAGAGCTTGCTTCGAATATTTGGATGCACCAGTTGGCTTAGTAGGTTCAATAGATACCCCTGCTATTCCGCTGAATAGCATTTTAGAAGCAACGCTTTTGCCAAACGCTGAAAAAGTAGCAAAAGGTTTAAATGACTTATTGAATTATTAGATGGAGTTGGTTGTCTCAATATTTAACTCATTAGTCAAGTATAATTAAGTTGTCCAAACAAAAATTGGTGATGGGTAAAATAGATAAAACACAGTTGTCCAAATTTGGTAGCTTGGAACTCTTGGCAAAACAAGTTGTGGAAGGTTTTATTACTGGACTGCATAAGAGCCCATTCCATGGTTTTTCTGTAGAGTTTGCAGAACACCGACTGTACAATTCAGGGGAATCAACTCGTCATGTGGACTGGAAGCTGTATGCGCGAACGGAAAAGCTTTTTACAAAAAAGTATGAAGAAGAAACAAATTTACGTTGTCAAATCATGTTGGACTGTTCATCTTCCATGTACTTTCAGTTCCAGCCTGATAAATTAAGTAAAATTCATTATGCCATTTATGCGATTGCTTCACTCATTGAACTACTAAAAAAACAAAGAGATGCAGTTGGTCTTTCTTTTTTTACAGATGAGCTTACGTTCCACTCCGAATGTAAGTCATCTGTAAGCCACCATCATTTTTTATATTCGGAATTAGAGCAAAAGTTGCATAATTACAATGATAAAAGCCCTACTAATACAGTTTCTGCTAAAGCATTACACGATGTTGCAGAGCTCAGCCATAAAAGAAGTTTGATACTTGTTTTTTCTGACATGTTAGAGGATGAAGCTCAACTACAAAGAACCATTGAAGGCTTACAACACATGAAGCATAATAAACACGAGGTCGTGCTTTTCCATGTGATAGATAAAGCAATAGAGTTGGATTTCGATTTTCAAAATAGACCTTACCAATTTGTGGATATGGAGACTGGAGAAAAAATGAAGTTGAGTCCAAATCAAATCAAAGAAAAATACCAAAATAGTATTCAAAACTACTTCAAAAAGGTTGAAAGCGAATGTTTAAAAAATCGCATTGATTTTGTTACTTTAGATATTAACCAGCCGTTAACCGATGTCCTCTTAAAATATTTAACAAAAAGGCAGAAAATGCTCTAGATTATGAGGCTTTTCTTCACATAAAAGAATTCGAAATCACCCTTTTGTTTTAATCTAAAAATCGACCAATAAAACTTTAGCAGCAACAAAAAACAGCGATCTAATAGTTTTAAAATTTTACAAATTGGATATCGCAGCAAAATGGTTAAGTTCAAAATTATGATTTTTGGATTACGCATTCAAAAAATCGTGAAAAATTACTATTTTTAGCAAAAAAAAAAAATGATGAAGCTTCTGAATACCGTTTTAAAAACGATTCTCTTCGTTTTGTTAACTATAGCTTATCAAGACTTAATAGCGCAAGAAATTTCTTTAGAAAAGCGTACCTATCAAATTCCCTTAAAACATACTAATGACCCAAGGGATCTTGCACCTGATTTTAATGCAATACTCAAAAACTTAGAAGCGCCAAGGCCAGATGGGCCAGGTGCAAAGTCTTACTTATTGCAACAAAAAATTAAATCTCGCGCGTTTTACCAAGAAAGAGTAACTAAAAAGAATAAAGCAATCCCATCCAAAACTTCACCAGGTCCTGAAATTGGACTAACATTTATCCCACAAAGAGCATTACCAAATGGCAATGTTATTATCAATCAGGCTGGTATTCCTAGCGATAATACTTTAGCGATTAATAACGATAACATCGCATTGGTTGCAATGAATTCATCAATGTACGCGCACAATTTGGCTGGAGATTCTATTCATTTTGATCAATCAGTTGTCTTTCTTAGGCCGTTTGTAGGAGGCGGAGCTGTTAGTCTTTATTACGATCCTAAATTATTTTATGACCCTGTAGAAGACCGTTTTATTATGGC
>JAFIEX010000302.1 GCA_020832365.1 Crocinitomicaceae bacterium
CCAGAAGGTTCTATAGTAATTTTCATTTGTAAGTTTACCTCCATCTATAATTAACTTAGCACCGGGTTCGACAATTATTTTGGCTTCGGGAAGAAATTGTACTTCGCATTTTATGGTTAAAGTATTACCCGATTTAATCACTAAATTCTCGAACATTTTCAATGGAAAATCCCACGTTTCTGATTTGTTAATTTCTTTTGGAGTTTCAAAGTATGCTGTTGCGTGATTACTTATAAAACCATGTGTAAGAGATCTCAGCTGTCTGTGCATAAACCCTTTTTGTAAATTAGAAACATGGCTAATGTTTCCTCCTCCCATAACGTTGTTATTATTTGGACCAGAAGGGATTAAACAAACATTACATGCTGATTGATTTGGAGGACATGGTGATGTGTTTGCTATAGTGTCGTAAAGATCCCAAAGAAAGTTAAAATTACTTGTATTACAACTTTGATCCCCTGGAGAATCGTAAGTATGTCTGAGACCCAAAGCATGACCAATTTCATGGGCGAAATGAAGGCCAAACCACCAGTCATGAATATTGTCAGTAGCCATATCAGGTGTTCTTTTGTAAAAAGACTGGATTGCACCATTAGTGATGAAACCACCTACTCCACACCATTCTCCACCTGTAAGATGAATATTTAGTGCTCTTTTTCTATGGGGGTGATTTAACTGTAAATAATTTTGCAGTAATGATATACTTGGATAGTGGTTATACATAACGCCTGTACAACCTAATGTGTGTTGAAATTGACCATAATAAAATGAGGAATCAGTACTAGGGTCTTGGTAAAAAAAGATGGAATCCAATTGAATTCTGATTTTAGAATCACTTAAATTGTTTACAGGGTATGAAAGAGGTATTCCAAAATCTGTCAAATTGTGATAATGCCCATCAACCCATTCAAATATCTGATGGATTCGGTCTAACGTTTGTTGATTTTCTATTAAGTTTCCGGTGCCGTCAGACCTTTGCCAAATATTCAGATTGACATGAACTATAATAGGTTCATCTTCTTCTTTAGGTATATAAGATTCTTTATGCCTGTAAAAGTCTATCCAATCAGGAGACTCTAAAGAACAATTTGTTAAAAAAGATTCTGAATTGTCAAAAAAAATGGTTCCGCACTCTATTGGATCGACCACTTGCGCACAAGTGTAATTACCGTATAAAAAGGCTAGGTAAACAATTGCAATTTTCTTAAAGGTTAAAATAGATTTTTTCATTAAATTTTTAATATTTTCTTTGTTATACTATAATTTTGAAAATGAATTCTTACAAAATAAACTCCTGCATGAAGCTTGGTGATATCAATAGTTTTTGGTAAGTCATTCTGTGTAAAATCCTTTTTTATAATTCGATTGGAATTAAAATCCATAATATCAACTGATCTGATGGTTTTATTTTCTTCTGAAATAGTGATTTGAATTTGATCTGATGCTGGATTAGGATAAACCATTACTTTGTCACTATGGTCTCCCTGAATAATTTCTTGAGTACTTAAAAAATGTTCACTACAAAACTGTAACCATAAGATACCTATCGTGTCACTTTCTTGAATAAAATAAGATTCTGAAAAATAATTAATAAAGCCACTTAATTCAAATAATAAAGAGGAATTCAATGTAAAAGCTGGAACTTTCGACATTGCAAATTGCTCCCACGATATGTGGGTTCCGTAAAGGCAGGTGTCCTGTTCAAAAATTGTATAATCCCAAGTGATTGTAATTGGGAAATTTTTTGCTTTTATCCCAATTGAAAGACTTGGGGGTTCAGGAGTATGAGTATAACAACCACTTGGGCATTCTGGTTGTACTACTATCTGTTTTTTAGATTGAAAAGCAGGCGGATTAACACTTGGCCATGCTTCCATATCCGTATAATTAAGTAGATTACTCGCCCTCACCTCAAAAACACTATCCCATGGTTGGTCAGAAATATCCACTTCACCAAATTGTTCGTCTAACAACTGTGTTCCATTTTCATCATACCCCAAAATCAACGAGTCTTTATTTCCAACTGCATCTTCAAAGTAGAGGGTAAAAGAAAATTCTTCTTGTGTAAGCGCGCAATGACTTAATAAAAGTATCACTAGGAACTGTTTCATAATCAACTATTTTTATTTTAAGTTCAGTAAAAAAAATCTTTGTAATTGTTGGTGTGTTTTGCGGAAGCAATTGGGTGTTTTTATTAAAAAAGAAATTTTATACTTTCAAATATAATGGTTGTTTTTGGTTTTTGCGAATTTTTAACAGTTTTCATACGTTATCTATTCCCCTCCTACAGTCTTTAAATGTACCACTCATACATCGCACGATACCACCTGTTTTGGACCAATCGTAGCCGCTCGAAAGGCGCTTTATGGCACGGATGCCATTGCGGGCGTACTCGATGATACCATCGTTTTTTAACTCTACTACTCCTTGATTAGCCTCGGTTTGGGGAAGGTTGTGGTTACCCCATACTTCTATACCTTGCCAGAAGGTGTTTTCGCAAAAGGTAGTTACAACACCTCCGTCAATGATTAGTTTTGCGCCAGGTTCTACGATGATTTTGGCTTGTTCAGGCATTGCCACACGACAGGTTATTGTTAATGTATTTCCTGTTTCAACTAATATATCTTGATAAAGTTGAATATCGAAGTCCCAAAGTTCGTTTTGGTCAACCACCAAAGGAGCATCCGAAGCGTAGGGGCTATCTTTTATGTATTTTCTAACCGACTTTATAGATAATGCTCTGTGGATT
>JAFIEX010000303.1 GCA_020832365.1 Crocinitomicaceae bacterium
CATAACTTAAAAATCGCAGCATAAAAAAAGGCCGTCCTTTTCGGACAGCCTCTTTAAATCTCCTTAACAAATAATCAAAATCTTAACCATTAAAATATTTACTATTCCATTCTGCTATGCTAAAGTTTCTCTGATAAACAGAGCCCATGAAAATAAAAAAACCGGATAGGGCCATGAAAGTATGCACTACTAACCAAACTCGCAGTGTCCATGAGCGCATTGCAAAATCTATCCATTCAATTGGAATAAGTAAAGCTATAATAGTAGATAACATCAACACAGAAATAAAAAAAGTATAAATACTTCTAAGTGGGTAGCAAACTAATTTCCTTGTCCAGTGCAGGTCTTTTCCCCATCGGTGAATAAGTAAAAATTGATTTTCTCCTATTTTAGCGAAAAGCAAAGGGTCTTTCTGAGCATCTTCTAAATTAAAAAGTGCCCCAGGAGCCATTATAAAAAACTCATTCAGTATTGTTCTATTTGCATCTTCAATTTGCCGCACCTTTGCAATAGCCTCCGATGGGATTTCTCCTTTGAACATGTGACTAGGCAAAAAGCGTAATCTATAGTTAGCAGAAACAGATTGAATTTGCTCTAAACTGTAAACATCACTTGCTCGGAAATCTGAAAGCGCAGAATTTTCGTTCTTTCCCCAAGCAGAAGGTAATAAGATACTATCCTTAATCTCCTCATTTGTTCTAGAAAGATAAAAGTAGGATATGTTGTCTTTATAAAAGAGATTAGCATCTTCCGATCTAACAGTTTCATTAGAAAATTCGAGAACTGAAAGTATCTTTTGTAAGAACTTCTCTTTATGTATTTTTTCCTTATTTAAGGCGTCTACTAAATTTACCGATTCAAACATGACTAAAGTTTTATGTAAAATTAAAGGATAAACATTTTAAAACAAAAGCAGTTTTGTAATATTCACTACAAATTAGAAGATAGCCTTTATAATTTTAGACAATCGTTAATTGGCTTACATTTAATAAACTACTGACAACCATTTTAGATTAAGTAGCTAAGTTAAACGATCAATATCTGTAGCTACTCAATTGTTCGATGTCAACAACAGTTATTAAAGAGCCCTTAGATTTAATGAATCCATCATTTTTAAACTCACTTAAAATGCGAATAACCGACTCTGTGGCTGTTCCTACCATACTTGCCAGTTCGTCACGTGAAACGGTTATCTCCACTCGATCTGCTAATTGCGACTTATATTTATAGTATAATGTTACTAAAGCATCTGCTACACGCTTTCTAACCGAATTATATGCCATACTAAGAAGCGCTTGTTCTTTTTCTAGCAAATCTCCAGCTAGAATATCTATGAAAGCAAGAGAAACATCTCTATCAGAAAGCATTAAAGTTTCAAAATCTTCAGCATTGATTAATACGAGCTCAGCACCTTCCATACTCATGGCGTATTCTGAATAGACTTCCTTTTTCAATAATTCTGAATAACCAAAAAAATCGCCTGGACCGTAAATACCTGTTACCAACTCCTTAGCATCCTCTGAAACCTTATAAGTTCTGACATGCCCTTTTTGCACTCGAAATAAAAATTTTGGCTTATCATTTTGGTTGTAAACAATCGTTTTCTTTGGATATTCTTTTATTACGGCATCTTGAATTAAGTTCTCAAGTCCAGATAAATCCTTAACGGCCTTTTTAAAACCTTGCCACTTATCCTCTAAAGATTTAATAGATGCAAATACTTCTTTCTTTTTTAAACGAGACTCAATAGCTTCTAAAAGCTCCATCTCCTCGAAAGGTTTGGCTATATAGTCATCAGCTCCAAGGTTCATCCCTTTTCGCATATCTGCTCGTTCAGTTTTAGCTGTCAAAAAAATGAAAGGTATTTTTGAAGTTATTGGGTTTTTACTTAAATAAAATAACACGCCATAACCGTCTAATTCTGGCATCATGATATCACAAATAATTAAGTCTGGCGAAGTGTTTTTCACCACTTCTATACCTTCTTTACCATTTGCTGCAGTTACAACTTCATAATCTGCTAACTCTAAAATTTCTTGAATATTTTCACGCATTTCGTGATTATCTTCTATTACTGCAATTTTCGTCATTAATTATGCTTAATTAGTTTACTCTTTTTTGGGAAGAATTATAGTAAAGGTAGTTCCAACATTCTGCTTGGACTCAAAGGAGATTTGGCCATTTAACAACTCTAAATATTTGGTCACAATGTGTAAACCTAAGCCTGTACCCTCTATGTTCAATGCATTTCCAGCTCTAAAGAACCTATCAAACATTTTGTTTTGATCTTCTTCAGGAATACCAATTCCAAAATCTTGAATTTCGACAATTGTATTTTTGTCTTCTGTAAAATATCTTATGATAACATCATCTTTATCGCTAGAATATTTTAAGGCGTTAGAAATTAAATTAATAAAAATATTTTTTAGCAAGTGAACATCCGAATAGATATTTAAAACTGGACTCCCCTCAATTTTTATTTGTTGATTTTCCTTTTTGATCCCAGCCATTTCATCTCGAATATCCAAAAAAAGTTCTTGCATATTAATCGCTGACCAATTTATATTAACTCTTCCAGATTCTAATTTTTCAATAGACAAAAAGTCATTCAATATATTAGTTAAGTTCGATACTGCCCCTTTAATTCTTTTAACATGTTTGGGTGTTCCATCGAAAATTTTTTTATCATAATATTTTTGAATCAAAGTAGCCGAACTATTGATTGTAGTTAAAGGCGTTCTAAATTCA
>JAFIEX010000304.1 GCA_020832365.1 Crocinitomicaceae bacterium
AAATGGATATATCGTAATTTTTAGTTGTAACACTTGTCCTTTTGTGGTTGGTGGCTCTTCTTTTGCAGGCTGGGAAAAAGATTACAATGAAATCGTATCTAAGGCCATTGCATCAGGTATTGGAGTTATTTTTGTCAACAGCAATGAAGCTAAACGAAATGATGGTGACAGCATGGATGACATGGCTCAGAGATTCAAAGAAAAAGGCTACACTGCTCCTTATGTTTATGATGAAAAACATCAATTGGCTGATGCTTTTGGTGCAAAAACAACACCGCATATCTTTTTCTTTAACAACGACCACGAGTTGATTTTTGAAGGCGCGATTGACAACACTTGGAATCCAAAGGCAAACAAAAAAGAAACTTATCTATTAGATGCCATCAATGCAGTCGCAAATGGAAAAAAAATTCCAACTTCAACTACCCCACCTAAAGGCTGTACGATAAAAAGAGTTGCTTCATGATTAAAAATGACTGGCTCATAGCCGTTTTTTTATTATTTGGGACCTGCCTATACGGACAGACAGTAGAAGGGGTTCGTCCTCCTAGCTGGGAGCTCAGCGGTGTTGAGTTACCTTTAATTAATACCCTTCAATTTGCCCCTATTGATAGAGAAAAATTGCTGAAAGAAGTCTTAGCGAATGAGGAAATTAATACAGAAAAAGTTTTGCGGTTTGGAAAAGAAAAAGATACCCTCGTTAATGTTTTTGAGGCGCAAAACACCATTTATATTGAGGAAGTTCAGGGATATATTACAAGATTGAAAATCACTTCTCCTAATTCGCTTTCTATAAACCTAGTATTTAGCGAGTTTGAATTAGCTGAAGGTGTACAACTTTTTCTTTACAATACAGCAAAAACAGCTCTAATTGGGGCGCATACAGCAAAAAACAACAACCCGAATAAGTCGCTTGGCACTGGAATAATCAATGGTGAAACAATCATAATTGAAGTATTTGAACCTTTCGCCAGCAAAGGAAAATCCAAATTGCAAATTGGAACTGTGGTTCAAGGGTTTCGGAAAATAGACGAATTAGAAGTTATTATAGCTAAAAACTTGAATGGCTCAGGAGCTTGCAATATTGACGTCAATTGCCCGCTAGGTCAGCCATGGAATCAACAGATGCGTGGAATTGCAAGAGTCCTGAGAGGTGGGTCTTTTTGCTCTGGCACATTAGTGAATAATACTAGTGAAGATATCATCCCTTACTTTTTGAGCGCAAGACATTGCGGAAACTTAAACAACGCCGTTTTTCGGTTTAGATGGGAAGCACCTGTAAATGGTGTGAGTTGCGCATCGACGAGCCCATCTGCAAACGGACCTACCAATATGGAAATCAACGGTTCAGCTTTAATAGCAGAAAATGGCAATGCAGACTTCAAGTTGATACTTTTAAACAATACTCCAGACCCAGCATGGGGCATTTATTACAATGGATGGGATAACAGTGATTTAGAAAATGTTGATTTTGTTAAAGGGATTCATCACCCTAGCGGAGACCTAAAAAAGGTTTGTTTTGCTGGTCAATCACCAACGCAGGAGGCTGTACTTTTTAATGGCACCAACAATACCCAAATGTGGCGAGTTGATCCGTGGACAGAAGGGGTTACTGAAGTTGGATCCTCTGGTTCGCCTTTGTTTAATCAAAATGGTCATGTTATTGGCGTATTATCGGGTGGAACAGCTGCGTGTAATGGAACTGTGAATAATAATGGTTTTGATGTATATGGCCGTTTTGGCGTTGCTTGGGATAATTTGCCAGAAAACACCAATCAACTGGCTCATTGGCTTGACCCACTGCAATTAGGAGTAACAACAATAGGCGGATTTGACCCACTATTTGTCGGTGATTGTTCCGGAGAGGTTTTTCACTTAGAATTGAATTTAGATTGCTTTGGAGAAGAAACCTCATGGGAAATAATCGATGAGCAAGGAAATATTTTACATTTTGGAGATAATTACAGTTCCAATGAAAATGGACAAAACATCGCGCGTTCTTTTTGTTTACCTGGGGGGTGTTATGAGTTCGTGTTGAAAGATGCTGCTGGAAATGGATTAGCTGGTGGAGAACAAGCCAATTGCGAGATTAACGGCAGTATGCAATTTCGCAGAATTATGAATAATCAATTAATCGGTGAATTATCATCTGAAAACGCTAATTTTGGTAGTGAATTACGCATTCCTTTCTGCGCATCAGGATTAGGGTTTGAGGAACAACTACTCAAAAATGAACTTATTATTTATCCCAATCCATCAGCAGGCACATTGCAAATCGCACACGATCTTTCAACGCCTGGAGAGTTAATGGTAATTGATGGATTAGGTCGCATTGTTTTTTCGAGCCCCTTACCTAGTGGAAGTTTACACACATTTGAACTGAATGACTTACAGAAAGGGATGTACACTATTTTAGTGAATCACCAACAAACTGTTTCCACCGCTAAATGGGTCAAAAAATAGTAACACTAAGAAGTATTTTAGTTTACACGGCTGTCATTGTGCTTGCTAGTTGCACAGATGTTTACAAAACACAAAAATCAATTGACAAACGCTATGTTTTCGATGCTCAAGCTTTAGATACTGACACCATTATTTCTGATGGGTGGCTTTTTAAGCAAACATTTGCTGCCAAAGATACTTTTTTCATTGTTGCAGATCGAAAAACAAATTTCATACTTTTATCCTACGACCATTTTACAGTTCCAAAAATTATTACCTATCAAAGGGATAGTTTATTTTA
>JAFIEX010000015.1 GCA_020832365.1 Crocinitomicaceae bacterium
TTCGTCTAAAATCGGGATTCGCTCCACTAAATTTCCGAGAAAATGACCCAAATTTAACTGGGCAATTGCTTTATTTCAATTTGCATATTGGTTCTTATCTCACCAATATCAAAAAAGAGCGAAAACTGTAATTCACAATATTTATGATCATGATTTTTTTCGAATAAGTCATGAATGTCTTTCTAAGTTCGTAACTTTGCTGATAAGTAGCTAACCAAGTATGTTTAAAAGCAAAAAATTCTGGATTCGATTCATTATTGGAATAGTGATCATCCCAATCATTTTAGTAACAACTACAATTACAATCGTGTACTTTCAACAAGAAAGGATTGTACAGGAAATTTTGAAAACTGCCAATGAAGATTTCAAAGGGAAAATTGTGATTAAGGGTTCGCACATCGCGCCATTTGCTAATTTCCCTTACATATCTATAGATCTAGAGGGTTTTCAAGTTTTCGAAACTAAGGACAAAACATTAGAGCCTGTCATTGATTTAAACGACGTATATATCGGTTTTGATTTATGGACTTTGTTAGCTGGTAATTTCGATGTTAAATCCATTAAATTAGCCAATGGGCGAATCAACATTGTTGAGTATGAAGACAATTCCTTCAATATTGCTAGGGCTTTTGAACCAACCACCCCAAAAGAATTAGACGAATTACAGGAAGAATTTCATTTTGACTTACAATCAATTGCGCTTGAAAATGTAGAAATTGATAAAATCAACCCTGAAGATTTAGAGTTTGAGGTAATGGTCAACAAAGCACAAATTGGATTGCGTTCGAAAAAAGAGCACCTTTTCCTTTCTTTAAAAACGAATTTTAATCTTAGTATGATTGATCAAGGCGATACAACCTTCCTAAACAACAAACCATTCTCAATCAATTCCGTTTTAGATTACGACAAGATGAGTGACAGCTTAATTATCCCCCAATCTGATCTAAATATTGGTAATGTTCGGTTTGATTTTGGTGGCGGAATTGATTTGAAAGATGACGTCAATGTCGATATTTACTTGTCTGGAAAAAAATCAGATTTCAGTCTGATCATAGCACTTGCCCCCGATGATTTAATTCCAGTCTTTAAAACATTTGACAACAGAGGTGATGTGTTTTTCGATGCTACCATTAAAGGGAAGTCAGCATTCGGTTTTACTCCTCAAGTTGAAGCACGATTCGGTTGTAAAGAAGGTTATTTCAAAAATCCTAAAACCGCAAAAGTGCTGGATGAAGTGAATTTTGTAGGGTATTTCACCAATGGAGCAGAACAAACGCTTGAAAGTTCAAGATTTGAACTAAAAGATTTTAATGCACGACCTGAGACTGGCAGATTTAAAGTAAACCTTACCATGGATAATTTTGTGTCGCCTGAAATCGATCTGAACATGACTACACTTTTCGACTTGGATTACTTGGCCCAATTTTTAAATGTAGAGGACTTACAAAACCTAACAGGTCGGGTTGAACTAGTGATGAACTTCAGAGATATTATTGATTTAGAAAACCCAGAAAAGAGTATAGAAAAATTCAATGAATCTTATTACTCCTTGCTCAATGTGAACAACCTTGGCTTTGACATCCCAGGTTATGATGAACGTATTGAAGATATCAATATATCATTAATAGTTGATGGAAACAAAGCAGACTTAAAAAGATTCAGCTTAAAAGTTGGTGGTTCAGATTTAAATATTTCAGGGAGCGTTAGTGATTTACCCGCAATTATTCATCACACCAATACACCTGTGGATGCCAATTTATCCATCCGATCAAAAGCAATGGATATTAATGAACTTACATTGGCTCGTGGTGACCAAGTAGTGGAGGAATACATTAAAAACTTTCAAATGGACCTTGCTTTCCACAGTTCTGCCAAGGCAATTACGGAGTCTCCATATCTGCCTGTTGGGAAATTTATTATTTCACAACTCAACGCTGAACTCACCAACTATCCACACGCTATACATGATTTTCATGCAGAGGTTATTATTGACACTACCGATTTAAGCATCGTCGATTTTTCTGGTTTCATAGACCAGAGTGATTTCCATTTTTCTGGAAAAGTAAAAGAATATCCCTTGTGGTTCCAGGAAAGTTTAGATGGAGATACCCATATCACCTTTGATTTAAGCTCTAACTTATTGCAGTTAAAAGATCTTTTCAGTTATGATGGGGAGAACTACGTGCCAGAGGATTACAGAAATGAAGAATTACGTAATGTAAAAATACATGGAGATGCAGCACTTCACTTTGTTGATGGTAAATTCAGTTCTTCTGACCTCTATTTAAAAGAATTAAAAGGAAAAGCCAATATTCACCCTATGAAATTAGAAAATTTCGGAGGCAGGATACATGTTGAAAAAGATCACTTAACCATGACTAAATTCCGAGGATCGATTGGAAACAGTTCTTTCGTAATGGATTTAGATTACTATTTTGGCGAACTGGCAGCGGCAAAGACAAAGCCTAACAAACTTATTTTTCACGCGAAAAGATTAGATTTCGATCAATTATTCAACTATGAAGTTCCCCCAGCAGGAGCAACTGTTGAACATGACAGCGTATTCAGTATTTTCGATATTCCTTTTCCTGATATGCAGTATCAAGTTAAAATTGGTAAAATGAACTACCACAATTATTTAATTACAAATATTAATGCCAATATTCGAACCACCAAAGATCACATGTTGTATCTTGATACTTTACAAATGGATATTGCTGGCGGTCACATGGACATTGGCGGGTATTTCAATGGCTCAAATAGGAATGATATTTATTTCTACCCCAATATTTCATTGCAACAAATCAACTTAGACAAATTAATGTTGAAGTTTGACAACTTTGGACAGGACGAAGTGCTTTCGGATCAACTACACGGGAATATCAACGGACGATTAAGTGGGAAAATTCACATGCACGCAGATTTAACTCCGATGCTAGACGCTTCAAAAATCAATATTGATGTTGATATCGTCGGCGGCAGTATTGAAAACTATGGCCCACTCCAAGCATTAGCTGGATTCTTTGATGATAAAAGCCTTCACAAAGTAATCTTTGATACGCTCCGAAACAATATGGTTTTGGACAATGGTGTAATGACGATTCCTGAAATGATTATCAATACCAATTTAGGGTTTATAGCCGTATCTGGAAAACAAGATATGGACATGAACATGGAGTATTACTTGCGTGTACCATTGAGAATGATAAGTTCTGTTGGTTCAAGAAAACTTTTTGGCAGTGGAAAAGATAAAGATCCAGAGCAGCTTGCTGATTATGACCCAAACAAAAGGTACCGTTTTGTAAACATCAAAATTGTTGGGGACGCAGAAGATTTCAAGGTCTCACTTGGAAAAAATCGCAATTAACACAAGTGCAGTTAGCCAACTAATATTTGTAAACTCAGGTTGATTTGTAACTGTAAGCGTAAGTTCAATTCTTACAGGCAAAATTTGCATATTTTGATTATTCGATTATCTTTGTTGTGCAAACATAAATGCCATGAGAAAATTGAAATTTTTACTACTGATTGCACCTGCATTTTTTATTACTATTGGATGTCAAAAAAAAGATGATTTAGATAGATTAGGTGATTTAGATGTTAGCAAACCTGCTGCAATTGGCGGAAGTTTATTAGCTGGCTATCAAGATGGGGCTTTGTACACCAAAGGGCAAGAAAACTCAATACCTGCCCTACTCTTTGCACAAATGGCTTTGTATTCAGATTTAAATTTTGAGTTACCGCTAATCGAGCAAGAAAAAGAAAACGGAATTGGTTGGAACTTGTTTCAAACCCAAAGTACTTTCAGAAAACGTAGTAGATTAGAACTTACCATAGGTGCAGATGGAACACCAAGTCTTGGCCCTGTATTTCAGATTTTCCCAAACAATGATTTGGCAGATTTAGCAAATAATTACGCAGACTTAGGAGGGCATTACCAATGTATTCCATTTGCCCGCACAGCAGATTTATTAGATAGCGATTTAGGTATTAGCATAGCAGATGGAGGATCAAATGCTTTCTACCACCGATTTGCAGCTAATCCAGGAGTTTCTACACCAGCTGATGAATTATCGAACTATGCTCCTTCTTTCGTTTTAGCCTCACTAGGAATGGAGGATATTTTTAACTTCGCTATGTTTGGAGCTGATAATCAGACATTAGCCAATTCAAGCGATTTTGAGGCAACAGTTGATGATATTCTTGGGAAAATTATTCAAAATGGTACCAAAGGCGTATTAATTAATATTCCTGAAATAGATGACTTACCATTCTTTAACCTTATTCCATATAATGCAGCACCGCTAGATGCAGCCATAGCTCAACAGCTTACGCAGTTAAATAATCTTAGTGGCTTCCCACATATTACTTTTCAAGAAGGAAATAACCCATTTGTGATTTTTGATGATGAGCACCCAACAGGCCGCCGCCAACTTATGCTTGGAGAAAGGGTATTGTTCTCATTGCCGCTGAACCTTGTTTCAGAAAATTTGGTTGGAATTCAAAACCCCATGCCGCAAAACTTTGTATTGACCTTACAACAGCTTTCTACCATTCGTTCTGCAACATTGCAATACAATCAAGTCATTGAAAAAATGGCTGCCAAATACGACTTAGCACTTTTCGATTTAAGAAGTTTTGTAAAACAAAAGAGCATGGGAGTTCAATGGAATGCGATCAATTATAATCTAGATTTCGTTAGTGGAGGTTTTATTTCTTTGGACGGATTATTCCCAACTCAGAAAGGTGCCTCATTAGTTACGAATGGAATTATTAAAAGCATTAATCAAAAATATGGTTCAAATTTACCTAATGTAAATTGTGCAAATTGTGATGCTGTGCTTTTCCCAAATTAGGATTTAATTGAATTGCTTATATCTTCTGATTAGGTAATGAATTAAGGAAATAATCTTTTCAAATTAATTTGAACTGTCGTACCTTTTTCTAGTTCAGATGCAACTAGAATGTTACCATTATGATCATCAATGATTTTTTTTACCAGAAACATCCCAATACCATTGCCATCAGTAAAAAATTTATTCGCTCCCCTGTAAAAAGGCTCGAATATATGCGGTAAATCTTCAGGACTTATTCCAATTCCTTTGTCTTCAAAAAAAACAACGGCTTCATTTTCTTTTGCACTAATACGTACGACACAAGTTTTATTAGCAGCATATTTACAGGCGTTTTCAATAACATTAGCAAATGCTAAAGTCAAAAGATACTCATTACCATGAACAAAAATCTCTGTTCCTGGCTCCAATAAATCATCAAAATTCAAATCTATTCTATAACCCTTGTTCGCTTTTTGAACCAATCGACTCGCATCTAAAACAACCTCATCCACTCTAATTTCTTTTCTGGCAATTTCCGACGGATCATAACTGGCTTTGGCTAAATCCAACAAACTATTTGAAAGTTTAACTAATTTTTTAGCGTCATCAAGTGTTTTTTTAATGGCCTCAATATTATTCTTTGGGTTATTATCTTCCTCCAACGCTAATTCTAACTCTGTAATCATCGCAGCTAGTGGTGTTCTGAGCTCATGAGAAATATTCGACACAAAATGTTTTTGAGCGTTAAATGATTTCTCTAAGCGATCAAGCATGTGGTTGAATGTTAGCGCTAACTCGTTTAATTCATCCTTACTCTTGGTGATTTTTAAACGTAAATTCAATTTCTGAGCAGAAATCCGATTTACTTTGAAAACCATTTCTTTAATTGGATGAAGTGCGCGCCCGGCAATAAATCTACCAATCAAAAAAATAAAAATAATGGCCGAAGAAAAAGTCCAGAATATAGTTACTAATAAATTATTCAACTTCTTAAAACCATAACCATCATAAGCCGCAGCAGTTATGATATAGTTTTCGCCATTAAAAAACAACCTTAAGCCCACAACTTGCCAGTCTTCCTGATAAAAAAGCAACTCATCTTTCTCCAAAATTGCCAACAACATTTCATTGGTTTCCTTCACGAAATCTATA
Source organism: Crocinitomicaceae bacterium (assembly GCA_020832365.1). GTDB lineage: Bacteria > Bacteroidota > Bacteroidia > Flavobacteriales_D > Crocinitomicaceae > JAFIEX01. Next base: position 5,988 of record JAFIEX010000015.1, read on the forward strand.
TCAACAGCATCATGGTACATCAACTCGAAGTGCCTATTGTAAATTGCAACTTCGACCTCATTTAAAATTTCTCTGTTCTTTCGGTAAATATTTTGAAGTGTATTTTCGTCTACTTGGGCATCGAAGAATAAATTGGCCTTGGTAACTGCTTCTTTACGCAACAAATCGAAAAATTCTTTTTCTCTATTATTAGCTGCTGAAAAAAAAATAATTGTTGCAAAAAGTAATAAAATGAGTGCTGTGATAGCGGTGTACAATAAAGTTAGCTTGCTTCTAATTTTCATTGGTAAAAAATTCAGTAGTTATTTTTTCATCAGCATAAATCCCATTCCTTGTTTTGTATGAATCAATTTGTGTTCGAAATTCTTATCAATTTTCTTGCGCAAATAATTGATGTAGACATCAATAAAGTTGGTGCCTGTATCGAAATGCGTATCCCAAACTTTTTCGGCAATTTCTGGTTTGGACAAAACCCTTTCTGGGTGACGCATCATAAATTCTAAAAGATTAAACTCTTTGGGGGTTAAATGAATTAAAACTCCGTTTCGCTTCACTTCTTTAGTAACCGTATCGAGTTCTATATCTGCATATACAAGCTTATCTGGCAGTAATTGTTGAATTTTACTTCGTTTGATAAGTACTTTTATCCGCGCCAACAACTCCCTCATTTCAAAAGGCTTTACCAAATAATCATCTGCTCCAGAATCAAACCCCTCGACTTTATCATCTGTTGTACCGAGTGCTGTCAGCATTAAAATAGGTAAATCTTGATTTTGCGCTCTTAATGCTTTACAAATTGTCACACCATCCATTTTGGGAAGAATAATATCTGTTATGACCAAATCGTAATTATTTTTTAAACCCATAGAAAGCCCCTGTTCACCATCGAATGCACTATCAACGGTGTAACCATTATTGGTCAAGGCCTTTTTTGTAAGTTCTGCCACTCGTTGGTCATCCTCGATGATAAGCACTCTCCATTCCATAGTTTCCATTCGCAATTAGAAGTTGTTGACAAAACTAAAGATAATCCAATAAATAAAAGATTAGATATTTATTAGAATACGGCGTTTGACTAATTTACAGTCCTTAAACAAAAATAAAGAGATGACTTATGCAATATCCTTCATCACAATTCGAACCGTCTGTCTTGTTTTTTGTTCAAGTAAAGTATCTTTCTTTTCTGTTACGCGATGAATAGTAGCTTGGTCATAATGACGGATAGTAACTAACTCCAAACCATCATTGTATTTCACTTCAAATTCTTCAGAAAGCTTATCCATGATTAGTTCTAGTTTTCTCAAATCCATGTCCAAACAAATTGAAAAGCTCAAGGCAGAATTTTGCATAACATTAATTCTTGCGCCAACCTCTGCCAAAACCTGAAAGATTCTTCGCATGTTATCCTCCACAATAAAAGAAAAATCTTTTGGCTTAAAAGAAATCAAGACTTGATTCATTTTAAATATGAAAGAAGGAATTAAAGAATCGCTATCAGTACTTTCTTGAATTACAGTGCCATCTGCGTCTGGATTTAAAAAAGATTTCACATAGAGCGGAATACCTTTATTTTGAATAGGCTTAATCGTTTTAGGGTGGATTACCGACGCACCATAATAAGCCAATTCTATCGCCTCTTTAAAAGAAATCTTATCCAATTTTATGGTATTATCAAACCATTTTGGATCTGCGTTCAACATACCCGGTACATCTTTCCAGATGGTAACAGATTGCGCATTCAAACAATAAGCAAAAATACCAGCTGTAAAATCAGACCCTTCCCTTCCTAAAGTTGTTGTAAAACCTTCGTCGGTATGTCCCAAAAAACCCTGAGTAACTAAAATGTTTCTTTGCGCATGATCAGCGCTCATTTGAGTAATCAATGCTTCTGTTTTTTGCCAGTTCACATCAGCATAACGATAATTATTATTGGTACGAACGAGCCTTCTGGCATCTATCCAAACCGTATCATTTCTTTCCAAGGCTAAAAATGCCTGGATGATTTTTGTCGAAACAACTTCTCCCAAAGAAACAATTTGATCGTATTCAAAATCGAAATTTTCCGCCAAATTATTTCCAGTTCTGTTACCCAAATCATTAAATATGTCTTTAACCTCAGTGTATATCGGATGTAGTTTATCTGGAAATAGATCAGACACAATTGCCAGATGAAACGCTTTCCTTTCTTGAACCAATGTTCTGAATCGGTCTAAATCCTTTTCAAATAAAGCAGCTGTTATCTCCTCCATTGCATTTGTTGTTTTTCCCATCGCTGAAACAACAACCAACAATCTATCGGATTGAAAACCTTGAATTACATTCTTTATATTATGAACAGAAGGCGCATCTTTTACAGAGGCTCCACCAAATTTAAATACTTTCATTACTTTATTCTTTAAAACGAGTGCAAAACTAAGCTTAAATCGTATTTTTGATAAACGAAACTTTAAAAATAACATCTTATGTTAAAAAACGAAGTAATTCAACAGTCATTCAACGAACAAAAGTTTCGAGAAAGTACCATTAAACAACTAAAAAATGAGTTTCTAAAAGTCGGACTAGATCTAGAAATAAGCAGTGAAATAGTAGAAAAAGAAGTCCTGTTATCAATTTTAGCTCAAGAAATAATCGTTATACAAGACCAAGCACCACATTTATTAGCACAACTCCTTTACAGCTTTGATTTGCCAGAAAACAAAGTAGTTGAAGCTTTTGATGTACCACAAGATGCTCCTCATCTTCTTGCAAATGCAATGCTATGGCGAGCCGCCCAAAAAGTTTACCTAAAAGCAAAATTCCGTACTTAACATCTTACTAAAAACTATCTTATTTTAGCAAAATAATCTAAAATTAAGGTATGCCACATCATTTAAAATTGTAGTTTTGTTATTCCGAAAATGTATAATAAAACATGGACAAAGTAACGTATGTGGGGAACGCAGATGTCAATGCCATTGAACATTTGTATCAATCTTATAAAAAAGACCCTTCCAGTGTAGATGAAGGATGGCAAAAATTCTTTGAAGGATTTGAGTTTGCTCAAACTAATTATGAACAAGGAGAAGCAATCCCTGAAAACTTTCAAAAGGAGTTCAAGGTTCTTAGTCTGATTGAAGGCTATAGAACGCGTGGTCATTTATTTACAAAGACAAACCCTGTAAGGGAAAGAAGAAAATACAGCCCCACGCTTGACATAGAAAATTTCGGTTTGGAACAAGCTGATTTAGAATTAGAATTTCAAGCTGGAACAGAGATAGGTATTGGAAAGGCCAAACTGAAAGATATTATTGCGCACTTAGAGGCCGCCTATTGCGAAAGCATTGGTTTAGAGTTTCATTACATCCGTGACCCTGAGCGCAAAAAGTGGTTCATGAATAAGTTGGAGTTAGACAACAGACCTAAATTCAATTCGGATGACAAAAAAGCCATTTACAAAAAATTAAGTGAAGCAACATTATTTGAGCAATTTTTACAGAAGAAGTATGTTGGTCAGAAGCGTTTTTCTGTTGAAGGTGGGGAAGCTTTAATTTCTGGATTAGACAGAATGGTGAAAAAAGGAGCTTCTCTCGGAGTGGAAGAGTTTGTTATGGGCATGGCACATAGAGGAAGGTTAAATACTTTGGTCAACATCTTCAAAAAAGACATTGAGGAACTTTTCGGTGAATTTGATGGCAAAAGTTATGAAGACGATGAATCTTTTGATGGTGACGTAAAATACCACCTTGGTCAAACGAGAACAGTTGAAGTAGACGGAAAAACAGTTAATATGACATTAGCACCAAATCCTTCTCACTTAGAAGCTGTTGATCCTGTTGTTGAAGGTATTGTCCGTGCCAAAATTGATGATTATTTGCATTCTGAAGATAAAATTGTTCCAATACTCGTGCATGGTGATGCTGCAATTGCAGGACAAGGCGTCGTTTACGAAATCATTCAAATGGAAAGTTTAGATGGCTACCGCACAGGGGGTACTATTCATATTGTTGTTAATAACCAAGTAGGATTTACGACCAATTATTTGGACGGTCGCTCGAGCACCTATTGTACGGATGTAGGCAAAACAACACTTAGCCCTGTATTCCATGTTAACGGTGACGATATCGAAGCAGTTGCACAAACTTTCTTAATTGCTCTTGAATATAGACAACAATTCCACAGAGATATTTTTATTGATATACTCTGCTACAGAAAATATGGACACAACGAGGGGGACGAGCCTAAATTCACACAACCTAAGTTGTATAAGGCACTCGCCAAACACCCCTCACCTATGCAAATATATGAGGACAAGTTGCTTAGTGAAGGCATAATCACCAAAGAAGAAGCAACCAAGCAAGCAAACGAAATAACCGCTTTCATGGATAACAAACTGGAAGCATCAAAAAAGAGAGATAAAGTAAACGTTACTAACTTTTTAGGTGAGGCTTGGAAAGGAATTGGTTATTCCAAACCTGAAGATTTTGATTACTCACCGGAAACTGGTGTGGATATTGATAAACTGCGTAGTTTAGGAGAAAAACTAGCCACACTCCCAACAGACAAAAAGATTTTTAGAAAAGTGCAAAAGCTCTTCCAAGATCGTTTGAACATGTTGGAAAAAAATGAACTAGACTGGGGTATGGCAGAAATGATGGCCTACGCTTCCTTGCTCGTTGAGGGGCACCCTGTAAGAATATCCGGCCAAGATGTTGAAAGAGGAACATTCTCACATCGCCACGCAGTTGTAAAAACAGAGGATGATGAAGAAGAAATAATCACATTAAACCACTTGGAGGATAATCAAGCCAAAATGACAATATATAACTCCTTACTTTCTGAATATGGCGTTTTAGGTTTTGATTATGGTTATTCCTTAGCTACTCCAAACGGACTCACAATTTGGGAGGCACAGTTTGGAGATTTTATGAATGGTGCACAAATCATGATAGACCAGTTTATAACCGCAGCTGAAGACAAATGGAATGTACAGTCTGGTATTGTCATGTTATTACCCCACGGTTATGAAGGGCAAGGTTCGGAGCATTCATCAGCAAGATTAGAGCGATTTTTGCAAGCTTGTGGAGACTGGAATATTCAGGTGGTTAACAGCACTACTCCTGCAAATCACTTTCATGCATTACGAAGACAGTTGAAGCGCAACTTCAGAAAGCCGTTAATTGTGATGTCTCCTAAATTATTATTGCGTTACCCGAAGGCCGTATCAACAATCGAAGATTTAGCTAATGGTAAATTTCAAGAGGTTATTGACGACCCTAGAAAGATGCATTCCGATGCTAAAACTGTTGTTTTATGTTCTGGAAAAGCCTATTATGAGTTTGTTGAAGAGGCTGAAAACAGAGGTGCTGATGACATGGCTTTTGTTCGGGTAGAACAATTGTATCCATTTCCAGAAAAGCAGATCAATTCTGTTTTAGCGCAATACAAAGCGGCAGAAAATATTGTTTGGGCACAGGAAGAACCTGAAAACATGGGCGCTTGGACGTACATCGCTATGAAGATGAGAGATAAAAACTTAAAAGTTGTGGCCAGACCAGGATCTGCATCTCCAGCTGCTGGAGCGAAAGAAATACATTTGAGAAGACTGAAAAAATTGTATGATCAACTTTTCGCTTTCTCAGCTGTCAAAGTAAATTAATATTAAAGCAAACAAAATAATAGATATGTCAGTGTTAGAAATGAAGGTACCAAGCCCAGGCGAATCCATCTCAGAGGTAGAAATCGCACAATGGATGGTATCAGATGGTGACTATGTAGAAAAAGATCAAACCATCGCTGAAGTTGATTCCGATAAAGCAACATTAGAGTTGCCAGCAGAAGCAGCCGGAATCATCACACTAAAAGCAGAAGAAGGAGACACAGTAGCTGTTGGACAGGTGGTGTGCTTAATCGATACATCAGCGGAAAGGCCAGCAGGAAGCGCCGCTCCTAAAACAGAGAGCAAGCCAGCTGCTGAACCGACCAAAGAAGAAGTGAAAGAGGAAAAAACTGAGACCGTAGCTGAAAAACCTTCACCGGCTCCAGCTGAAAACAATAGCTATGCTACTGGTACAGCTTCTCCTGCTGCTAAAAAAGTAATGGCGGAAAATAACATTAAGGCCAGTCAAGTTCAAGGTACTGGTAAGGATGGTAGAATTACCAAACAAGATGTTGTTAGTGCAATGGCAGCAGGTTTTGATACTGCCGCGACTGCTGGATGGGGGGGCACAAGAGAAAAGAACAATGAGAAAATGTCGATGCTCCGCCGTAAAGTTGCAGAACGCTTGGTTGCTGTAAAAAATGAAACAGCTATGTTGACTACCTTTAACGAGGTGGACATGAAGCCAATCATGGACTTGAGAAATAAATACAAAAAAGCCTTTGCAGACCATCACGACATTAACCTTGGTTTCATGTCTTTTTTCACAAAAGCATGTACAGAGGCTTTGAACTTATTCCCTGCTGTTAACGCGCAAATAGATGGCAAAGAAATGATTTTCCATGACTATGCAGACATTGGAATAGCCGTTTCATCTCCAAAAGGATTGATGGTGCCAGTTATTCGTAACGCAGAGCAGATGAGCCTGGCAGAAATTGAAAAAGAAATCAAAAGATTGGCAATTAAAGCTAGAGATGGAAAAATTACCCCTGACGAAATGACTGGCGGAACGTTTACGATTACGAACGGGGGAGTTTTTGGCTCTATGATGTCAACACCTATTATTAACCCTCCACAATCTGCAATTTTAGGTATGCACAACATTGTTGAACGACCTGTTGCAATTGATGGGAAAGTAGAAATTCGCCCGATGATGTACTTGGCGTTATCCTACGACCACAGAATCATCGATGGAAAGGAATCTGTTAGTTTCCTTGTTAAAGTAAAAGAAATGCTAGAAAATCCTGAAAGAATGATTTTCGGTGGCAAAAATCCTATCGAAGTTCTATTGGGTTTATAACAAAAATTCAATTTTCTTAAAAGGTGTCTATTTAGGCACCTTTTTTTATTTATCTGTGTTCATTAATCAATCGTAGCAAAGTCTGAGCTTTATCTTCCGTTTCTTGCCATTCTGATTCAGGCACAGAGTCAGCTGTTATTCCGCCTCCTAAATATAAAGCGAGACTATTTTCAAGTACTTGTAAACAGCGTAAATTCACATAAATGCTTAATTCATTCTGCGATAATTTTCCAATCAAACCAGTGTAAAAACCCCTGTTGTGTGATTCGTATTGTTCAATCAATTTACGAGCATTTAAAGTTGGTAAACCAACTATCGCAGGAGTCGGATGTAATTCTTGAATAAGTGGTCTCCAAAATTTTGGCGATAAATCAAAATGGATATCGTTACAAAGATGAAATACTGGACCTTTTTGTACCGTTAAGGTATTCGATACAACTAAATTTTGGATCGGATAAGATTGAATAGTGGCTAACATAGCATCAGACACCAAACCTTGTTCGATAAATTCCTTTTGGCTCCATGGCTTTTCCAAAGTATTCTTCGTACCAGCTAAAGCCATGGTCTCAAGATGATTAGAAGTGCCTTTTAATAAAACTTCAGGTGTAGCACCAATCCAAGTACCAAACACAGGGTCACTTACCAAGTAAACCATAGCGCTGCTTTTATAAGCTTCACAAAGTCGGTTAAAAAGTGTTACTGCATCCACAAAAGACAATTTTTCGGGAACTTTCTTCACACGCGAAAAAATGGCTTTCTCAACCGCTTTACTTTTGAACTCAGATTGAAAATCGCTTAAAATTTTCAAATATTCTGTTTGACTAATAAAGGGAATTTTATAAGTTGATAAGTGCAGCTTATCTTCATCAATTTGTTGATTTTCCTGAAAGTAATAAGCCTCAGAGTTGTCATGATTACTAATAAAAAAGCAGTCTTGGGGTAAATTATTAAATTGCGCAGCCTGCCATTCTCCAGTATAATAAACAGCTTCCGAATTAGGTTCTTGATAATATAAAATAGAGGCTTTCATTCCAAAATCACAAATATTTATAAGGCCACTTTTTCTTAATTAATATCCACCAATTGAGTAAAATTGGTAACAATAATAAATCAGCTACAATGGCAAAAAACAAAGTTAATGTAATCATTAAACCTAAGTAAAAAGTTCCGAGAAAATCAGATAAAAGTAAAAGCAAGAATCCCGAGCAAAGCACTGCTGAAGTTAATAAAATCGCTTTTCCAGTGCTAAAATAAGTTCTTTTCAAGGCGTAAAGTGGTGATTTTCCTTTCTTTAACTCCAAATTAAACTTACTCAAAAAATGAATCGTATCATCGACAGCTATTCCGAAAGAGATTGTGAAAACAATGGCTGTTGTGATTTTCAGATCGATTCCAGTGAATCCCATGAAACCAGCAATAAAAACAAGTGGTAAAATATTGGGAATCATCGCTATAATCACCATACTGATCGAGCGAAACAAAAACCCCATTAACATTGATACAACCAAGATAGCAAATGCCAAACCTTGGATGAGGCTACCTGATAGATAACGCATGTTTTTATCCAATAAATGAGCAGAACCCGTTGGCTGAAATACCAATATTTCAGATTTTAATTCCTCGCTTAAGAAAGTATACAAACCATCGTTTTTTTCTTGAACGACAATACTTCCCCAATCAGGAATATTGCCTGCAATACGTGCTACACCAAAATTTTCATTTACAATAGACCGCCATAATTGTCCTTCATTCGCACTAAGGATAGCTCTTTTATAATTCCTAAAAGCACGAACATTATCCCACGGTGGAATTTGTTGTATCGTATCCGAAACTGATGTATTGGCCAAAGGATCTAATAGCTGAATAGCTCTAATTAAAGACATGCGAATAGCTACCCCATATTCCTTTTCCAAATAGTTTTCCACCCTTGCCATTTCATCAAGTACCACTTTATCCCAAAATTGCAAAGAAGTATCCCTCAATTGCACCGCCATTTCAAAAGGACGAATGCCTGCGAAATGCTCGTCAAAAAAAGCAAAATCTGCTTTCATAGGCACACCGTCACGGATATCATCCATGATGAAATTATTGGTTTTCACTTGATAAGCACCATAAATAAAAACTGCCAAAAATAGCGCTACTACCCATGGAATTACTCTTCTATGCCTCAATGTCCAAAGCATGAAAAATTGCATTATAGGACGCCAAAAATTCCTTCTGTTTTCTCTAACAATTCTGGGAGTTTTAGTAAAGTAAAATAAAAAAGGTAAGGTCATAAAAGTCAAACAAAACGCCATTAACACACCAATTCCAACAAACTTACCAAAGACTTGAATAGGTTGAACATTAACAAAAAGTAAGGAAAAAAATCCAATTGCAGTAGTCAAAGACGTAAGTAGTGTGGCCCATCCAATTTCTTTAAAAGATATTTGGATAGCTGCTAATTTGGGTTTACCATCTCTCAATAACTCAATATATTTTGAAACCAAATGAATCACATCCGAAACAGCCACAACAAACATAATAGGAGGTAAAATGGTAAGTAAAATATTAAATGGTTCTCCTCTAAATGCCATCCATCCAATAATCCAGACCGTAGAACCCACTACCACAATCATAGGAATAATAACTCCCCAAATTGATCTAAAAGCTATCCAAAGAATTATAATGACCAACAATAAACTTAACCCAACGTAAGTGCGCAATTCGTTAGTCATGATGTCAATGTAAAATAGCTGACCAACAGTTCGCCCCGCCATTTTAAAATCAGTTATGTTATGGGCTTCAAGTGTATTTCTTATGTCTTCTACAATTCGATCACTTTTTTCTTTACTCAAAAAGTCTTGGTGATCAATAAACAAACACAATGACTTAAGGTCGTCGCTTATTAAAAAACTAGTTAGCCGCGGATGACTAAGTATAATATTTTCTGAGAACTCTCTTTGAAAATGCCCTAGGTCTATAATCGGCGTTACAGTCACAGAAGGCCCTCTTAATCTAACAATAGGCGTATTGATAATACTTCTCACGTCCTTAACCATGTCTATATGAGCTATGGCATCCGTCAAATTATGTAGCCTATAAAGAAATTGCTCCTCTAGCACATCATTTCCTTGATTGGTGATGGCCAATAACAGGAAATCGTTATCTGATTCGAAGTTTGTTCTATATTCATAAAAGAATTGACTCTCATCATCATTCGCAGGATAAAAGTCTTCAAAGTTATAATCTAACTGAATGGAAGGAAGATAATAAGCCAGCGAAATTGTTACTGCAGCAGCCAGTAGCAAAGACACAAATGCAATTTTTCTAAAAACTGGTTCTGCTATTTTTTTCACAATTCAATTATTGACGCAAAAATAACGCTCATCACCATATAATGTTTAGTAACCACTCATGTAATTTTTAGGAAATCCTGCTGAAAAATGCTATTTTTGCTTAACATTAAAATTAAAATCATGAAAAAACATTTACTTTTTGTAGCTAGTGCGCTATTTTCGTTTGCTTCATTTAGTCAATTCACACAGAACAATGAGCCCCAAGATGGAAATGGAGCCACGCTATTTGTAATAGACAGTAATGCGGTGAGCTATGAAGCTGTTACCGGCGTTGGAGTTACTTGGGACTACAGTGCAGTTCTTGGTTATGGAAATGCAGCAAGAACATTAACTGCTTTGAACCCAAGTGCTACGCCAGAGGCGGGTACTTATCCAAATGCTACGGTAGCAGTTGTAACACAAGATTTTTTAGTGAATTACTTCTCTTCAACATCAAGTGAAAGAGTTTCTCATGGATTTGTTTTCTCCGAGCCAACGGTTGGAGATATTGTAGCCGTTTATGATGCACCAGTGTTAAATTTTGAATACCCGATGGCGGTTGGAGATGATCTCGCTGCATCTTTTTCAGGTGATATTTTTTCTGACTTAGGAAACGGGGATTTTTCTGGTTCTTTAACCGCAACTGTCGATGGTTCAGGAACTTTAATTCTTGCTGAAAATTCTTACACGAATGTCCTTCGTTATAAGCTAGAGGAAACTGTAAATGCAGAGCTTGACCTAGGAATATTCCCAGTTCCAATTACATTAAATAGAAAACAATTTGAATATTACGATCATACTGTTTCTAATTTACCGATCTTTACACATACGGATGTAACGATTACTTCTGCTTTGTTTAATCAAGCATTCACATTAGTGATGAGCTTAGAAGATCCTGCTGGAACAGTTTCAACAAATAATTTTGAATTGGCTAATGTAAAAGTTTATCCAAACCCAACATCGGATTTCTTACAAGTGGAATTACCAGAAGGGATGGAAAATACAACAATTCAAATACTAGATGTATCTGGAAAAGTTGTTTTAGCTCAAGAAGCTAACAAATCTTTGAGTACTATAGCCGTAAACAAACTTACTGCGGGGACTTACATTGTAAACATTCAAAATGATTCGCAAAGAATAACTAGAAACATTGTTATCAAATAATTAAACGTATCATGAATAAAAAAGCCAGCTCTCGCTGGCTTTTTTTGTGTTTAATTGTTTTTATTTCAAAATATATCGAACTGCCAAAGCACCTCCCAACCAAACATTGGAGCATTAAGAACACCAATATATGGGCCCGTTTCAAGCGCAATATTAATTGGAAGGTCTGGTATAACATACTCTAGACCTATAACGCCATTACCCAATAAATAAGTGCCTGATGATTGTTTTCCCCATACTGGGTGAGCGCTTGTAAATCGGGTAATTCCAAGTGTGCCTCCTACACCAAAATACCAATCCAAACCATCTGTCAAACCAGTTGCAGACTGCCATTGAAAGAGCGCATTAAAACTTATATGATTAGCTCCTCCTCCCACTGTAGCATCAAGGGCTATACCACTTGAAAGAAAATGTTTCAAATTCACACCTCCAGCCCCAAGACCGTAGGCACCTCCTTTTAATCCAATAGCCGTGCTATACTGCTGCGCAAAAAGCGCTACTGAGAACATGCTAAACAAACCAATCACTAAAAATTTTTTCATCATTTTTTTTAAAGCAAAAATAAGGCTTTGTTCAATCAATATGCCATCCATTAATTAAATAAATCACAATTATTGTTTTCTCTTAATTTATCGTAATATTGCAATATAATTATTATACATGGGGGTTACAAAAAGTAATTTATTCACTAAAGAAGTAAATCAAATAGCACAACTATGTAAGGCAATGGGACACCCTGCGCGTATTGCTATTATCCAAGAGTTACTAATTCAAAAATCTTGTATTTGCAACGATTTAGTTATTGCATTACCGCTTTCACAACCAACCATCTCTCAACATTTAAAGGCCTTGAAAGATACTGGTATTATTCAAGGAGAAATAGAAGGCGCAAGTATGTGTTATTGCATTGCCCCGAAAGCTTTAATAGCTATTCAAACGTATTTTAATCAATTAGTAAATCAACTCAATGCGATTGATACCTCGTGTTGCTAAAATAAAAATGATATGAAATTATCTGAAGTCAAACAAGCACTATTAAGTATAGAGTCCTTAACATTTTTACTACCTGAAGGAATTCAAGTTCCTGCCCATTTTCATATAACCGAAGTTGGCATGATTACACGGCACTTTATCGATTGTGGAGGAAAAGAAAGATTAGAGAAAAAAATCAACTTTCAACTATGGGAAGCAGGCGATTATGACCACCGTTTAGCTCCTAAAAAGCTAACAAAAATCATCGACCTTGCGATTGACCGACTTGGCTTAGGAGATTTAGACGTAGAAGTGGAGTATCAGCGCGACACCATTGGCAAGTACAACCTCGGATTTGATAGTCAAAACTTTTTATTACAAGCTTCACAAACAGCATGTTTGGCGCAAGAAAATTGCGGCATCCCTGAAGAAAAGTTAAAACAACCATTAGCTAGCTTAACACAAGATAACAGCACTTGCACTCCTGGAGGTGGATGCTGCTGAGTAATAATAACGATATGAAATATAACGAATTGATTTTAATTAAAAAAAGGGTTTATGGGGACATTTGAGCGTTATTTAACCGTTTGGGTATTGATTTGTATCGCAATTGGTATCGGTCTGGGATATGTAGCTGGTGATCAAATCAAATTTATCAGTAGCATAGAGCTAAACACAGTTAACATACCTGTGGCCATTTTAGTTTGGCTGATGATTTATCCAATGATGGTACAAATTGATTTTTCTTCTTTAAAAAAAGTAACCAATAATGCAAAGGGAATAGGTTTAACCGTAATCGTAAACTGGTTGATTAAACCCTTTACAATGGCATTCTTTGCGTGGTTGTTTTTTTACAATATTTATGAGGCTTGGCTCAGTCCTGATCATGCAGCCGAATATTTAGCAGGAGCCATATTATTAGGAGCAGCACCTTGCACAGCAATGGTGTTCGTTTGGTCATACCTAACAAAGGGAGATGCGAACTACACCTTGGTCCAAGTCTCAGTGAACAATATTATACTCATTGTTGCATTTATTCCTATAGTGGCTGGTTTATTCTCACTATTTGACATTGTGGTTGAAAACAATGAACGGATTGGTATTCCTTACCATACGTTAATCACTTCTGTGCTTATTTTTATCGTAATTCCTCTGGTTGCGGGTTTCCTAACCCACAAGACTTTAATTGCTAAAAAAGGCAAAAAGTGGTTTGAGAACAACTTCTTACCCAAATTAAAGCCTATTTCTATTTTTGCTTTATTAACGACACTCATCTTATTATTTGCCTTTCAAGGAGATAAAATTATTGCACAACCTTTCGTTATTTTATTGATCGCTATTCCTTTGACCTTACAAACATATTTTATATTTTTTATAGCTTGGTTTGGCGGGAAATTTCTAAAGCTAAAACACAATGTTTGCGCTCCGGCAGCTATGATTGGGGCTAGTAATTTCTTTGAGTTAGCGGTTGCAGTTGCGATTGCTGTTTTTGGAATAGAAAGCGGTGCAGCACTAGCAACAGTGGTAGGGGTTCTCATTGAAGTTCCTGTAATGCTATCCTTAATCGCAATGGCCAACCGATGGAAATATTAAATAAACATATGGAATCGCTCTACCCATCATTATTCGAACTATGCACTTCTCTGGAAAAAGAGTTCAATCAAATTTCTGAAGAACGAAAACAAACTTTAAAAAGTATTGCATCATATATCAATCAGAAACAAGGTGAACCAATCCACCTCATTAGTGTTTGCACACACAATTCAAGAAGAAGTCATTTTGGACAAGTTGCCTCAAAATTAGCCGCAGCATATTATAGAAAAACGAATATCCATACCTATTCTGCTGGAACCGAAGCAACTGCCGTTCACCCGAATACAATTGAAACCTTAAACGCAATAGGCTGTAAAATATCCGTGTTAGAAAATAATTTCGCGAACCCGACCTATGAGGTTATATTGGGTAGTAACATATCATCTATTTGTTTTTCCAAAGTTATTGACCACCCTAACCTTCCTAAAAAAGATTTTGCAGCCATTATGACCTGCACAGAAGCTGAACAAAACTGTCCTTTTCTTCCAGGTGCTGATATTAGAATTGGAACTCCATATATTGACCCAAAAGCCCATGACAAAAGTCCAGAAGCCATAATTCACTATAAATCAACATTTGAATTAATTTTAAGAGAATGGCTCTACGCTTTCTGCGATACTCAATAATTTATACTGAGTTTATCAAAATTCTTTCACCTCTTCTTCTGCTCCAATGATTTTAATTAACTTTACATCGAAAGTATGGAGTCATACAAGTTGTTATGGAATCATTTAAAACAACTTTAAACTGACATATGATATGAAAAAAATTATCGTTGGGATTTTGGTTGTAATTGCGCTAATTTGGAGCGTATATGCTTCGCTTTACCTAGTGCACGAGTCAGGAAGTCAATTTGAGCCACAACGGGTATTCGGCATAGAAGATGAGTCAATTCTTGTTATCCAAAGGCCTGAAGAAATGAAAAATAGCCCTGTATATGATCAGTTTAACTCTCATGTACTAATGGCAGGCATTTCTGCAGTAAACTGGAAAAACCATGGTGCAAAAAGTATATTTGTTAGCATAGCACGACCCATAGTAGTGGTAGAAAACAAAAGCATTTGGACGCAAAATGACCTCAACGAAATCCAAGCTTACTTTAAACAAAATAATACCTTAATTCACAGAGATGGAAAGTTTTTAATCATTCATCAATTAAAACACATCCCTAGACAGGAAGACAAAGGTTTCTATGTAAAAAACAAAGACAGGAACGCAAGTGGAATATTGTTTACCTACGATTCGAGGTTAAAAAACTGGGAAAAAACTGAAGTTTACGCGCTAAAAGATGGCTACTTTGAATATCGTTCATCCAATTTAAATTTGAAAGTAGGGAAACCAATTAATGACATGGAACTTTTCAGTGCTGTGTTGCCAAAAAACATTCAAGAATACCATTTTTTCGATAAATTTTATTACCAAAATAAAGATTCAATTTTCGCATCAGGTCTTATGCTTGACTGGCTAGACATTGGTTTTGTTAAAGCAAAATATAGAGACCAAACCATACTTATTTCTGACTATAGAGCCCAACAATTACCTAGACTAGTTCTACTCGAAAAATCGATTGAAGACTCTATTCAGCAAATTGGAGAAATTGCTTCTTTCAATGGATTCAAACTCACCTCTTTTTTCCCTAGTTCTGAAAACAAAAGATTCTACGTCATTGAATTGGAAGATAAAACAATATTTACGGAAGATAAATCACTGGCTCAAGATATTATGTTACAATATAATCTTGGAGAAACCTTAATGTTAAGTCCCGCTATTGCTCAAAACTTTTTTGGCAGACTCCCACAGTTTACAAATGAACGAAGGATTTCGCCTGATCAAAATGCTTCAATAACTATTCGTAATAACCTTAAAGTGGAGGTTGTCACATCACCAGCTTCTAACAATCAAAGTTTTAAGATTGCAGACAGTTGGACAAGAACATTAGACATCGAGGAAATCTCACATATTGTGGCCATTCCCGACCATATTAGAAGCGGGTTTTCTTTTTTTGTAAGTGGAAAAAGTGGTAAATATGTCTTAGTTAATGGGCAAAATGGCGGTATTATTTGGTCTGGAGATTTAGGTAAAAAGATATTACATAGACCACAAGTAATTGATTTGTTTGAAAACGATAAACACCAACTACTTTTAGTTAGCGATAAAGCTATTCATATATTAGATTTGAATGGAGAGTCAGTCAATGGCTTTCCGCATAATTCTAGCACTACTTTCACTTCTAATATTAGTGCTTTCAAATGGAAAAACAGCATGCAATTTGTGATTGGTAATAGCAAAGGAGAAATCTTACTAATTAACAATCAGGGGCAAGAACTCAATGTTATTCAGCTAGCTACTCAACCCATACAAAAAGGAGTTTTTGCTAAGAATGTTCAGGGTAAGCTTAGGGTATTTGGAATAGACAATGAGGGCTTTGCTCATTTAGGGTATTTGGAAACCAATGTAACACCACAAAGACTTGGAAAGATATCAGCAGATTTCATAGAAAAAATCGGTGCAAATATTAAAGGCGTTGGCACTTCGGAAGATAATATTTATCTATGGAACAGTGACAATCCATCTGATGAAAAATCTTTTGCTGCTGGTAAACTACTTGCCGCTAACAATACAGGTATTTTTATTCAAAAAAACAATCTACTTCAATTATTCGACTGGAATGGTAAAGTTCAATTTGAACAAACATTAACCTTCAATGAAGTTTCACTACCGAACCTCATTAAAACAACAACTGGTAAGCTATTAATAGCTATGGATTATCTCACCAATAAGATACATGCCATTAAAGAAAACGGAGCGTCTATGGAGGGTTTCCCAAAAGAGGGAAGAAAACTAATGGAAGTTGTTAAAGATGATAATAAAACACACATTGTTACAACAATAAATGGAGCGTTAGTTGGTTACTTCATTCACCTTTAATTACTTATCTGATTTTGCCGATTTAATAAATCGTTTCCAATATTTTACAATAGTAAATACAATAAGGAGGAACACGACGAATCCAAAAAACCTTCCAATTACGTCGCCATAAATAACATAGAAAGTAGGATTACTGTTTAACTGCAACTCCTCTTTAATTACTGCTGGAACCCAAAATTTAGTTTCAGCCACCACATCCCCTCTTTGGTTGATTACACTAGAAATGCCAGTATTTGCAGACCTAGCTACATAACGTCTTGTTTCTACAGCTCTCAATCTCGCAAAGGACTGGTGCTGCTTGTGACCAGGAGTGTTATCCCACCATCCATCATTGGTAATAATAAAAATCACCTCTGCACCTTTTCTGCACTGCTCTGCTATGAACTCCCCGTAAACTGATTCATAGCAAATTACAGGAGCAAAAGTAACACCATTGGCCTGCAAAACCTTTGGAACCTCCTCTACTCCAAGCGTTCCCGAAGAGCCCCCCAAATCAATAGACAAATTTTCTAATGATGGGAACCAATGAGAGAATGGTATTTTTTCTACACCCAACACTAATTTTGACTTATGTACAAATTGTGGTGGGTTAAGCTTTTCAATTAGTAAAGAGGTATTATAAGATTCATAATAGCCACTACCGTCTTTAAAAGGTCTTGAAGCTCTAGAGTTATGTTCCTCAAAAAAACGAAAAGTAGATGCCCCTAAATACAATGCAGGACCTTGCCACTTACGAACATGATTTTTGAGAATAGCATAAATTTCCGTTTGTTCAAAATCTTCCTCAAAGAACCCTCTCGAAATAGCAGTTTCAGGAGCTATGACAAAAGTGGTTTTCGGAGATACCATGCTATCGGCTAAAGACAGAAATTTATTTAGCTGTTCTTTAAGATCTCCTGAAAACTTCTCGTTATAAGGGTCAATATTAGGCTGTGTAATAACTACTTCGATGGGGTCTTGCGTTTCTTGATAACTGCTGTAACTCCAAAAAGACAGTAGACTAGGTAACAAAATCAGAGCGAAAAACCCATAAATTAAAGGAGTTTGAATCCTCCAACTTTCTTTGTTAAAAAACAGGTTGTTGGCAATTTTAAAACCTACGAAATTAACAAGTAAAATCCATAATGTACCACCCAAAACACCAGAATACGCATACCACTGAACAATTTCAGGAAAAATCGCAAATTTATTCCCTAGCGTTAACCAAGGCCAACTCAACTCCCAATGAAAATGAAAATATTCAAAACCAATCCAATAAAACAATAAGCTGATATAACCTTCCTTTTGTCCTACATAACGCTTCGTATAATGAAACAACTGAAAAGTTATTGCCATCAACAAAGCATTTAATAAAAATGCAAGAATAGCGCCAATCTCACCGTCTTTCGCATAGTAAATCCAAAAGGTTGCCCCAATATTGAATATTAAAAAGCTAATATAGGCATGAATGAACACTTTTCCTGATCGATATTTCTTTCTATAAATATCGTGCTCTACCAAAAGCAAAGGAATCCATGCCATAAAAGCCAAAGGAAATAAACTACCTGTATGCGGAAAAGAAACAAAAAGTAATATTCCCGATAGCATACTTAACAAATACCTGTGTGAGCGAGTCAACATCATCAGTTTTTTGGTCAAAGATAGTTTTAAAATACAAATTTTACTACCTCAATAAAGTAACAAAACCTTTTAAAACATGTTCTGTATCTGGATCATCATTGATGGTTTGGTAAGTAATAACATAGATGTAGGTTCCATCTTTTGCTCTTACTCCATTATACGTTCCATCCCAACCATACTCAGGGTCATTGGATTCAAATATCAACTCACCCCAACGATTAAAAATTAGCATATTAAAAGTAACGATATTTACCGTGCTAGCATAAAACACATTATTAAACCTATCTCCATCTGGCGTAAAAGCGTTGGGTACATAGATATAGTGTTCATCCTCGATTGTTATCCACTTTATTATGGAATCCTGACAGCCTTTAGCGTCAGTAGCAACAAGTAGCACCTCGTAAGTGCCAGGTTCGTCATAAGTATTGTTAGGATGAACAGCAGTAGAAAAATTACCATCACCAAATCTCCAATCATAAAAAACACCGTTATTGGTTAAATTTTGAAATGTAATCGGCAGGCCAATAAATTGCGGTTGTGTCACAATTTGAAAATCTGCTTCTGGTTTAACGATAGTAATTGTTGTGGATTCCGTTACTTCAAAAGTGTTACAATCATCTCTTACAACCACCGTATAAGAAGTTGATTGTTCCGGAGTTACTATTACACTTGAAGTAGTCTCCCCGCTGTGCGGCCACAAGTAATAATAATCTCCAAAACCACCACTAGGTGAAGCGACTAATTCAATAGACTCTCCCGGACAAATTTCAGTATCTGGTGTTAAATCAACAATTAGGGGTGGACTTAAAATTGTAATTGTTACTGCTCCAGAGACCTCTGCTCCACAAACATCTGTAACTGTTACTTGATAGTTTGTTGTTGCAGAAGGGGCTACTGAAACAATTTCACTTTGACTAATAACAGCATTCGAGTTTTCGAGCCATTCGATTGTAAAGGGGGCTGCGCCTCCAAAAATAAATACTTCAAGGTCGTTTCCCACAAAAGGACATTGTTCAACAATATCCGCTGTGACTTGTATTTCTAAATCTTCATAAATGGGTACTTCAACAAGTGCACTAGCAGTTACCTCTTGATTTAAACAGTCATCCACAATAGTTACGCTGAACTCTTCAGTAGCATTTGGAGAAACAAAAATACTTGAGCTAGTCTCCCCAGTATTCCATAAGTAAGTGTAATCGCCTCCTCCACCTGTTGCATTAGCGAACAATTCTATTTCTTGTCCTGGACAAACCACTTCACTAAAATCAATGGTTAATTCAACAGGAGCGGTTGGATTGAAAAAAAGCTCTACACTTTGAAAGTTGTCATTACCACATGGGTCTTGAATAGCGAACTCAATTAATAAATTAACTGTTCCCTGTAAATTCGGGTTTACAAGTGCATCAATTGTAAAACTTGTGGTTGTTTGGCCGGCATTAAAATTGACCTGTGTTGGTAAATTGGAATGATCTAACCCCTGAACGGCAGATCCAGAAATAATTAAAGGGATACCTAGTGGCTGACTAACATCACCTGATCTAGAAACCGTAACTGTAGCACTCGTACAACCTTGAGCCAAGGTCTTTCCATCTCCGTATGGGTCACTTGAGAGCTGATAAGTAACATTTACAGGTTGTTCACTTGATAAAGAATTCGCAGATAAAAAAATTCCGGA
>JAFIEX010000305.1 GCA_020832365.1 Crocinitomicaceae bacterium
AATCCACAGAAAAATGACGAAAATGGGTGGTTGGTTATATTGTTTGTTTGTGGCATGTAGGGGCGTATTGCAATACGCCCCAACATGCCACAAACCATGACGTATTTAATCCAAAACAAATGCCGTAGGGGCGTATTGCAATACGCCCCTACGGCATTTGTTTTTTGGGTTTATATTTTTTTGGATTATCCACAATATATTTCTTAATTCGGGATAATTCCTGTTCATTGCGAATTATACGGTCGTGATAATTGCGTTGCCAAACTTTTCCGATAAATTCACAGTTGTATTCTTGTAAATGATGAATTTTTATTTGTTTGGTGACGGCTCCTTTAAAGCCGCGAACGATTGCTCCTATAGTTTGAGAAGTTGAACGAAAAACACCAATTTCATTGTTGTCGTTTTTTGAAAAATTTATTTCTAGAATGGCATGAAAATGGTCTGGCATGACGACAAATTTATTGAGGCTAATATTATTTCGAATTTTTTCCGTGTTCAGCCATTCGTTATGCACTATTTTACCGAGACAGTTTAAGTGCATTTCTCCATCAATGATTTTTCCAAATAATGGTTGTTTTTCATGTGTACTGATGGTGATGAAATACCACCCCTCAGATGCATAGTCGTATCCATTAAACCGATAGCTTTGTCGGTTATACAAATTATTGTTGTACATTGGTTTATGTTTAAAAGGTTGTTATGAATATACAAAAAAATTGAAAAAATCATCAAATTTCTACAAAATAACGGGGCAATTTTTTCGGGAAAAATTTGATTGTATTGTAGGGGCTTATTGTGTTGTTGCAACCAATTAATGTGCCAACGGATAAAACATTTTAAAAATACGCACGCATGTTTGCGCATTTGAAGTGATGCTATTCAAAAAGACATTCCAACGTCAAATCATTGACCACAACTGCTTTACTGTATTGATTAGGTTTTACTCCCCAGGTCGAAATGAATGCCGTGTATATTCCTTTTTTTGTTTTTGTTACAGTTCGAAATTCATTTTCTTTGTTTCTCAATTGACTCATATACGATCTATCGATGGCAAACTCTTGATTGTAAAACTTAATCTCACACACATTAATAACGTCATCGTCCCTGTCTATCACCAAATCCACTTGAGCATTATTATTGCACCAACTGTAGTTTTGAGATTTAATTTGATCACACCTTAATCCTTTCTTGACTTGCAGTACATGTTTTAAACAAATCGTCTCGAACGCATATCCACACCATGTTTTATATGCTTGTTTTTGGAAAAGTTGTGTCCATTTAGCTCCTTTATATCGCTTCATAAACTGGAGGTAAAACAAACAAAATTCATCGTAAATGCGATAAAGTGTTGTTTTGGCATTATCTCTATACGCATCATATTTAAGAATAAACCCTGATTCCATTAGCTCATTTAAAGCATCAGAAAATCTACCTCCCGAAGAGACTCCCATCGTTTCTAATAGTTCATCCCTTGTAGCGCCTTTCTTGTGTTTATTTGCCAACGCATTGATTATGTTTTGATGATAAGCATTCTCATCAAAAAGTGATTTAAACACTTGGTCGTATTCATTTTCAAGATAAGCTCCTTTTTGAAAACATAAATGGTCTATCGTCATTACCGCAGAATCACCTGGTTGAACATGTTCCAAATATTCCGCTACCCCTCCTAGCACCATATATATTTTTAATATATCGTATTCTTCCATTGGAATTTGTTTGTACCGAAAAAAGTCGCGTGTTTCACCAAGTGTGAATGGTTGCAATTTGATTGTTTGCGTTAATCTTTTACTAAGTCCTTTTGTATTGTTAATGATCTTTTTAACCATATAAGAGGCAGCAGAACCACAAACTACTACAACTAAGTCTGAACGAGTTGTACAGTAATCATTCCAAAAGTTCTCAAAAGCAGGTAAAAAACCAGATTTATGCGAATCCACCCAAGGAAATTCATCTATAAAAATCACCCTCTTTTTCTTTGATTCTTTCTTCTGTTTAAGAAATATTTTAAGGTAGTTAAACGCCTCTAGCCAATCAACTGGATAAGCTTTATCTTTAAATAGATCGGTTACTTCATTTAACTTAAGCATAAAGTTTTTAATTTGATCGGATCTTGTTCCTGAACTCAACCCTGTGAAACTAAACAAGATGTGTTTTCCAAAAAACGCACGAATCAAATAGGTCTTGCCAATTCTTCTTCTACCATAAACCGCCACCAGTTCAGACCTATGACTGTTTAATGTGTCTGACAATACTTCTTGTTCTCGTTTTCTCCCTATTACTTTTTTCGACATAACAACAGTCTTTACGAAATTATTACTGTGCCAAATATAACCAAAAATAGATAATTTGGCACAGTAATAATTTTTATTTAATTTTATTACCGTGCCAAATTGAACAGTTTACCCAATATTTGGCACTCTATTCTGCCGTGAAAAACGCTTAATATTCATTACGAAATGTGAATTTTACTTAACAATGGTGAAAAACACTTAAAAAAACAATAATAAATTGAAAAATGCTTAAAATTACGCGTTAACAATATCTCCACCAAACCCAAAAACATCTCCCGCCATCTCATCAACAACCAATTAACGCGCCAACGAATACAATATTTTAAACCAGAAAATCAGATTCCACAATTTGATGATAAACAATAAACACATACCCCTCATGCCCATCCCCATCCCCAACAAAATAACCAGCGAGTTATACGGATACAA
>JAFIEX010000306.1 GCA_020832365.1 Crocinitomicaceae bacterium
ACAAAAAAAAAGACGAGTTGCCCCGCCTTAAATGTTTTATACTGATTAAACTCCAATTCACAATACAACGGAATAACCCTTATCGAAAAAAAAAATATTATATTTGATAAAAAAATAGCAACCACCGAAGCAGTTGCTTAGAAAGAATTTCTGCGGCTTATAGCCTTGTTGTGAATTGTCTTTCGTTATTGCAAATATAAAATTTATTTTTAAATACAAATGAAAAAATTAGGCATTGATTTAGGTAGTTCATCACTCGGATGGAGCCTAAGAGACGGAAATATTTTTAAAAAGAAAGGTGTTATAACTTTTAGCTCAGGAATGGTTAAGGGGCAAGGTGGATATAGTTCACCTACAAAAGACAGAAGAGAAGCAAGGTCTAAAAGAAGGTTAATTCAAGCTAGAAAGTATCGAAAATGGGAATTATTAAAAGTCTTAATAGAAAACAAAAATGTTCCATTAACGATTGAAGAGTTAGAGCAATGGAGTAAATATAAAAAAGGACAAGTCAGAAAGTTTCCAGAAAATGAAAAGTTTAAAAAATGGCTTTCCAGTGATTTTACATATCTACAAAATGGAGAAAAATATAAAAATCCATATGAATTAAGAGTGAAAGGATTAGATACTAAATTGTCAGACCATGAATTAGGAAGGGTTTTATATCATCTCATTCAAAGAAGAGGTTATAAAGATATTGGAGAAACTGATAAAGAAACACAGAATCAAATAGACCGACGAGATGAATCAGGACTAAAAGAAGCTTTAGAAAACAATCGTACATTAGGTGAAGCCCTAAAAAAAGACTTTTTGGATAAAAATAAAAGAGCAAGGAATGAGTACCCTTTTAGGAATGAATACGAAAACGAGTTAATCGAGATTTTTAAATCTCAGGGTATTGATACATCTAAAGATAAAAACAATAATTATAATGATACTTTTTTACAAAGTGTAAGAAAAGCTATCATTTGGCAAAGACCATTAAGGAGTCAAAAAGGAACCATTGGGAAATGCTCTCTTGAAACGAATAGCTTAAGGTGTCCTTTATCACATCCAATTTTTGAAATTTATAGAGCTTGGGCATTCATAAATACCATTAAATATTTTGATGAGGACAATAAAAAAATTACTCTAAACCAAAATTACAGAAACAAACTATTTAAAGATGTTTTTCTCAAGAAAGATAAATTCAAATTTGAAGATATCAAAAAATACCTAGATAAACAATTTGGAAAAAAATTGGGGTATAACTATCCGCTTGATTCAAGAACCGGAAAGTATGAAACAAGTGTTTCCGGAATGCCGTTATGTAAGGAGTTGGTAACTCTTTTTGGAGTTGAGCTTGAAAATCATTTACTTGAACTAGAAAAATATTCTGAAAATAATGCCCCAAAGGCTATTAAAAACTACTCAATTTATGATATTTGGCATGCTCTATTTGACTTCGATGATGATTATTTGGAGAAGTTATCTGTAGAAAAATTTGGTATTCAAAATGTTACAAGAAAAATAAATAAAAAAGATGTTGAAATATCACCTTTGGTTTTAATTAAAAAGAAATTAATTACTGGATATGCAGATCTGAGTCTAAAAGCTATTAGAAAAATAATACCATTTTTGAAAAAAGGTTTTATGTACAATGAGGCTGTAATGCTAGCCAAATTCCCTGATATTTTAGGTGATAATTGGAATAAACTGGAGGAAGAGATTACTAATTTAGTTCATAATACAAGTAAAAAGTATTCATATAAAAAAGAGATCGTAGCAATTACCAATAAATTAATAGAAAAACATAAAGGGCTTGAGTACCCAGAGAACTTTGCCTATAAAGATTATGATTACATTTTAGATGAGTCTGATGAAAGCGAAATATTTATGGCATGTGAAGGATTCTTTGGAGATAAAACATGGCAGAACACAACTAATAGAGATGAATATATAACTGATGTAGGTTTACTATACCAAGAATATTTTTCTGACCATAAGAGGTCTTTTCGAGAAGTTCCAACTTTGACCAACTTAATTAAAGAAGAGTTAAACAGACAAAATATAAAAATAGATGGCGAGTTATACCATCATTCAATGAAAAAAAATGTTTATGGTTCACCAGTTAAATACAATAAAAATGGTGTTGAAATTGACGTATTACCTGAACCAAGAATTGATAGCATTAAAAATCCGATGTTTAACAAATCAATGAGTATTCTTAGAAAATTAATCAATGAACTAATTATAAACGGGGATATAGATAATGACACTGAAATAGTAGTAGAGGTTGCTAGAGAACTGAATGACAATAATAAAAGAGCGGCTATTGAACGGTTTCAAAATCAACGTAAATCAAAAAGGGAAAAGTATAGAGAATTTTTAAATGAGTTTAAAAATCAAGAAAATAGTTCTATAAATGTAGAAGAAAGTATTCCTGTATTTGAACTTTGGACAGAACAGGTTTTTACCGATGATGATGCTAAATCAGAGTTAAAAGATTTACCAGCAAATGATATTTTAAGAGAAAAAAATGCGCTTAAACGCTATGAACTTTGGATGGAGCAAAAAGGTGTTTGCATGTACACAGGGAAAATGATTTCTATTACTAAACTTTTCTCTAATGAAATTGATATAGCACATACAATTCCTAGAAGTCTTCTGCCAGATACCACGATCGCGAATCAAACAGTATCTTTAGCTTCATAGAAGAGAGATATAAAGAAA
>JAFIEX010000307.1 GCA_020832365.1 Crocinitomicaceae bacterium
ACAACACAGATCGTATCTGTACATGCAGGAACAGTAAAGTTCTGCACACTACCAGTAAAATTAAAAGTTTGTGTTGTAGCTTGTCCTGAAAGATTCAGTGTATAACTAAGGAAAAACAAAACAAATAACCACCTATATCTTTTATAATCCATTTTCAATCTTTTTTAGTAATATCCCGCATTAAGCGAAACAAATACTTAAAACGCACTATTTAACAAACAAATAGTACATGCTAAGTTTAAACGGTGCTCAAGTTAAATGGATGCCTCTAAGTTAGCTATTTTAAAAATTTTAACGCTTTTGTAGGATAAAAAGCTTGGCTACCTAATTCCTCTTCAATGCGTAATAACTGATTATATTTGGCCATTCTATCACTTCGAGAGGCAGAACCAGTTTTAATTTGTCCACAATTCAATGCTACTGCCAAATCCGCAATTGTTGTATCTTCCGTTTCACCACTTCTATGGCTCATTACAGAAGTATAGCCATTTTTTGTTGCCAACTGAACCGCAGCAATAGTTTCTGATAACGTGCCAATTTGATTCACTTTGATCAATATGGAGTTGGCAATTCCATTAGAAATGCCCTTGTCTAGTCTTTCGGTATTGGTAACAAATAAATCATCTCCAACCAATTGCACTTTGTCACCTAATTTTTCTGTCAACATTTTCCAGCCGTCCCAGTCGTCTTCATCTAGTCCATCTTCGATAGAAATAATCGGATATTTTTCACACCATTTCACCCAAAAGTCCACCAATTCTTTGTTGGTCATTTTCTCTCCGGTTGACTCAAAAACATATAGCTTTTCTTTTTTGTTGTAAAATTCAGAACTAGCAGCGTCCAAAGCAATCCAAACATCTACTCCTGGCTTATAACCTGCTTTTTCTATGGCCTCAATGACTACTTCAATGGCTTCATCGTTTGAACCTAAGTTGGGCGCAAAACCACCTTCGTCTCCTACGTTAGTCGAAAGCCCTTTTGCTTTTAAAACTGCTTTAAGGTGATGGAAAATTTCTGTGCCCCAACGCAAGCCTTCCGAAAAAGAACTAGCCCCATAAGGCATTACCATAAACTCCTGAATATCTATTTTGTTGTCTGCGTGAGACCCACCGTTTAGGATATTCATCATGGGTACAGGCAGTGTGTAGGCACCAGCACCTCCAACATATTTGTAGAGTGACATTCCGGCTTCACTTGCTGCTGCTTTGGCAACGGCCAATGAAGTTCCCAAAATAGCATTTGCGCCAATTCTACTTTTGTTTTCCGTTCCATCAAGCTCAATTAATGTATCGTCAATTGCTTTTTGATCAAAAACATAAGCGCCCTCTAAAGCTTCATGAATAACGGTGTTCACGTAGTTAATGGCATTCAAAACCCCCTTTCCTAAATATCTTCCTTTATCGTTATCTCTTAGCTCCACAGCTTCATGCACTCCAGTAGATGCACCAGATGGAACAATTGCTCTACCAAACCGTCCGTTGGTAGTATATACATCAACCTCTATAGTTGGATTTCCTCTAGAATCTAGCACTTGTCTGCCGTGAACTTTTGCGATATAGGACATAGTTATTTTATTTTTTAAAGTTTTTCATATTGGTTATAAAATCATCAAATAGGTAGCGAGAATCGTGCGGACCAGCTGATGATTCTGGATGGTACTGCACGGAGAAAACGGGTTTGTTTTTGAGTGCAATTCCAGCGATGGTGTCATCATTTAAGTGAACGTGTGTCACTTCGATATCCGTTCGACCTACTAAGGAAGATTTAGCTACTACAAAACCATGGTTTTGACTAGTTATTTCCCCTTTACCTGTTTTCAGATTTTTTATTGGATGATTCAATCCCCTGTGGCCGTGGTGCATTTTTTCAGTTGCTAACCCTTGAGAAAGCGCTATAACTTGATGCCCCATGCAAATTCCAAATACAGGAATAGCAGTTGAAATAATTTCCCCAACTAGCTGATGAGTGGCCTGCATCGCGCCAGGGTCTCCAGGGCCATTAGACAACATGAATCCATCAGGTTGATAAGCCAGCATCTCTTCGAGGCTGCTATGCATTGGAAAGACCATCACGTCACAATCCCTTTCATTTAAACATCGGATAATATTTCTTTTAACGCCTAAATCCAACAAAGCAACTTTAAAAAGTGATTTACCCGTGGTAGACTTGACTTCAAAAGCTTCTTTTGTAGAAACCTTACTGGAAAGCTCCATACCCTTCATAGAGGGGACTTCTAAAACTTCCTTTAATAAGGCGTTAACATCTATGTCTTGTTCTGTTGAAACAATGGCATTCATTGCGCCATGCTGCCGAATATGTCTTACCAAGGCTCGTGTATCGATGTCTGAAATGCCAAGCTTGTTATCCCTAAACATCATTTCCTCCAAAGTACCATCACCCCCAACGCGAGAAGCTATTTCAGAGAATTTTTTTACAATTATTCCTGCTACTTGCATCACATCCGATTCGGATTCGTCTCTATGAACACCATAATTCCCGATGTGAGAAGTATTCATGATTAACAACTGACCGAGATAGGAAGGGTCTGTAAAAACTTCTTGGTAGCCAGTCATTCCCGTGTTAAAGGCCAACTCTCCTGCTGTTTTACCTTTGATACCTAAAGCTTTTCCGTTAAATACAGTTCCATCTGCAAGAACTAAAACGGCCGGAGATCTTTCTGTCATGGTGAATTTTTTT
>JAFIEX010000308.1 GCA_020832365.1 Crocinitomicaceae bacterium
GCTTCAGCTAAAGATACTTTTTCATGTTTTTGTACATCATCAATGAGATGAACTAATACTTCGGTATCTGTTTCACTTTTAAACACATATCCCTTTTTAACCAAGCTATCTCGCAAAACATCATAATTTTCAATTATTCCGTTATGAATAATAGCAATCTTACCGTCTTTTGATAAATGAGGGTGAGCGTTGATATCATTTGGCAAACCGTGTGTTGCCCACCTTGTGTGACCAATAGCAATATTCGCTTTGATATTTTTATCTACTACAAAGCTTTCCAAGTGAGCGACTTTACCTTTTTGTTTATAATTTAATAGCCCGTTCTCGTTAACAATTGCAATTCCAGCACTATCATAGCCGCGGTATTCTAATCTTTTTAACCCTTTCAAAACTAAAGGGAAGGCTTCTTTTCTGCCAACGTAAGCAACAATTCCACACATATATTTTAAGTAATTAGGGTAACAAACATAATTAAAATTGGGTGTAAACCACACTCAACCTTGGTCTCATTTTATTAATTGTTAGAGGACCATTCAATACAGTTCGCTCAGCAGTCGTATTGAATAATCTAGGCGAAATTATGATTCCGTCATTTATATAAGTTTTATTGACTACATTTTGGATGTAATCCCTAAGATCAATTACATAAGCCCTAAGTTGTTGATTAAACTCTACAATACCTTGTGTTCCTGTATTTAAAAGAAAAACTGCGTTAGAGTTTTCAAAATAACGCGCTCCTACAGTTATTGATGAGCTTGGATAAGTATTGCTTCCGGCAAAATAACTTACTGGCAATTCTAATCTCGCTTGATGAATAACAACGTTTTCATCTAAATTTGAGATGGATGGAAATTCAATTTTAGCTCTCGCTTTGAAGGATTGCATAAAATACGCATCCATTCCTGATACCGTATCTTGAAAAACTTGCTTTAACGGTGTGCTTGAGTGATCAAATTCCATAGCATTAAAATCAACTAACTGACTAGTAATTAAAAAATCAAACTCCAAATTTAACGTGTCGTCAATTGTAAAGTACGCTGTAATCTTAGAGTTCGGGTTAGTGGATTCTAAGTAAAAAACAGAGCCTTTACCCCTTGAAGGAAGCGGCGTATTAACTTTAAAGTATAAACCTTTAAAAGCTTCGAAAAACGCTTCATTATTATTTGATTCGGTGGCTATCTCTAATAATTTTCTACCGAAAATTGTATCCATGGGAATGCGCAATTGCGGAGCAACAGTATCGTTTCCGACTACAGCTTGCTCTAAAGGTCTTGGCTTAATCAAGCCTTCATTATTGGCTGTTGGAACTAAATTAACCGGCTTTACAGACTTAGAAGAAAAGTAATAATAATTGGAGTCTTGCTCCAGTGGCTCGTCTAATTCATAAACTTCAAACAAATGTTGACTTGGGTCTCCGTAGAAACCCCCAAACCTAAAAGCCGCCACCACAGAATCCATTTTGAGCTTATTAAAATCCCCGAAGTCGGGAGAAAATCCTGACAAAGAGATTTGCGTATAAAAACCTGCCTTAACAACCCCTACCATAGGGTCATTATAAACCCCTAAAAGGTTAAAAAGCGGGTTTTTTGAAATTACTGTATCCACTTCAAATGAATAAGTTCGAATTGCAAAAGTATCAACCCCATCAGAAGTTAAAGCCGTTCCGTCCGGAAGAGCCCCTTGTCCCAAAGCATTTCTTCTTTTATTACATGAAGTAGATGCAAATAATAAAATTAAAAAAGTAACGGAAAGCATAAATGCTCCCCGTTTATTTAATAAAAATGAATTTTTCATATTAATTTTTATTCAATTAATGCTTCCTCCAAAACTCGATCGTAAAACTCACTCACAAGTTTAGGTTGCGTTTCATCTATATCAAAGGCCATTTTGTGACCTTCGTAAGCAACATAACTTTCTTCTAGTGTGCCGTTGACATTTTTGTTAACAATAACACCATCAGAAAACTGCATAGCTGCTCTATTCAAATCAAAACAATCTCCAGACTTGAGCGCATCCACTATCTCATCATTGAAACCCTCAAATTTAAGTTTATCCTCTAGCCTATGACTCCAATTTTTGTTAAAGGTCTTGTCATATAAAGAATAAACTACTTTAGTATCGGAAAAATGAGGATCATTTTTGTAAACATCTTTCACATACATAGGCATTAAAGAGGTCATCCAGCCATGACAATGAATAACATCGGGCTTCCATCCTAACTTTTTAACTGTTTCCAGCACTCCTCTACAGAAAAACATAGACCTTTCATCGTTATCCTCAAACTCTTCTCCATTTTCTTTACTAAAAACAGATTTTCTTTTGAAATATTCTTCGTTATCAATAAAATAGACTTGCATTCGCGCTGTAGGGATTGAAGCAACTTTAATAATTAGTGGATGATCTGTATCATCAATAATTAAATTCATTCCTGACAAGCGAATGACCTCATGTAACTGATGCCTTCTTTCATTAATTACTCCGAATCTAGGCATGAATACCCTGATTTCCTTACCGTTCTCCTGAACGCCTTGTGGTAGTTTTCTTGCTGTTGTTGAAAGTTCTGTTTTCGGTAAAAAGGGTGCGATTTCTTGCGAAACAAAAAGAATTCTCTTTTTTTCCATGAATGATTATTTGATTTGAGTACAAAAATATAAAAAAAAAGTGGGATTTTCAAT
>JAFIEX010000309.1 GCA_020832365.1 Crocinitomicaceae bacterium
TACACATCAATGTATTTAGCCAACGAATCAATGTTGTAGTATGAATCTGTTAAAGCTTTTAGTGAATTCACGACCGTATTTTTGTCTTTCGCAAAAGCGCCAACTTTTGCAATGGAAAGTGCTTCGATCAATTCCGAAATCACCATTGGTTCTTCAATCGTAGAAGGAATAGCATAGTCCTTACCGTCCACAATTTTTCGAATAGTTCGGCGTAAAATTTTACCACTCCTTGTTTTCGGCAAACGTTTTACCAATAACACCGTTTTCAAGCTAGCTACCGGGCCAACAATATCGCGCACCAACTGCACCACTTCCGTTTCTAAGCGATAAGATTCATAGCCTTCTTCCCCTACCTTTGCAACCACAAAAGCGAGTGGCAATTGTCCCTTTAAACTATCCTCCATTCCAATAACGGCACACTCAGCAACTGCTTCATGACTAGCAACAACCTCTTCCAATTGAGCGGTTGACAAACGATGCCCGGCTACATTAATCACATCATCAATACGGCCTGTAACATATACATAACCATCTACGTCGATATAGCCACCGTCACCCGAAAAATAATAATTTTCAAAACGCTCGTAATACGCTGCTTTCGTCCGTTCTGGCGCATTCCAAAGTATAGGCATGAATCCTGGAGGCAACGGTTTTTGAATCGCTAAATAGCCTTCCTCTCCTTTTGGTAATACCTCACCATGCTCACCCAACACTTGTACATGATAACCTGGAACAGATTTTCCTGCCGAACCTTCTTTTACCGGAAACTTCTCCATGCCCATGAAATTAGCCACAATGGGCCATCCTGACTCAGTTTGCCACCAATGGTCAATCACTGGGATTTGCAGCATTTTTTCTGCCCAACGCAAAGTTGCCGCATCACATCTTTCCCCCGCAAGAAACTGATATTTTAAGGAAGAGATGTCATATTTTTTAACCAATTCGCCATTTGGGTCTTCTTTCTTTATCGCACGAAAAGCAGTTGGCGCGGTAAACATAACATTCACTTTATGGTCTTGAATTACCCGCCAAAATGAACCAGCATCTGGTGTTCGCACTGGTTTACCTTCGTAAATAATGGTTGTATTTCTATTTAAAAGTGGTGCATAAACAATGTAACTGTGTCCCACAACCCAGCCCACATCCGAAGCCGCCCAAAAAACTTCACCTGGTTTGGCATCGTAAATTGTCCGCATGGAAAAATGCAAGGCTGTGGCATATCCTCCCGTATCACGCACGACTCCTTTTGGTGTGCCCGTGGTTCCCGATGTATATAATATATACAAAGGATGATCTGCTTTCACAGGAATAGCCTCTACAGACTCACTTTCATGCATCAATTGCTCATAATCAACATCGTAATTTTTTTGTTGCGTTTCTACCCCTAATTTACGGTTGAAAATAACCACTTTTTCTGGTTTATGATTGGCTTTTTCAATCGCTTCATCTACCATAGGTTTATAAGCAATTAACCGATCTACCTCAATTCCAGAAGAAGCTGTAATAATTACTTTAGGTTTTGCATCATCAATTCTTGAAGCCAATTCATCAGGAGCAAAACCACCGAAAACAACAGAGTGAATGGCACCGATTCGGGCACACGCCAACATACTAAACAAGGCATGCGAAATCATCGGCATATAAATCACGACCGTATCCCCTTTTTGTACACCCAATTTTTGCAGGCCACCAGCTAATTTCGAAACTTTTTCATGCAATTCATGAAAGGTGTATTTCACTTGTTTCTGGCGCACCGCTGAATCATAAATCACCGCAATTTGATCTCCGTGACCGTCTTCGATGTGCTTGTCAATGCACAAATAACTCATGTTTAACTTTCCATCCGAAAACCAATTGGAGCTGCCATCTTCTCCCTCAACATAACCTTTTGTAGGAAGTTTATACCAACTCAAACGCTTGGCTTCTTCCAACCAAAATTCATTTGCATTCGATTTGCTCTTATTAAACGCTTCTAAATAACTCATGATTTTACTTTATTAATGTTTCTATTTTCTCGGTAACTTTTTTCACAGAAAATGGCTTGGTAATGTAATCTGTGGCACCCAACTCTAAGCCTTTTGATATATCTTGGGCCTTATTCTTTGCACTCATAAATAGTATTTTTATGTCTTTCTCAGCAAAGTTTTCATTTACATATTGCAGAACCTCGTAACCATCCACTTTTGGCATCATGATATCCAGCAAAACAATTTCAGGTAATACCTCTTGAATCAACTGAATCGCCTCCTCCCCGTCTCTTGCAATGAAAACTTCAAATCCCTTCTTTTTAAAAGCATATTCCAAGGACATTACAATATTCGGTTCATCATCAACGATTAAAATTTTATTCATGATCTATCTATTTAATGGAAGATATACAACGGATGTAGTTTCATTTCCAAGTCTTTCAGTGGATAAATCTAGACAAAAATGTAGAGGGAAATTAATAATCACATTAAAATATCGCTAAATTGATATAGCTAATCTGCTTTTGATTATTCACTTCCTCAATGAATTGATTGTTTCCATTAAGAAATGGATGGTTTATACTTTAGGATTTAAAACAATCCTTGTTTTGGGACAGAATTTAGCAAAAACACCCCTTGTTTTGATACAAAATTCTGCAAAAAGACCCCTTGTTTTGATACAAAATATTCAAAAAACACCCTTTG
>JAFIEX010000016.1 GCA_020832365.1 Crocinitomicaceae bacterium
TGTAGGTTCACTAATTGGTGAAAGGACTCATTTGGGAAAATTCCTTCAGCATTAACAGAAAGTTCTGGCTTAATTCTTTCTACTTCATACATTTGTATATTCAATCCGCTTTTAGACGGAATCATTCCTTTAGGTTTACATATAAAATAGGGTTGAATATAATCATAAGTGTCCTCAGAAATAGCGATTTTACCAGGCGTACAGTACCTTTCCATCCGTTGTGCGCGATTTACTGTTCTCCCCCAAATATCGTAAGCATATCGTTTTGTTCCTATTACTCCCGCGCTCACAGGACCTGTATTGATTCCAATTCGAAGTTGCCATTGCTGCCCGCCAGTTGCCGCAACTTTTTCGTTATGCCCCTTCATGTATGTCTGAATCCTTAAGGCTGCTAGTACACAGTGAATAGGGTTAGTCCTATTTCTTATTGGAACACCTCCAGCACACATATAGGCATCACCTATTGTTTTGATTTTTTCGAGGTCAAGGTCTTCTATGATTTCATCAAATTTTTTGAAATGTTCATCCAAGATTGTGACAAGGTCTTTAGCCTTCATGTTCTCAGCTATGCCGGTAAAACCAACGAAATCTGTAAACATTACTGTTACCAGATTAAAATCTCTTGCTGTTGATTTTCCGAAATTTTTAAGCTGTGTCGCGGTTTCGGAAGGGAGTATGTTGTTTAAAAGCCGCTCTGATTTTTCTTTTTCTCTTTCTAAAGCAACCTTTTGCTCTTCAAGTACTTTTTTCTGTTGTTCTATTTTAGCTGATTTTTCTCTTATTTCTCTTGTTCTTTCTGCGATTTTGAGTTCTAGTCTTACTTGTTGT
Organism: Crocinitomicaceae bacterium; assembly: GCA_020832365.1. Classification (GTDB taxonomy): domain Bacteria; phylum Bacteroidota; class Bacteroidia; order Flavobacteriales_D; family Crocinitomicaceae; genus JAFIEX01. The sequence continues at coordinate 829 of JAFIEX010000016.1, forward strand.
CTTCTTTCGTTATTAATTTTGGTCCTAACGCGGAGATATATAAAGAACGATATCATGGTTATTAATAGGGCATAGAACCACCAAGCGTACCAAAATGGTTTTTCTACTCTAATGGTTAACTCTGCTGGTTGTTTGTTCCACGCCCCCCCGTAATTCCTTGCAAAAACTTGTAGTTTATATTCCCCAGGAGCGATGCTTGTAAAACGAAGCTCTCCATTTGTACCTATAAACTCTTCTATTTCGTCTTCTCCTGTGAGTCGGTATTTGTATTCTACTCGACTTGGGTTACTTAGGTCGTCAGCAAAAAAGAATAATTGAATACTTCTTTTGTTGAAAGGAAGATTTAAGTATCTTGTGTAAGATATGCTTTGTTCTAAAATATCACTTGATGCAGGGGTAATGCGAATGTTCTCCAAAACTAAACTGGAGAAAAAAACGTTTAGTTCTGCTGTTCGAATAAGTGGATAACTAGGGTCAAAATAATTGTAGCCCTGAATACCACCAAAATAAATGATACCATCTTTTGAAGTGTAGCTTGCTCCGATATTGAGTTCATTACTCATCAATCCATCTTCTTCTAAGAATGTAGTAAATGTTTTAGGCCCTCTTTGGAATTTTACCATTCCACGGTTGGTTGATAACCATAGTACTTTCCCATTGGTCGATTTTTCTATCCCGTATATTACATTATTGGGTAAACCGTTTGTTTTATTGAATTGTTTTACTTCATTGGTTGTACTGTTGAAATAAAATAATCCGTCTCCGGAGGAGCCAAACCAAAACTCATTTTTATCAGTTTGTAAAAAGCTGGAAAAATAATTTTTTGTTCTTGCAGTTAATGGGTCAAAGGTTTTTGCTCTTAGCGTGATTATTTTATTTTGATCGTTTAATTTGACCTCGTAAACACCGCCACCACTTGGTGAAACATAAAACTTATCGTCATTATCCTTAAAAACTAACCTTATGGCGCCTTCTGATAGCGCCTGGTCGTGGTTGCCTGCACGTATAAATTGAAAGTCGTTTTCTGCATGATCATAGAATACTAATCCGCCAAATGTTCCGATTAAATAAGTGTTTGGCTTAGAAAAGGGAATTATTTTGTAGATCCTTGAAAAGTCCTGACCTAATGAGTCCGGAAAATTAACATTTTTGTAATTATATTGCAGAGGGTCTAGACTTGCTATATTCAATATTTTTAATCCGTCGATGCCGCCGACTAAAACATCTTGATCATTGATACTTTTAATACACAATACGGTGTTGTCTTTTCCTTTATGAACCTCTTTTGGGAAGTGAAAATATTTTTTTTGAATTTTGTGATATAAGGAAACGCCATGGTCGCCAGCGATAAAAATCTTATTGCTTTTATCATCTTCATCAAAGCCCCAAACGTTAAGGCTGATTAATCCGCTAGAAGGGTTCATAGCTAGCCCAATTCCTCTGATACCTTTATTATATGGATCAAAGCTACTTAATCCGCGCTGTGAAGTCACCCATATGACACCTTTCTTGTCTTGGTAAAGTGCAATAAGTTTATCTGAAACTAAGGATCTTTTTTGAAAAAAGTCGGTTTTATAATTTTGAACACTATAGTCTTCTCCATTGTAATTAAATTGAAACAAGCCGTTATTTTCTGATGCGATAAAAAACCAATTTTCAGATAAAAATAGCGCGTCTTTAATATTAAGCGCACCAAGATTTTGAAATGTTGATTCGGAGAAATAAGAATATTCACGTAAGGCGGGCTCAAGTTTTATCAGTCCTTTATTGGTTGCAAGTAGCAATGGTATAGAAGGATGGCGGATAAATTTATTCACTACGACACCATTTTTAAAGAAGTCCTTGTAGCCAAAATATTGCACATCTGTGAGGTTGGTTTTGTTGATTAACAATAAGCCCTTTGATTGTCCAGCAATAGCTATATGACTTTTAGTGCACAATATGTCAACGATAGTGGCGTTGATTTTATGTGGTATTTTTTTGAAGGTTTCATTCTCAGGGTGAAATTGAAAAATTTCTCCTGTTGCTGTACCCGTCCAAATTAGGCCGTCTTCGTCTACGGTTAAAGCATGAATGTCTAACCTTTCGTTAAGCGCAGCGTCTAATGTGAAAGAACGAAAAATTTCATCCTTTTTACTATATTGAATTAAACCATTATAAGAACCCATCCAAAGGTTGCCGTGTTGGTCTTTTTTGATTACATGGATGTAATCACTGGATATGCTAAAGTTTTCGTCTGTAGAGAAAATTTCAAATCTACGACCATTGAAACGATTAATACCATCTTGCGTTCCTAGCCAAAGGGCGCCTAAATCATCTTGCTCAATGGCATAAATCACGCTTTGTGATAAGCCGTCTGTAATTGTATAATTTTTAAACTGAATATGGTCTTGTGTTAAAACAACACAAGACCATATACAAAACGTCATTATTACTAATGATCGAAATACCATTTTATAGTTGAACAAACAAGTTAATTTTGAGTTGCTGCGTCTGGGGCAATTGCAGAGTTTTCTAAATCTCTATCGAATAAATATAACCCACCCTTGTCAGAGCCGATCATTCTAAGTTTGTCTAAAATTGTTCTAGCTAGCGCTTCTTCTTCTAACTGTTCAGAGACATACCACTGCACAAAGTTGTGAGTTGTGTAATCTTTTTCCTGAAGACAAATATCAACTAAGTTATTTATACTTGCTGTTACATCCATTTCATGAGCCAAAAGTGATTCAAAAACTTTTTCCAAGCTTTCAAAACTCACTGGGGGTTTTTCAATTGCAGGAATGTCGGCTTTTCCTCCTCTTTCATTGATGAATTTGACCAACTTCAGCATGTGAAATCTTTCTTCGTCGCTATGTTGGTACAGAAACTTTGCTGTTCCGTTAAACCCTTTTCCTTCAGCCCATGATGCCATAGATAGATAAAATTGGCTAGAAGACGCCTCTTTTCTAATTTGGTCATTCAATGCTGCTTCAATTCTTGTATTCATAATTTCAATTTTAAAATTCTTTATTATAACAACAAATTTAGCTTTTTTCTTACGGAAAACATAGAAATTTTCAAAGAATAGAATCAATCTAAATTTAGTAGACGTATTCCTTTAAATAAAAGATTTAACAGGAACTTCATAAAGAAGCCTTCAGAATTGCTTATATTTGTTTCTGACTATTGTATGCTCAATTTAGCACAATAAATTTTATTGAAAATGCAAAGAAATTTCGTCGTTTTAACACTTTTTTCGCTGTTTCAAGTTTTGGCTTTTAGTCAATTTACTGATAATTTCTCAGACGGCGATTTCACCAACAACCCAACTTGGTTTGGTGACGATGCTAATTTTAGCGTGCAAAATAATGAATTGCGTTTAACAGCTCCAGCCGTTGCGGCACAATCCTACCTTGTTACTGAAAGTGGCGCCATTGAAAATGCTACATGGGAATTCTATACGCGAATGACGTTTCAACCTTCTGGTTCTAATTTAGCGCGTATTTATCTGGTTTCTGATGCCTTCAACTTAACTGGTTCGCTCAATGGATATTTTGTTATGTTAGGCGGAACACCAAGGGAAGTTAGCTTGTTTAGACAAGATGGCACAAACACCACAAAAATCATTGATGGTGTGGACAATCGATTAAATAGCAGCCAGGTCATCGTGCGCGTTAAAGTAACCAGAGACGCAATCGGAAACTGGGAATTGTTTTCTGATACACTTGGCGGAACGGATTATTTTCAAGAAGGGATTTCTTTTGACAATACGCACCAACAAGGGTTTTTCTTTGGGGTTAGATGTACTTATACCGCTACTCGTTCTGATCGCTTTTATTTCGATGATTTTGTGGTTACGGGAGATCCATTCTTTGACCCAAACCCAGCAGCCATTTCATCGGTTAGCGCAATAGCCAATGACGAGGTTGAGGTTACTTTTGATAAGGCCATTACTGTTGCTTCTGCTGAAAATATTGCAAACTACTCGATTAGTGGTGGTATAGGGACGCCCTTATCGGCCACACGAGATCCAAATAATTCAGCCAAGGTTTCACTGACCCTTGCCAATCCATTAGATATAGGTGTTTTCTATACCCTTGTTGCTAATAATATTACCGACCTCTCAGGAAATGTAAGTGGTGTGCTAACGAGCAACCTTATTTTTATTGAAGCGCAACAACCAGCATTTGGTGACATCGTTATCAATGAATTTATGCCGAGGGAAAGTCCTTCTCAAGGATTGCCAGAAAGACAGTTTGTCGAACTGTATAATAGAAGTAATAAATTCTTCCATCTAAATGGCTGGAAATTAAGTGACAGAACAGGAACAGGAACAATACAAGATGCTTGGCTTTATCCAGACTCTTTTCTAATTTTAGTACCTACCAGTGGTTTATCAGATTTTTCTGGGCCTATAATTAATGTCACTAACTGGCCTAGTTTGAACAACACAGGAGATGACATCGAATTGGCAACAGCAGACGGGCTGGTGGTTGATAAAATCTCCTACACTAGTGATTGGTATAACAATCCAGATAAGTCGAGTGGGGGCTTTAGCATTGAAAGAATTAATCCATTGTTAAAGTGTTCTGGTGCTGAAAACTGGAGGGCTTCCGAAGATACTTTAGGCGGCACACCTGGTTTTGTAAATAGTGTTTTAGATTTAACTCCAGATCTAACCCCAGCGGTATTGTTGGAGACTTTGGCCATCAATGAAGATGAAGTTTGGCTGCGATTCGATAAAGGATTAGACACCAATAGTCTCCTAAATATGTCTGTAACAACTAATCCTGTTCTTCCCTATAATGGATTAAGTTTTGAGGGCGCTTTTCCTGCTGAGTTTACGCTACATTTTGACAATGCCATTGACGAGGGAGTGTTATATACTTTGCAATTAGATGGCGTAGAGGATTGTTCGAATAATCCAAGTAATCATACAGCGAAATTTGTGCTTCCTCAGTTTGCAGAAAAAGGAGATTTAATCATCAATGAAATTTTACACAATGTGCTAGTCGGGGGCTCTGATTTTATCGAAATTTACAATAACTCGGATAAATATATTGATTTGATTGATTGGGAGTTAGCCAATTTTAGTGGTGGTGAAATTTCCAATAAAAGAGCAGTGGATTACAATTACGTTGTGCACCCAAGAGATTATGTTGTAATTACAAGAGATAGCTCCTTTCAGCTAGCCAATTATCCAGCTGCTGTTTCAGGAAAATTTATTCAAATTCCTAGTTTACCTGCTTACAATAACGACTCCTCAACAGTGTTTTTATTATTTGATGACGAAGTGATGGATAAAGTTTCTTACACAAGTGATTGGCATTTTCGTTTGTTACGCAGCCAAAGAGGTGTTTCGTTAGAGCGTTTCGACCCACTGGGGCCATCCAATGATGGTGCCAATTGGCATAGCGCTAGTGAGAGTATCGGTTTTGCCACTCCAGGAGCAGAAAACTCTCAACGAATTAATATTATATCAGAAGGCACCCTAACACTTTCAAGTAACTCTTTCAGCCCTGATAATGATGGGTTTGAGGATGTACTAATCATGACGTATGAATTGAGTGATCCAGAAATGGTGGGGGACTTAATTATTTACGACGACCTTGGAAGAAAAGTTCGAACCTTATTGAATAACCACTTATTTGGCGCAAAAGGCGTGATTCAATGGGATGGTATCAGAGACAACGGCACCAAGGCTTCAATTGGTCCTCATGTAATATTATTGGATGTGCTAAATCTCCAAACTGGAGAAAAAATAACCATCAGAAAAGTCGTAACTGTTGCAGGGATGCTTTAAATCAAAAATTGCGGTTTTGGGGTTCCACTAAGCACATATCTTTAATATAGAGCTAGTTAATAATTCCTTAACATCTTAACAAAAACATAAGTTAACTTTAATAGCCCCTTTACTTTACTTAGCTAATAAGCATCTAGTTTTGTGCTCAGAAACGAAACGAGATACAAACAGATGTTACGAATTAGTTTTTTGTGCATATTATTTTTTCCTTTATTTTTAATTGCTCAACCGCTTTACAACTTAGAGGGTACTGTAATTGAAAAATCTACCAAAGAACCAATCATAGGTGCAAAAATTATTGTGGCTGGAACTAATTTTCGAGCAATGGCTGGATTAGATGGTTCTTTCCGAATAAATAACATCCCAGCTGGGACACATAACGTTCAAATAACAGCATTAACTTATCAAACCAAAACAGAAAGTATTGAAATTACATCCAATACGAAATTGGTTTTTGCCTTGGATAGTGAATCCACAGAACTGGAAGAGGTACAGGTATTTGCAGGGAGAACTATTGACTCTGAAGCAAGTGCAAGAGCAACAGAAAAGAATGCCATGAATGTTTTGAATGTTATATCTGCAAAAGAAATTGATGTCTCTCCTGATATTACGGTTGCTAATGTTGTTCAGCGTGTTTCTGGTGTTTCTTTAGAAAGAAACAATAATGGTGACGGTCAACACGCTATAGTTCGAGGCATGGATAAGAGATATAATTACACACTTGTGAATGGCGTAAAAATTCCTTCTCCCGACCCGCGTAATCGTTATATTCCATTAGATATTTTTCCAGCAGATCTTTTAGATCGTTTGGAAGTAACAAAGGCTCTTACTCCTAATATGGAGGGTGATGCAATTGGTGGTGTGATAGACATGGTTATGAAAAATGCACCAAACAATTTTTTATTAAATGTGAATATTGGAACTGGTTATAACCAAATGTTTGTAAATAATTACTTTAGAGCTTTTGATAGGGCGAACACTAATAGGTTATCTCCCCACAAGATTAACGGTTCAGACTATCAAGCAACAATTGATGACTTTACTAGAGAAAATATAGATTTTAGAGATATCAGACCGGTGCCCAATCAGGTGTATAGTTTAGCCTTAGGAAATAGGTTTCTGAATAATAAACTTGGTGTATTAGTGGCAGGAAGCTATCAAAACACTTACCGTGGTGCAGAAAGTATATTTATGGAGGCCTTTGTTAATCAAGAAAATAATACTCCATATTATGAAAGGGTTCAGGTTAGACAATTTTCCACCCAACAAATTAGAAGTGGTGTACATAGCAAGATAGATTATAAGCCAAATCAAAACCACAAATTGGAGCTATATATGGCTGCTATTAACCTTAATGAATTTGAAACCAGGTCAAGAGTCGACACTATACTAGCAATTGGTAGAGGTCAAGGGCCTGGGACTGGCCGAATTGAAATAAGAGAGAGGTCTAGGCAAATTTATCAGGGGGTTTATAACGCTACTTTAACTGGTGAACACAGGTTGCTTCCCAGTTTGAAAGCAGATTGGTCACTTGCCTATTCTTTAGCCACTAATGATGACCCAGATATGGCACAAGTTCAATGGATAACAGCAATTATAAAAGACAATCAGGGTAACTTCATTCAGGATCCTATAATGTATGACACCGATTATAGTAGAAGATGGTTAAATAATACGGATGAGGATTATTCAGCTTATGGCAATTTAAAATACGATTTTGATGTTAAGGGCGTAAAAGTTGACTTTCTAACAGGAGGTATGTTTAGACATAAAGTAAGGCAAAGTTTTTTTGATCAATATTTACTTCGAACAATGCCAATAATGCAGCCTTGGACTGGAAGCATTTATGATGCGACATGGACATTGTTTAACTCTATTGGAACACCTACTGATCCATTGAATTATTCAGTTACTGAGGATGTCTTGGCAGCTTATGGAATGTTTAAAGTAGATTTTGGAAAGCTTCATGTTCTTGGTGGAGCGAGATACGAGAATACTTTTTTCGAATGGGAATCAAAAGCACCGCCAACAGTAGATGGAAGAACTGGAAGAATTGATTATTTTGATGTTTTGCCAAGTGTTCATTTCAAGTACATGCCGGATGAAACACAAAACATCAGGGCCTCTTATTTTGCGTCATTAACTAGACCAAGTTTTTTTGAGGTTATACCTTACGAGATAAATGAAGAGGACTTTAGAGAAAGAGGTAATCCATTTTTAAGAAGAACAAAAGCTGACAACTTTGATATACGCTATGAAAAGTATACAAATGTTTTAGATAAAATTATGGTAGGTGTTTTTTATAAAAGAATTGAAGACCCTATAGAAAGATCTTTGTTTATTCAAAACCAGAATGTTTTTCTTATGTCCAATAATTTTGGAACAGCAACAAATTATGGTTTTGAATTTGACTTTACAAAATACATTAAGTCTTTCGGTGTTAGATTCTTTTATACTTATACAAACTCCTCTATAACTACCGATAAAATAGTTAGATTTAGAGACGAAAATGGTAACCTCACATCAAGGATCGAAGAACAAACCAGACCATTACAGGGTCAAAGTGCACATATTTCTAACTTTTCATTATTGTATAAAAATCAAAAATTAGGAACTGATGCACAGTTATCAACCGTTTATACGGGTAGAAGAATAATAGGGGTGTCACCGTTCCTAGATAACGATATTTGGCAGCGGGCCTTCGTACAAATGGATTTTTCTTTTGAGCAGAGAATTGCTCCAGGTATTGTAGTGTATACAAAAATTAACAACCTATTAAACACTCCACTTTTAGCTGAGATTTTATTACCAAACACATTCAACGCTGAACAGGCACCTTACTGGGACGCAAGTGAAGCAACTAGAATTTGGGAAGATTATTACTTTCAAACCTATCTGATTGGAATGAAGTTTAATTTTCATCAATACAATAAAAATAGAAAAAACAATCAAAAACCAAGTAAATAAATAAAAATGAAAAATAACATGAAAACCAAAGTTATGTGTGCAGCATTAAGCTTATTAGTTCTTGCAGCATGTAGAAAAGATGAAGATGTTGTCATTGATGACGGAGATCAGTCAGAGGTGGTGACAATAGATGAAAACACAACGCATTTGAATGGACCCATGCGAGGTACTTTATTATCAGGTAAAACATACTTTTTAACTGGCGACTTAATTGTACCTGAAGGAGAAGAAATAATTGTCGAAGAATGTGTAACTATTATTGCTGAAGGTGATGGCGGTCCTATAGGTCCAGAAATTACAGTTCACGGTTCTTTCATCAGTAAAGGTACAGAATCTTGTCCTAATTTATTTTCAGTTCCAGTTAACATGAGAACTGAAGCTAATACTTTCGCTGGCCTTTGGGGAGGAATTCAGTGTTCAGATAAGGCGAAGCTAGTATATTTAAAATGGACAAGATTAGAGTATTTAGGAGGTGAAGGTGGCCCTGGTACTCCAAGAGCGGGAAAAATAAGATATGGTTTATGGACACTTAGCTCGGATACAGAAGTAATTATTGAGGACTGCCATTTTTATGGTGTTAAAGATGATGTCTATCGTCCAGTAGGAGGAAAGATTAACTTGATGAGAAATACTTTTGAGTTTTGTGGAGAAACCGGAGGAGACGGTCTAAATGTTAAGGCTGGTACTGTTGGAAATATTGCATATAACGTGTTTTATGGATCTGCAACAAATGCGTTTAAGCCTTCTAATGAGGGAGACGGAACAGTTCAGTCTAACATTAATGTTTACAACAATACAATATTGAATGGTGGATGGAGAAGACCAGGATTGTCAAGAGGTGCAAATATTAATTACGAAGTAGGTGCAAGAGGCGCTGCTTTTAACAATATTATTGTTAACTGTAAAAGAGGTATTAGAGTCTTGGAAACAGCAGACATACCGAATGTTTCTGTTGATAATAACTTATATTATGCACATTATCAGGAAATGGTTGATGAATTCATTCCTTCTGATGCTGTAACTTCTACACAAGCAACTTTAGGGTCAAATAACATTTACGGAGGAGTTGAGGATAACAACCCACTATTTGTAAATTATGATGTTTCTCAATTTAGCTTCACCGACTACAATGCTGGTGAAAATCAGCCTAGAGCTATGAATCAAAATGATGGTGCTAATTTAAGGTTATCAAACGGCTCTCCTGCGATTGGTGCAGGAGTTACTAGCATCTCACCTGTAACTGTTAACTGGAAGTATGCCGTTGGTGCTTACGCTCCTGATGTTATGCAACCTAGTCAAGATTTAGGAGCATATCCTACTTCTGGTAATGGAAATAAACACAATTAATTTTAGTAAATTACTTATGGTTGGGGTCTACAATTCATTGTAGACCTCAACTTATTTTTGAGAAATGATACGAACTAATTTAGAGATGTTTGTTGCTTTATTCATTGTTCTAAGCTGTAATAAAGCCCCTGACCAACTAATTGTAAATAATACAAGTAAAGACCCATTCATAATAATTGATTATGATTTATCCGACCTTAAAGTAGCAGAAGAATTCGAGGTAAACAATGCTTATGGTGGCATTTTGCAGTCAACACTTTTGGATGAAGCATCTGGGCTTGCTGTAAGTAGTAAAGATGCTGCTGTTCTATGGTCACACAATGATAGCGGTCACCCCAATAGACTTTATGCTGTTGGATCTAAAGGAGAAAATTTAGGATACTTCTCTATAACAGGAGCAGGGTCTAGAGATTATGAAGACATATGCATGGGTTACGATCCAGAAAATAATGTTGATTATATTTATCTTGGAGATATTGGAGATAATCATGCCCAATATAATTTTGTTGTTATTTACAGGATTAAAGAGCCAGAAACCACAGGTCTATTTGAAAACGGTGTATATGCTATTCCTGCTGAAAACGTTGAAAGGTTTGAGTTTACTTATCCAGATGGACCAAGAGATGCTGAAACTTTAATGTTTGACCCATGGACAAAAGATTTATATGTTGTTTCAAAAAGAGATTTTAGATCCATCGTTTACAGGGCAAAACACCCTTTCGATGTAAATAAAAGAACAGAATTGGAGCGTCTTGCTCAGCTTCCTTTCAACTGGGCAGTAGCTGGTGATATTTCAAAAGATGGTACACAGATTGCCATAAAAGATAAGCACAGAATTTATTATTGGACAAGAAAGCAAAATGAATCTGTTATTGATGCGCTTCAAAAAAAGCCAAAGCTGTTACCATATATACTAGAACCACAGGGTGAATCATTTGCCTGGTCAAGTGATGGAAACGGCTATTTCACCGTAAGTGAACAAAGTGGCGTTTTTCCACCAGATTTATATTACTACGAAAGAAAATAGATTATTGTCGTTTTTATGACTTCCCCTTAACTCTTTGGTAATTTCGTCCAGCAGTTTTTTTATTGGCATTTAAAAAATCTATTATATTTGCCCCGTCTCTAAGGGGTGTCCTAACAATTTTGGTAGGACTGAGATTATACCCATTGAACCGGATCAGGTTAGTACCTGCGGCGGGAAGATGACTTTAGTTATATAGTGTTAATTCTAATTAGTTATTAATTCCAAGAATTAGCCCCTTGTTCTTGTTAAAATGTTTAAAGACATGAAAACAAGAAATGTTTTAAATGCCCTAGCAGCGGCTTTATTGCTGTCTTCAAATCTCCTTGCACAAGGATTTCAATTTAACGGTGTTGTAAAAAACGAAGCCAATGAACCCATCGAAGGTGCTCGGGTAAAAGTCGCCGCAAAAGATGGTGACGCATTCCAATCTACCCAACAAGATGGTACTTTTTCATTTGGTCTCCAACCCAGTAACCAGCTTATTGTTGAGGTTCGAGCAATTGGGTACCAAACAGCGCAACAAACATGGGAAGTGGACGGTAAAAGCGAGTTCTACCATACCTTTGTTTTAGCTGAAAGATTTACAACTACAGAAGAGGTGATTATTGCATCAACAAGACCACCTCAAACAGCTCCAATTTCTCAAGTTACACGTAACAGAGAGGACATTGAGCGCATCTACCAAGGACAAGACGGTGCTTTTTTGTTAGAAGAGCTTTCGCCTTCTATTGTTTCGTACAGTGAATCAGGAACCAATCTTTCAAATTATGCAGGGATTCGCTTGCGAGGCATCGACCAAACACGTGTCAATATGACCTTAAATGGTGTGCCTTTAAACGATATGATCGACCAAGGGGTATTCTTTTCCAATTTTACAGATTTTGGAAACAGCATAGAATCGGTGCAAATCCAACGCGGTGTGGGAACGAGTGCAAACGGAACCTCTTCTTATGCTGGTTCTATCAATTTTGAATCGATCAACCTTGAAAATAGTGATGCGGGTGGAAGCGTAATGTTTACCACTGGCGCATTTGGAACCATCCGTGGAGGTGCTGAAGTTCAGTCTGGATTATTGGAAAACAATACGGCATTTTATCTGCGTTACACGGAAACGCATGCTGATGGTTTCAGGGACAATATGGGAACAAATGCACGTTCTTTTTTCTTTTCTGGTGGTTATTTCGGCGAAAAACATAGCGTAAAATTAACTGGTTTCAACGGTCGTTCTAAAAATGGATTGGGTTATCTACCCGTAGCCATTTCCGACATAGAAAACAATCCGCGTACCAATTATGTAAGTGAAAACGATCAAGATGATTTTGGTCAGCACATGGTTCAATTACAACATGTTTACGAACTAAACCAAAACAAGAGTTTAGTAAACACCATTTATTATGGCGGTGCTGGTGGAAGTTTTCCTTTTGGATTTGAGGACGAAAACGGAGATTTTTTACAAATAAATTATCCGCTGTTTAACCAACATATTGGAGCCATGTCCAATTTTAATGGTGCATTTTTTAAAAACCAATTAAAATTGAGTGCGGGGGTTCATGGTTACCGCTTCAATAGAAACAATATAGAACAAATTGTTCCTAATTTTAGCTCACCTTATTACGATGATCGAAGTAGAAAAGATGAATTGTCTGCTTTTACAAAGCTAGCTTATAGCTGGAACAACTTTGAGTTTTTTGGCGATTTACAAGCCCGAGGTGTTCAGCTTTCGTTAGAACCAGATGCAGCATTCTTAGGGACAACGGCTACAATTCCAACAAGAGATTGGTTTTTCCTCAATACTACCGCTGGTGTTACGTATAAAGTAAATAAAAATTGGAACGCCTATGCTTCATTTGGAAGAACAGGAAGAGAACCTACCCGATTCGATATTCTGGGTGCTACGCAGATTAATCCAGCAAATTTACCCATTGCCCAAGATCTAAACCAGGTAGTACCAGAATATGTCAACAATCTAGAAACTGGAATGCGCTGGAACTCAAAAAAAGTGAATGTACAAGCCAACGTTTTTTACATGCAATTTGAGAATGAAATAGCACCGATTGGCGAATTTATTGAGCAAGGTTTTGTGCAGGTTTACCGCAATCAAGCGCCGAGTGTTCGCTATGGTGTAGAATTGGATGCAAGCTACCAATTTCTGCCGAAGTTCCGAATCGCAGGAAATGCAACCTACATGGAGGCAAATATCAGCCAATTCGAAGACATTAATACAGGAGATGTCTTCGAAAACATTTCTCCTATTCTTACACCGAATTGGAATGTTCAAACAGTATTAACGTATGAACCTTTTGAAAAATTAGCTTTAGACCTAAGAGGTCGCTATTTGAGTGAAGCGTTTATGGAGCTAACCAATGATCGGGATTTCATGGTGCCATCTTCTTTTGTGTTTGACGCTAGATTGCGTTATCAATTCCACAAAAAACACAGTATCAATATTCAGTTCAACAACCTATTGGACACCCAATACTTCACGTATGGTGCTCCCGTTTTTGCCTTAAATGGCAACTTTGAACCCGGTTATTTTGTACAACCTCCACGACACATTTATGTAACCTTACTTTTAAATTTCTAAGCATGAAGCGGATACAGATTTTATCGATTATAGGATATGCAATAGCAATCACAGCCTGCACCGAAGAAAATAAAGTAGAAGAACAAGTGCAAAAAGCACTTGAACCAAGTTTAGACACCCTCCGATTAGCATTGGATTGGAGTCCAAATGTATTGCACGCAGGTATTTTTTACGCCGATTATTCAGGAAAACTGGCAGAGCATGGGATTTATTTGGATTGGTTTACAACAGAAATAGACGACTACAAAAAGAAACCCATTCAGCGCTTGTTGGACAGAGAAGTAGATTTAGCCATAGGGCCATCTGAACATTTGTTTTATTTTGGAGATACTTCCGAACAACAATTTGCAGTAGCTGTTGCCACGATTTTACAACAAGACCAAAGTGCTTTTGCTGTAAAAACAAACAGTGGAATTACTTCACCCCAAGCACTAGATAATAAAACCTACATTGGCTATAATACACCGTTAGAAAACAACATTCTACGGAGTATGATACAACACGACGGCGGAAAAGGAACGTTTGAAAGCGTCACACCGCCTCGACTTAGTGTTTGGGAGGCTTTTATGAAAAACGAAGGCGACGCTGTTTGGATTTTCACGCATTGGGAAGGAGCATTAGCCAAAGCAAAAGGGGAACAATTAAATTACTTTTACCCGGCAGACTTTGGTGTTCCGTATGGATATAGTTCGGTCATCATGGCCAATCAATCAAGAACAGCCGAAAAAGATGCACTAATTCAGCGTTTGCTAACTGTTTTGAGGCGAGCGCATCAAACTTTGGTAACCCTAGACACCGAAGATGTTGTAAAAATGCTCCAAGATTATCATAAACATCCCAATTTTGAAGATACTGAGATGCTTACACTCGCATGGGAAGACATCCGTTTTTCATTCTTAAATCCAGAAGGAAGTTGGGGAGTAATGCAACATGAAGTTTGGCAAAAGTATTACGATTGGATTGCGCAACAAGAAGCCACAGCTGTCCCACAAAATGTACAGGATGTAAGGTTGTTTTATGAAGCGTTTGAGGTGGAGTAGGGAACTTTTCCACCTCCCTTCACCCTCCATCAAAAATCTTTTTATTATCTTCGGTTAATGTCCGAAAACGATAAAAAGGTTTATTCGCTTGCCAGCTTGCATATTGCACTTGAGCGCCATGTTGTGAAACATTTTGGTGCGCAGCAGTTTTGGGTAACGGCGGAAATAACAAAGGTCAATTATAAAGCCGGGCATTGTTATCTAGAACTCGCTGACACGAAGGAAAACCAACTTATAGCAAAAGCCTCTGCACATATTTGGTACACTGCTTTGTCTGCGATAAAAGCACAGTTGGGAGAAGTTTTTAGTCAAATTGTCCAGCCTGGAAATAAAGTTCTGCTATTGTTGAAAATTGTATTTCATCCTGTACATGGATTTAAGTTAAACGTGATGGATATCGATCCCAACTACACTTTTGGGGAAATTGAAAAACGAAAGCAAGAAACCATAACCAAACTTAAAAAGGAAGGGATTTTTGACTTACAGAAACAGCTTTATTTTCCAACGGTGAGCAGACGATTAGCAGTGGTTGGTTCGCCAAAAACTTCTGGTTACAGAGATTTCATGGATGAAATTTATAACAACCCTGTTTATCGCAAATTTGTGGTTAAAACCTTCCCTAGTTCTGTGCAAGGCGATAGGGCTGAAGTTGAGCTGATTAGCGCAATACAAGAAGCCGCAAAATACGATGTGGATGGGATTGTACTCATTCGTGGAGGAGGAAGTAAAATGGACTTAGATGTTTTTAATAAATATGAATTATGCCAGGCGATTTGTTTGTGTAAAAAACCAATTCTAACAGGAATAGGTCACGAAACCGACCAGGTAGTGGCTGATTTGGTGGCGCACTTGAATTTCATTACGCCTACCGCTGTCGCCAAACATTTATATGTGCAAATTGGTAATTTTAGACACATTCTTTTACGGTATAACGACCAGGTAGTCAATCGATCTTTGGAGCTTTTAAGCGGTGCAAAAGATGAGTTCAATTACTTACAAAAGTATTTGGTGCACCACAGCAAAGAAGTCATTCAATCTTGGAAAGAACGTTTTAGAGAATTGACTTTTCAGGTCAGTGACTTGGGACGTAAAAATTTATTTAAAAATCAAGAAGAATTGAGCCAATTAGTTTTTGATATGAAGCAATCTTTTTTCGTACAGTTGCAGCAAGAAAGAATTAACTTACAGCGTGCTCAAGATAGTGTCAAAGCATACGCTTCGCAGCTTATTGATCAAGAACAACATCATGTTCTTGGTCAAACACTGGATAAAATTG
The DNA here is from genome assembly GCA_020832365.1 of Crocinitomicaceae bacterium. GTDB lineage: Bacteria > Bacteroidota > Bacteroidia > Flavobacteriales_D > Crocinitomicaceae > JAFIEX01. The sequence continues at coordinate 16,852 of JAFIEX010000016.1, forward strand.
TACAAAGAAGTTGGTACAGTTTGGAAAATGAACACGTGAAAGTCCAGCATTTGGAAGAATTATTAGCATTGTTGAATCCAGAAAAAATGCTCGCAGCAGGATACACTTTAACCACGATTGATGATTTAGACATTAATAAAAACAAACTACCTTTAGAAGGAAAAACCATGGTGACCTTAACCGATGCGCTTATTATTACAAGTGTCATCGAAAAGGTAACAAAACACAATTTTAACAAGCAAAAAGAAAATTAAAATGGACGAATTAACTTATGAGCAAGCATTGAAAGACCTAGCGGAAATTGTTACACAGTTAGAAAAAAAGGAAATTAAAATTGACCAACTCTCAGAAAAAGTGGCAAAAGCTAAATCTTTAGTGGATTTTTGTAGAAAGAAACTAGAGCAAACCGAAGCAGAAATCAAAAAAATCATTGACGACGACGAATAGGCTGTTTTTGCTGGTACTTTTTTATTGACTTATAAGGCTGCTATTTAGTTGCCTGCAACTAAGACTTCCGATTCCCTCAAAAAAAATAATTATTTTCGTGAAAACTTCAATAGATGAAAATTAAAACTCATATACTCACACTTTTACTAGTAAGCACTTGTGTTTGCTTTATTCATGCGCAAACTTTAAACTTTCCTACAGATACTGTAATTAGTAAAAATGGCCAAGTTACGATTAAGGGTCAAAAAATTGATTACACAGTAAAAACAGGAATGCAGCCGGTTTGGGATGAAAGTGGAGAAGTAATTGCAACTTTGCATTATACTTATTACCAAAGAAAAGGCATCAACGATTTATCCAAAAGACCCTTAATGATTTCCTTCAATGGAGGCCCTGGTTCTGCTTCAGCTTGGATGCACATTGCCTATACTGGACCTAAATTGTTAAATGTGGACGATGAAGGTTATCCAATTCAACCTTATGGCATGAAGGACAATCCTTATTCTGTTTTGGATGTGACAGATATCTTGTATGTTAACCCTGTAAATACGGGCTATTCCAGAACTATCCCAGTAGCTGGAAAAGAAGTAAAACGCGATCAGTTTTTTGGAATTAATGCGGATATCAACTACCTCTCCGAGTGGCTCAATACTTTTGTCAATCGCAACGACAGGTGGTTAAGCCCTAAGTACTTAATAGGTGAAAGTTATGGCGGCACTAGAGTTTCTGGATTGGCTTATGCATTGCAAGAAAAACAGTGGATGTACCTTAATGGTGTAATTTTAGTATCTCCAGCAGACTACAACATTTTCAATTCCGACCCAGCTATCTATACGGCCACAAATTTTCCTTACTACACAGCAACAGCATGGTATCACGGGCTGTTACCTGAGCCAAATCAACAAATGGCCCTTCAGGATATTTTGATGATTGCTGAAGACTTTGCCTTACAAGAGTTAATGCCCGCACTAGCTAAAGGCAGCAGTCTTGGTCAGGCTGATAGAGAAATGATTGCCCAGAAAATGACACAACTTACGGGTATTTCAACGGAAAACATATTACAACAAAACTTAAATTTAACCCCTAGCTTTTTTTGGAAAGATTTAAGAAGAAAAAAAGATGGTACAACTATAGGCCGACTAGATTCTCGCTACTTGGGAATTGATAAAGTAGAAACTGGAGACGCCCCTGACTACAATGCGGAACTTAAACATTGGTTGCACGCGTTCACACCAGCGATTAATTACTACATGCGTAATGAACTTGGCTTTCAAACAGATTTAAAATACAACATGTTTGGTGATGTTCACCCATGGGACAGACGCAATAATCAAACCCGAGAGCAATTGCGTAAGGCAATGGCAGCAAACCCTTATCTAAATGTACTTTTTCAAGCGGGTTATTATGACGGAGCAACGACTTACTTTGCTTCTAAATATACCATGTGGCAAATTGACCCTAGTGGAAAAATGAAAGACCGTTTTAGATTTATTGGTTATGAAAGTGGACACATGATGTATCTAAGAAAAGTAGATTTAGAAAAAGCCAATGAAGACATTCGTGAGTTCATTATAGACACGAATTTTGAGAATAAACCAGCTAAGTACAAATAAAAAGCACCCCGGTTTTTATATTACCGATTTAATCCTTAATTGGCAGGATTTCATTGTTTTCTGTGAAAGTTAATTGCGCCTCAGGTATATCTAATTTGGTGAGCCGCTGCATTTCCTTAAACGCCCTATTCGCTTCGTCAATTGTGGGGCCACCTTGACCCAATTGTTCAAAGGAATAAACTTTAGCACCTAAAAACTTACCAGTTTTATCTACCTCCACTTCTAACAAAGGTGCCAACCCATTAGGGCCTTTAAGGTTAAATCTAGCATAAGTAGCAAAATTACCGAGACTGTATGCAATGAAACGGTCTTTGTATAAATCAACAGCTCTAACAACGTGTGGACCATGTCCAAAAACAATGTCCGCACCAGCATCAATAGCCATTCTAGCAAATTCATAAGGATTTCCTCTGTTTTCCCCTAAAAACATTTCTGTTGCTCTTGTAACGCGGTTGTATTTTGCTCCTTCTGCACCCCCATGAAAGGAAACAATCACAACATCACTGATACTGTCTAAATGTTGTATGATTTGTTTAGCACGAACGTAGTCATTAATTTTGATCGTCCCTGTGTTTGGCGCAAATGCACAAAAACCGTAACGAACCCCATCTTTTTCAAATGTGGTATATGGGAAATCTTCCAAGCCTGCGAAATGAATATTGTTTTCCTCCAACAAACGAACAGTATTTTTCCGTCCCGTATTGCCGAAGTCGCCAATGTGATTGTTCGCAAGCCCTAAAACATCAAAACCTGCGTTAACAAAATGTTCTACATAATGGTCGGGACTTTTGAAAGCATAACAAACCGAAGAATCTTTACATCTCTTTAATTCGCCATCACCTGTCAATAAAACCCCCTCTAAATTCCCAACTGTTAAATCCGCTTGCGCTGTAATTGGATGAATCGGCAGTAAGATATCCTTACCATCGTGAGGCGGTAAATATTTATTAGAAGGGAAATTTGTTCCTAACATCAAATCACCAACTCCTACAATTTTCAGTTTTCGGACACTGTCTGAAGATTTATCCAAAGCTATACTGTCTTCCGTTTCTGATGGTGGTACATCCAATTGTATAGTATCTAAGGATGGCACCCTGCCTGCAAATAAAAACCTAGGCTGATAATATTTATTGGGGTATTCTTCTATAATTACACCTCGACTACAGCTGTGCATCATTTTCAATTTTCCACCCTCCAATTTTTCAACAATCATGCTCACATGACCTACACTAGGACTATTAATGTTGCGACCCTTAAAAAACATTAAATCCCCTGCTTGCGCATCTTTCAAATCTACCTTTTTAACCTGTTTGGCTATCATTGCTGATGATCGCGATAAGCTTGGTTCAAAAGGTTTAAATATTTCATTGATAAAACCGCTGCAGTCCAACATGTTGATATTTGGTGCTTTGTAACGATAAGGTTTTCCCAAGTACTTTTCTCCGATACAAATTACAGAATCAATGACTTTTTGTCGGTTGGAAAAAGAATAGTTTTCGCTTGAACCCTGAACAAATACCTGAGGATTAATCCAAAAACAAGTAATGAAAACAATGATATATTTATAAACTTTCAAATTGTCTCAAAAAAAGATTTCGGGTAAAATTACGGATAATCGAACTAATTTTTTATGCATTAACGATTTATTAAGCGTTTTTGTGAAACTGACCCCACCTAAACCGCGCATACTGTGTTACAAAAAATGACTACAATACAACGAGTTTAGCAGAATAATTGTGTGCTTTACCTATGACTTTTATTAAATATATACCTGAGTCTTGAATATTAATGGGCAATTCAATGTTATCGCTACTTTCTTTTACAGCTATTTCTTCCACCACTTGACCCGCTGAATTCATGATGAAAACAGTTAAACCTTGTGCAGCATGGTTGAAGACTGATAGCCGCAGAGTTGCTGAACCACTAGAAGGATTTGGGAATAACTCAAGTGCGTTTTTTTCTAAATCAAAACTGGCCGTTGAAAGGGCGGTTTCTGGCACTACTTCGCAGATCTGCAAATTACATCCCGCTGCATCAACAACTGTTACACAATATTCTTCACCACCACATAAATCTCCGACCTCAAAATGAGTACTTATTCCACCAGTCCAGTTATAAATATATGGTGGAACACCACCTGATACAGCTACTGAAATGCTTCCATTACAGCTTTCGAAAGCTGGAACAACCTGAGTTGTGTAAACAAGTTGGTCTGGGGCTTCGTTAACAACAAAGGAAAGTAGAAACTCGCATTGATTAATATCACTTACCGTAATGTTATATTCGCCTGGGGCAAGTTGAGAATTATCCACACCGCCCCAATCAACAAAATATTGAGGTGTTCCTCCCGTTACAGAAATACTAATATTTCCAAAACCACCATAGCAAGCAGGATGACCTACACCAGCCGTTGCAAGTAATTCATCGGGCTCTGTAATTGTTGCATTCAGTGTTAATGTTGCGCCTGAATTGTCAGTTATTTCGACCTCGTAGTTTCCAGCACATAATTCATTAACGGTGGCTCCTCCTTGGTTAAGGCTTGTCCAAACAAAAGTGAATGGCGCCTCTCCACTAGTAACATTTACAGTAATAGAGCCGTCACAATCACCGTTGCAAGATACATTTGTAAGCTCTAAATCAGCTTCTAAGTTACTCAGTAATATGGGGTCACAGTATGCGTTTTGTCTAACTATGATTAAAGCGAACAAAAACAAAGGTAAAACTCTTTTCATGCTTTCTAGTATTAATTTACGCATCTAAATTTAATCGTTTGTTTATTGCGTTGAAAGTTTGTGTGTTTTTTTTAGCGTTTTTTTCGTTAAAAATACCAAAAGCTAGTCTTACTCCTGTTCAACTAATTATTGCTATTTCTCGCCAAAAACATCTATCTTTGCAAATTCATGAAAGAGGTAAAGATTAGAAATATTGCGCTTGGTGAATTTCCGCTATTGCTAGCACCTATGGAGGATGTCAGTGACCCTCCTTTTCGCGCTTTGTGTAAGGAAAATGGCGCAGACCTCATGTACACGGAATTTATCTCCTCGGAAGGCTTGATTCGGGATGCCGCAAAAAGTGTTCAAAAACTGGATATTTTTGAATACGAACGACCAATTGGTATTCAAATTTTTGGCAGTGAAATTGAAAGCATGATTCGCGCAACAGAAATTACCGCTCAAACCAATCCAGATATTATCGATATCAACTATGGTTGTCCTGTTAAAAAAGTAGCGTGTAAAGGAGCTGGTGCAGGAATTTTACAAGACATTCCGAAAATGGTGGAAATGACTGCCCAAATTGTCAAAACTACCAATCTACCCGTGACAGTTAAAACAAGGTTGGGTTGGGATGACAATACCAAATACATTGTAGAAGTGGCAGAAAGGTTGCAGGATGTAGGAATTGAAGCCATTTCAATCCATGGTAGAACCAGAAAACAAATGTATAAAGGTGAAGCCGATTGGTCTTTGATTGCCGAGGTGAAAAACAACCCCCGTATGCACATTCCCGTCTTCGGAAATGGCGATATTGACACGCCTGAAAAAGCATTGGCTTACAAAAACAAATATGGTGTTGATGGCATCATGATTGGAAGAGCGAGCATTGGTTATCCATGGATTTTTAATGAAATCAAACATTTCATTCAAACAGGAGAGCACTTACCAAAACCCGGCATCAAAGAACGTGTAGCCATAACCAAACGCCACCTAGAAATGAGCGTGAAATGGAAAGGTGAAATACTCGGTGTTGCTGAAATGAAGCGCCATTACACCAATTATTTTAAAGGTATTCCACATTTTAAAGCGTATAAAACGAAATTGGTAACGTCCTTTGATTTGAATGAAATTCGAGACACTTTAGACACCATCGAAATGGAGTTCAAAGAAGTCGATTTTTTGGTGTGAAACAAAACTTTTCCTGTTTTCAATGGCTCCCCTGGCGGGATTTACCTATCTTAGCAAATAAAAAAGATTTATGAAATACCATCCCATTGCGTCCGAGTTATTTATTAAGAATAGAAAAAAATTCGTGGAACAAATGGTACCAAACTCCTTGGCTGTTTTCAATTCCAACGACATTTATCCAATTAGTTCAGACAGCACCATTCCATTTCAACAACATAGAGATATATTTTACTTAAGCGGAGTGGACCAAGAAGAAAGCATCTTGGTTTTATTTCCTAATGCTAGTAATCCAGCCCAAAGAGAGGTGCTTTTCTTGAAAGAAACCGACGAACACATTGCTGTTTGGGAAGGTGAAAAATTGACCAAAGAAGTGGCCTATGAAAGAACAGGTGTTAAAACAGTTTACTGGCTCAGTCAATGGGAGCAGGTTTTTAACCAAATGATGGCAGAGGCAGAGATAATTTACTTGAATACCAACGAACATTTAAGGGCCAATACAGAAGTACAAACCCGAGAAGATCGTTTTATTGAATGGGTAAAAAAACAATACCCTGCGCACCAAGTTAAAAAAAGCGCCCCCATTTTACATCGTTTGCGTAGTTTGAAAGAGCCTGAGGAGGTGGCTTTAATGCAAAATGCCTGTAATATAACCGCTCAAGCATTAGATAGGGTTTTCAAATTTATCCGACCAGGGGTTTGGGAATATGAAATTGAAGCGGAAATCATCCATGAGTTTATTCGCAACCGATCTAAAGGTTTTGCTTACACACCGATTATTGCATCAGGCTACAATGCCTGTGTATTGCATTATATTCAAAACAATGCGCAATGTAAAGATGGTGATGTGATTTTAATGGACTTCGGTGCGGAGTATGCCAATTATGCTTCTGATCAAACGAGGTGCGTTCCCGTAAATGGCAAATTCACACCACGACAAAAAGCGGTTTACAATGCCGTGTTGAATGTCAAAAAATCAGCAGAGAAACTATTAAAACCGGGAATCACTATCCCTGAATACCACAAAGAAGTTGGACATTTAATGGAAAAAGAGCTGCTGGATTTGAAACTGATCGACAAAACAGATATTAAAAATCAAAATCCAGAATGGCCTGCGTATAAGAAATATTTTATGCACGGTACTTCTCACTTCATAGGTTTAGACACCCACGATGCTGGTCTTTATCATGAGCCAATCCAAGCGGGAATGATTTTCACTTGTGAACCTGGGATTTATATTCCACAAGAAAATCTGGGTATTCGTTTGGAGGATGACTTGATTGTTCAAGAAAATGGGGAGCCAATAAACATGATGGCGAATATTCCTTTAGAAGCCGAAGCCATAGAAGAAGCTATGAACAGCTGATGCAATTGAATTACCGTATAATTGAAGCGCAAGGCCCAACGGTTTTGTTCATCCATGGTTTTTTAGAAAACACCACAATGTGGGATGGTTTTTTATCAGTATTTTCCAAGTTTAGGTTGGTATTGGTAGATTTGCCAGGGCATGGCGCATCGCCAGATGCGGGTAGCTCAAATTACAGTTTGGCGGAAGTAGCGCAATCAATTTTGCATGCTGAAGCACTGAATGGTCATGCTTTACACGCAGTTGTTGGTCATTCGCTTGGCGGTTATGTTGCGCTAGCACTTGCAAAGCTAGCCATAGAAAAAGCAAAACAAATTAATAACGTGGTTTTACTGAACAGCCACCCTTGGGCTGATAGTGATGCTAAAAAAGAGGATAGAAACAGGGTGGCTCGTCTGGTTGCTCAAGATAAAGATTCTTTTCTACGCCAAGCTATCCCTGGATTGTTTTTAAAAGCGGCTAATTTGAATCCAATAATTCAACAATACATTGGTGATGCACAGAAGATGTCGAGTGATGCTATTGTAGCTGCCACCTATGCGATGCGAGATCGACCTGACCATACGCCATTGATGAAGCTATTGGGTAATAAGTTAACAGTAATTCAAGGAGAACAAGATCATTTGATCCCTGCAGCGGAGATGGAGCAGTTCTGTAAAACAAATGGAAACAACTATTATTTAATTAGGAATGCAGGTCATATGTGTCACGAAGAAA
>JAFIEX010000310.1 GCA_020832365.1 Crocinitomicaceae bacterium
GCATAAAACACTGTCCATTAACTGATTCGACGACAGGAGAATTTCGCTTGAACATGGTATAGCCAACAATAGCGGGGCATGGTGGTAGTTTGACGTTTGCTGCTACGCTTGGGCTTTTGTAGCGGTGGACAGGTGAGCGGCCCGCAAATCCGCTACTGTGGCTATACCAGTAACGTTAGCGGTCATTGTAAAAAATAACCGTCAAAAAAAACGTAATGATTATATGACTGAACTAGAGAAATACCTCAGCAGAATTGTAAACTTTGACAAAGCAGAGCTTGACGAAATAAGCAATCTAACTAAAGAACTTACACTTAACAATAAAGACTTTTTTCTTAAAGAAGGTCAAATTTGTAATAAAATATGCTTCTTGCTAGAAGGACTAATTGAGATGACTTATATAGACGAAAATTTAGAAGAACATATAATTGAATTTTTTTTTCCTAACTCTTTTGTTACAGATTATGTAAGCTTTTTATCAAACACTAAATCAGACTGTAACATTAGAGCTATTAGCAATTCTAAACTAATTTATTTTGATAAGGATGCTTTAAATAAACTCTATGATAAAAGCTTAAATTTCCAAAAATTTGGGAGACTAATTTCAGAACGATACTTTGTGGGCTTTGCAAATAGAATAAAAAAAACAAAACTTACACCAAAGCAACGGTATGAAATGTTATTAACCGAAAATCCTGAATTACTGCAAACTGTTCCTCAGTATAAAATTGCATCATATCTTGGCATCTCTGCTGAATGGTTATCAAAATTAAGGGGCAAAAAATGATTTCTTGAATTAGTTCAACGAAACTTAAATACTCCCTAAGCTAATTTTGCATCATTAATTATTAAACAATAAAAAAATGAGACAATTATTAGCTTTGGTATATAGCCTTTTGGTATTCACCACAATTTCTGCACAAACAGATTCAACTTCCTCTTTAGGATTTAGTAATTCAACCTATGCTCAAGAAAAAAACTGGAAAGAAGATGTTCAGTTAGGTGCTGTTTTCGGCTTAACACAGCCAATTTTTGTTTCAGGCTTTAATGTGGAAGGAGTATTTGTTTATAAACGTTGGATTTTTGATTATTCTCATGGCGTATCTCTGAATTTTAGAGGCGAGGCACTTACCCAAGAATTACGAGATCAAAACGTAGAAATTCATATGCCTTTCACCACTGGTTTTGGAATTGGATATAGATTTACAAAGTGGTTAAACTTGCGTGTAGAGCCTAAATGGCATCGTTTTGATACATACTATGAAGGAGAGGAGCTTTCCAAAAGTAATAGAATACTAAGAGACAATACAGCAAGTTTAGGTCTTGGACTCTATGGTTTTTTTCAGCCTTTCGAGAAAAAAGAAAATGCACTTAAAGGAATAACTATCGCGCCAAGTTTACGGTTTTGGCCTACGATATCTTCTAACATTGATGATGATGGTTTTAAGTATCAAAATAAGATAACAGGCAATGAGGAGGTTTTGAAAACCTTAGATTCTGGCTTTGGATTTACACCAATCATTTTCAATGTAAGTATAGGATATATGTTCGGACTTCGTAATAAATAGGGTGTTTTCAATATTTATGGTGATTTTTTTTACAGCTCGCTAACGTTCTGACACTTTTAGCCTTTGTAATTCACACTTTTGTGGGCGACAAAGAACTGAAAGTAAACGAACCGACAGAAGGGAATGGCGAGAATTTCCAAAAAAGAGAAAAGTGGACAATGGTGAGATGCGGTTGGCATTGGGTTTCGTTTGACTTGTTATTTGCAACAATTGGACTTGGACTGATTAACTTTACCAACTACTTTGACAACGAAAAAACACTATTACAAATACTCACAATTTACTTTTTAGGTTATGCAATCGTTTGGGCTTTGACAATTGGAATTTCAAACCAGCTTCCTAAGAATTATTTCAAACTTGGACAATGGATTTTGCTATTACTCATAAGCGGACTTATTTACTTCGGAACAACTAATTAGAATGAATAAAATAATAATCATCAACGGGCATCCCGACAGAGAAAGTTTCAACTTTGGATTATTTGATGCATACAAAAAAGGAGCATTGAAATCAGGTGCTGAGGTTAAAGAAATTATCATAAGGGAATTGAATTTTAATCCTAATTTACAATTTGGATATAGAAAACGAACCGAACTTGAACCTGACTTATTAGACACTCAAGAAAAAATAAAATGGGCAGACCATTTAGTTCTTATATATCCTGTTTGGTGGGGTTCAATCCCAGCAATTATGAAGGGGTTTTTTGACAGAGTTTTTTTACCAGGATTTGCATTTCAGAAACGAGAAAATTCTGTTTGGTGGGACAAGTTACTTAAAAATAAATCCGCAAGAATAATTTCAACACTTGACCAACCAGCTTGGTATTATTGGCTTGTTTATCGGCAACCAAGTAACTATGCAGTGAAAAAATTAACTTTACAATTTTGTGGCATAAACCCTGTCAGGGTAACAACAATTGGACCTATTCGACTTTCAAAAGATACATATAGACAGAATTGGATTAATAGAATAGAGAAACTTGGAGAACAAAACAAATAAACAACGACCCGCTAACATTTACCTGAGTAGTCGACAAAAGCGCTAAAAAAAAGCGATGAATTTGCTTAATCTTCATCGC
>JAFIEX010000311.1 GCA_020832365.1 Crocinitomicaceae bacterium
ATACGACTGGAAAACAGCTTGTAAAGTTTGTCCTGATGGCTGGCATTTACCAAGTTACGCAGAATGGACTCGATTAATTGATTACCTCGGAGGAGAGGATCTTGCGGGATATAAAATGAAAAGTAAAAGTGGGTGGAAAAATGGCGGAAACGGAAGTGATTTGAGTGGTTTTTCTGGTCATCCTAGTGGTCTTGTTGATGAATATAATGAGTTTTATTTTGAAGGAGAATATGGTATTTGGTGGTTAAATAAAGAAAATAATCAAAAAACAGCAAATAATATTAGTTTTAACAATGTAAATTCTTACGTATTTTTTCATGATGAAATTGATAAACAATTTGGATTCTCTGTCCGTTGCATCAAGGAATAGTTAAATTATTTCTTGAAAACACCAATAACTATTTTATTCGTTTTTATCTGAATTATAAACCTTTTTCTTTCTGCTTGTAAAATAGAGACAGAGCTCTTTAAAGATGGAAAAAGAAGCTACTCCACGGGAATCAGATTCAGCTAATTATTTAGACGTATGAAGTTATGCTTTTTTAGTTTGTTTTTTCAAGAAATCATAAAACAGTAGAGTATTTTTTTTCTATCTTTACCCTCATGCTCAACCAACAAATTGGAACATACAAAATCACAAAACTCCTCGGAGAGGGAGGAATGGCACATGTTTACCTCGCTGAAAAGGGCAACTTGGGAAAGAAAGTAGCTTTGAAGGTACTCAAGAAAGAGTTTCTCTTCAATACTCAAATCCGAGGTCGTTTTTTAGCGGAAGCGAAGAACATGATTCAGTTGAATCACCCCAATATTGTTGCAATTAATGACCTGATTGACGAAGAAGACTTTGTTGCCATTGAACTAGAATACATCGAAGGAGAAACACTCAAAGAATACTTGCAACGCAAAGGCGCCTTGCCAGATGATGAAATCGAGCATTTCTTACGTCAGATGTTGGATGCGGTGTAATATATTCATGAAAAAGGATTTGTACACCGTGACATTAAACCTTCCAACTTTATGTTGACCGTTTCTGGCGTAATTAAACTCACCGATTTTGGTATTGCTAAAAACATAGACGGAACCAACAACGACTATACTGGCACAGGCACTGGTATGGTACTCGGAACACCCAAATACATGAACCCCGAACAAGTTCGGAACACCAAAGATGTTACCGCACAATCGGATATATATTCTCTAGGCGTGGTTTTGTGGGAAATGGTGACTGGGAAAGTACCGTATGATATCAATACAGAAAGTACGTTTGATGTGTTTCGAAAGATTGTCGATGAACCGCTTGCAAAAACTGGAACAAAGTGGGATGGGGTAATTAAGAAGGCGACGAAGAAGGAAAGTGGGGAAAGACGGTTGGAATTGAAATTTGAGCAACCAAAACTTATCGAAAAACCTAAAACCCCTGAACTAACACAAGGAAAAAAAAGTAAAGACACGAAATTTATTATTGGCGCAATAGTAGTCGGTGTTTTTGTTGTATTATTTGGTGTTTGGTTGGATACGAAGGATAAGAATAACAAAGTCGAAGTTTTGGATGTTGAAATGGCTACCAATGAAGAAATCCCCGAATGGAAAAAAGAGTTTGAAAAAAAATGGGATGAGGCGGTAGCTACCGAACCGTTTAATAATGCAAAAACGAATTATAAGCATTTTTATAATTTACCTGAATTACCAGATTCAGCAATAGAGGAAAAGCAAAGAGTAGAGGAGAAAAAAGAGTACTATTATGACAAAATATTAGCAGAAAATCCCGATCTTTTCATCGATAAACGAGATGGGAAAATATATCAATCAGTGAGAATCGGAAATCAAACATGGATGGCAGAGAATTTAGCTTACAAACCAAGCTATGGTAATTATTGGGCTTATGATGATGATATTTCAAACGTTGCTAAATACGGCTATTTATACGACTGGAAAACAGCTTGTAAAGTTTGTCCTGATGGCTGGCATTTACCAAGTGACGATGAATGGACTAGATTAGCCGAGTTTCTAGGGGGTGCGGGTGTTGCGGGTCATAAAATGAAAAACTCCAATGGTTGGGTAAATAGTAGGTTAAAAGGTAATGGAAGTAATGAAAGTGGTTTTAATGGTCTTCCGGGTGGTTATCGTGAAAGTGAAGGTAGTTATCAATCCATTTATCAATCTGTTCTCCCCTATGGAGTATGGTGGAGTTCAAGTATTAGCAGTGTTGACGGAGCTTGGAACCGCTATCTGGATAGTGAAGGTGGTAGTTTAGGCAGGGGAGATGGTGTTATGATAGCAGGGTTTTCAATCCGTTGCATCAAGGATTAATAAAATTGTTTCATGAAATTTCCATCAAGTATTTTATACGTATTAATTTTATTGTTAAACCTTATTCTTTCTGCCTGTAAAAAAGGACATGGTGCAATTTGCAGAGATGGTTCAAGAAGCTACTCCACAGGAAGAGGAACTTGCAGTTGGCACGGAGGAGTGGATCACTACATTGACCCCAATGAAATTGATGAGGTTAATACGTTTATTTTAGTGGTGGTTGTCGTTATAGGGATTCTGATTTATCGGGCTTATCGGAGGGATAAGTAGAAAGATTGTAAGAATTTCAATCTTTTTGGAATAATGGATGGCGTGGGGTAACTTTGTGAA
>JAFIEX010000312.1 GCA_020832365.1 Crocinitomicaceae bacterium
TGCACCGAAAACAATAAAAATGAAAAAAATGAAGGTACTTTTCATTCAGTGTAAATTTTAGCTTTGGCACTAAGTTAGCACTTTTTGTGTAGAACGTTAGAATGGTTTAGAGATTTATTATTTTAAAAAAAATGTTGGTCAGCTAGGGAAGCGAAATGCCATTAGAAAACAATCTAGCTATTGATTAACATTGAATGGAACTGATAGAAACAATAGATTTTTATTACATTTACCCATCCAAAAAAATGATTGCGATGCAAAAAATACAAAATTATGTTTGTGGGGAATGGGTGACTGGTGAAGGGGTTGAAACGGAATTATTTAATGCCATTACTGGTGAACAATTTGCGACCACTTCCTCGAAAGGGTTAGATTATGAGCAAATACTGACTTACGGCAGGCAAAAGGGTGGAGCTGCTTTGAGAAAAATGACTTTTCAAGAGCGCGGAAGAATGCTTAAGGCACTTGCGCTTCATTTATTGACGCTAAAAAATAAATATTACCAGTTAAGTGCGGCAACTGGCGCAACGAAAATAGATTCTTGGATAGATATTGAAGGCGGTATTGGTAATTTATTTGCAAATGCTTCATTGCGCAGACAGTTTCCAGATTTACCTTACTACGTGGACGGGGATGCTGCACCGCTTTCAAAAGGAGGAACGTTTATAGGCCACCACATTATGGTGCCAAAACGAGGAGTAGCTATTCATATCAATGCATTTAATTTTCCTATTTGGGGAATGTTGGAGAAGATAGCAGTTAATTTAATGGCGGGCGTTCCTGCTATTGTTAAACCATCAGAATATACCTGCTACTTAACAGAACTGATGGTGAAAGATATTGTTGCTTCGGGAATATTGCCTGAAGGCAGTTTACAACTTGTGAATGGATTAGGTCGCGGAATTATTGATCATGTTGGCAACCAAGATGTGGTAACTTTTACTGGTTCTGCATCAACGGGTAAAATTTTAAAAGCGCATCCAAAATTGATAGCAGAAAGTGTGCCGTTCAACCTTGAAGCCGACTCTTTAAATGCCATGGTTTTAGGTACTGATGCCACACCAGGCACTGCGGAGTTTGATATTTTCATTAAAGAAGCGTGTAAAGAAATCACCGTAAAGACAGGACAAAAATGTACTGCTGTAAGGAGAATAATGGTGCCTGAAAATATTGTTGGTGAAGTGCAGGAGGCGATGAAAAAGCGCTTAGCTGGAACAGTAATCGGTGATCCAGCGCAAGAAGGTGTTAGAATGGGGGCGCTTGCAACGAAATTGCAGGTTGAAAGAGTTAGAGAAAAAGTTGAGTTGTTGGCTCAATCTCAGGAAATTGTTTTTGGCAATATGGATGAGTTTGATGTAGTTGGTGCAGACCGTGAAACAGGTGCTTTTTTCTCACCGATTTTGTTCTATAATAATGACCCATTCCAAAAATTAGACGTGCACGATACGGAAGCCTTTGGACCAGTATCAACGATAATGCCTTATAAAAATTTGGAGGAGGCCATCACGCTTACGGAAATGGGGAAAGGCTCCTTGGTCACATCAATTGTAACAGCAGACGACGAAATTGCCAAGGAATTTGTCGTAAATGCTGCGCATATCAATGGAAGAATTTTGGTATTGAATGAAGCTTGTGCGAAAGAAAGTACTGGTCATGGTTCTCCAATGCCGTTGCTAACACATGGTGGTCCAGGTAGAGCTGGTGGAGGTGAAGAAATGGGAGGAAAAAGAGGGGTGTTACATTACTTGCAAAGGACAGCCATTCAAGGGCACCCGACTACGATTACGAAAATCACGGAACAATTCCAAGTAGGGGCAGCACAACCAGAAGCTAATCCACACGTTTTTAGACAATATTTTGAAGATTTAAGCGTAGGTGATACGGTCTTTACGCATAAACATACTGTAACAGAAACAGATATCGTTAATTTTGCAAATGTTTCAGGGGATAATTTTTATGCGCACGTTGACGAAACTTCTCTGGATGGCACGATTTTCGAAAAAAGGGTAGCACATGGTTACTTTATTCTTTCCAAGGCGGCAGGATTGTTTGTTGAACCGCGTAAAGGACCAGTTTTACTCAACTATGGAATTGACTCTTGTAGATTTACCAAGCCTGTTTACCCTGGTGCTACAATCGGTGTTCGTTTTACCGTAAAGGAAAAAATTGACCAAGAAAAACGTTCGGAAGAAGATATTGCGAAGGGAATTGTAAAGTTCTTGGTAGATATCTACGATGAAACTGGAGAAACAGTTGGTTTAGCAACGATTTTAACCATGGTGAAAAAAAGAAATCAGGATAGTTGATTTTGCCGCCTTCTTTTCTAATCAATGGTAAAAATACTGTTGTTTCATTAATTTTTATGATTTTAGTTCAAGTAATTCGCCTGTTGTACTAGCTTTAAATTAAGACATTAGAATTATGGCTAATATTAGTAATGTAAAACGATTTTTTCTTTCGGTGTAATACATTTGTAGATTAATTTAAATTTATGTCAATGATTTTTTGCTGCAATGTTACCTATTGATGTCTTTAGAGCCAAATTATTCAAGGGGGCAAAAAGGGGGCGAAAGCTTATTGTTTAGTGGGGGTGTGCATAAGTTTT
>JAFIEX010000313.1 GCA_020832365.1 Crocinitomicaceae bacterium
CCCTCATGCCCATCCCCATCCCCAACAAAATAACCAGCGAGTTATACGGATACAAGCAGATTGATTGTCTTATCAATAGTGCAAGTGCGAGAAAAGGCGAAAGAGGAGCATATCCGAAAATAGGAGACAGCCTCTAATACCCAAGAACCTAAAAAATTATATGCTTTCTTTAGACAATTTCCTTTTATTCTCTGCATAGTTCTTCCAATATTGAAGCAAAACAAAAACCACTATAACTGCTGTTGCAAGACCCTCAGCAAACAAAGCCAAAACATACTGTGACAATGATGTAGTGGGTATTATTGTAGTTGAGTACTGACTAATATCAACTCCACCAAGTAGAACTTCAAAATAAAAAACCAAACTTAAGAGCGCAAGCGCAACTCCAATGAAAGCTGTTTTTATACCTTTTCCGAATAGAACACCATAATTATCATCTTTCTTAGCGAAATGACGTAAGGTTAAATTAACCCCTATCATTATTATTAGAATATTAACTATTTTCAGATAAGCAAAATCAGATAAGCCTAACATATCTAGTAATAAAAAATAAGATCCAAGTAGTAACCAAATCAATATTCCGTTCTTAATCGCTGTTTGTTTTAGTAAATTCATAATTTGTTTGATTTTAATTTCTATCAATATACACAAAATATAAGAAGTAAAATGTTAAATAAATACAAGAAGGGGTTTGCTGTAGTGAAATTATTTGACAAACAAGCATGTGCAACTTAAACAACAAAATACCAGATATATTTTTCTCAAATATAAGTTGCTAAAAATAATCGTTTTGCGCTGCTTTTATCATTTTTAACCATAAAGAAAAAGCAAATAACGATCAAAAAAATAGCTAAAAAAAAAGCAAAGAGTATTTAGAAAACCTTCTCAATAATGCATCATCAAAAAGGGTTCTAAGTTTCAGTATAATAGTTGTTGTTGAATTATATCAAGCCTTATGCTGCTGAATATTTTACCGATTATTCAATGCGTAATTTTTATAAGGTCAATTCAAATTAGGAATATTCATTTTTGTATGAAAAAATAGTAATCAGTTAGATAGACCCCACCAAAACCATTTACATTTCCCGCCATTTCAGTAGAAAAACAAATATTCAGAGGCCATACATTCGTTCATAATAATTGAAATACCTTCAATTTTTTATTACTTTTGCAACTTCTTTAAAAAAATGAGTAGCAATTCTATTATCACCATGTTTAGACTTACTCCACCTTGATGGGTTAGGATATTTACCTATTCTTTAATATTTTATTTATCCATTGTTACCAAACAGGGTAACACAATTCTAAATTCATAATGAAAAAATATTTAAACCTTTTTGATCTTTCTCAAAATAGACTATAAGACCGAAGTGTTATCAGGCCTAACAGTTGCCTTGGCGCTAGTTCCAGAAGCTGTTGCCTTTGCCTTGATTGCTGGGTTATCACCATTAACAGGACTTTATGCGGCATTTGTTATGGGTTTCATTACGGCCATATTGGGTGGAAGACCAGGGATGATTTCGGGTGCAACGGGCGCTGTTGCGGTAGTTTTCTTAGGACTGGTAAGTGCATTAAAAGAAATAAATCCAGCCATTACAGTAGATGAGATAACACAGTACGTATTTTTGACAGTTATTCTAGCTGGTGTATTACAGTTAGTTGCGGGCTTTCTGAAATTAGGTAAATTGATGCGTTTAGTACCTCATCCAGTAATTTTCGGATTTGTAAATGGATTAGCAATCATTATATTCATGTCGCAATTAGCTCAGTTTACAACAGATAGCACAAATCCGGACGCTCCTTGGATGCAAGGAGAACAACTATTCATGTTTTTGGGCCTTGTATTTTTGGCAATGCTTATTATTTGGGGTCTGCCTAAACTGACTAAAGTCATTCCAGCTGGTTTAGTTGCGATTATTGCAGTTTTTGGAGTGGTGTACTTTTTCAACATTGAAACCACAACGGTAGGAGATATTGCATCAGTGAGTGGTGGTTTTCCTATTCCTTCTATACCTAATGTGCCTTATACATTTGAAACTTTAGCGCTTATTTTTCCTTATGCAGCAATTATTGCAGGAGTTGGATTAATAGAAAGCTTGTTAACCTTTAATATTATTGATGAAATTACACAAACTCGCGGAAAAGGGAATAAAGAAGCCGTTGCACAAGGTACGGCGAATATCTTTTCTGGATTTTTATTAGGAATGGGAGGATGTGCGATGATAGGACAGAGTTTAATAAATATTTCTTCTGGAGCACGTGCAAGATTGTCTGGAATTGTAGCTGCCGTGATGCTGCTTGTTTTTGTGATGTTTGCAGCTAATATCATTGAGCAACTGCCAATGGCTGCGTTAACAGGATTAATTATCATGGTAGCTGTTGGAACTTTTGAATGGGCCAGTTTGAAAACCTTTAATAAAATGCCTAAATCGGATGTTTTTGTGATGGTGGTGGTAACGCTAGTAACTGTTTTCCTGCATAATTTAGCCCTTGCTGTGCTAATTGGTGTAATCATCGCTGCATTAGTTTTCGCCTGGGATAATGCTATCAGAATTCGAGCACGAAAATATACTGACGATAATGGCGTAAAACATTATGAAAT
>JAFIEX010000314.1 GCA_020832365.1 Crocinitomicaceae bacterium
GCAGAGCAGGTACTTCTGAACGACCTTCTGAAGAAGAGCGAGCTGCTTTTAGAGCTGAAGCCCGTGCGCGCGTTTTGCAAGCTTTAGATCACAATGAAGAGCTTGTAGATGAGTGGTATAGTTTCCAAAGGGAACAGCGAAAAACAATGCATAGAGAGCGCCAGCAAAAACGCCTGGAGAAAGCAGAATAGGCTAAGCAATTGTTGACTTATCCATTTATTCTTAGCAAATTACCGAAATACAAATCTTTTTGACTGTATGTTTTCATCCAGAGTTCTTGTGCACTAATTTTGCGATCTGAAAAAAACTGTTTGGCCAAGTTTTGCATGGTTTTGATGTCGATAGCAGGGGAGTAGGTGTTCAGGATTAAAGTGCCATTGTCGGCTAAAAGATGAGCAGCGACCTTTAATAATTCAGGCAATTTATCTTCCAAAATCCACTTTTCTTTTTTGGCACCAATTCCCCAAGCCGGAGGATCCATGATAATGCAATTGTACTTTTGACCTCTTTTTTGCTCTTTTTCCGCAAACTTCAAAGCGTCTTCTTGTATCCATCGGATATCTGATAACTGACTATGCAACATATTGTTTTTAGCCCACTGCAAAACACTTTTTACAGCATCTACGTGGGTTACTGACGCGCCTATACTTTTCGCAACCAAGCTAGCTGCACCAGTGTAGGCAAAGAGATTCAATACTTGATGTTCGGGTTGTATAAATTGTTTTAAATAATTCCAATTTTCTACTTGTTCTGGAAATAAACCAACATGCTTGTTGTTTCCGATTTTTAATTCGAATTGCAATTTTTCAAAAGGAATAAACCAGCTTTCTGGGGCATCTGACTGCAGCTTTTTCCATTTGCCTTGATGCTTGTCTTTTTCAACAAACTCCCAATGGGCTATTTCATTCCATTCCGTGAATGGCAAACCAGACTGGAAGTAAGCTTGTCTTTCGGGACGAATCGTAATAACATTGCCCCATCGTTCTAGTTTTTTTCCGCCGCCTGCATCTATCAATTCGTAATGTTGCCATCGTTGCGCGAAAATTTTATGCGCAGCATCTTTTTCTGGTTCAATCATTGGATGTGTTTAATTGTTTTTCTACTAAAGCAAGTTCTTCAAAAAATTCAGCACCATACTTTCTGATGATAGGTTCTTTCAAAAATCGATATACAGGTACATTCAGGGCATCTCCACAAGCACACGCAGGTTGGCAAATATCTAATTCTTCCAAATTCAGTGCTTCAAACTTTGTGTATTGTTTACTTCGAATTGGGAATAAAGCACAAGAGATGGGTTTTTTCCAGTTGATTTTACCGTCGCGATAGGCTTTTTCTATCGTACACAGCGCCGTGCCGTCATCCGTAAAGGTTGCAAAAGCACAAGCGCCACTATCCACTAAAGTGGTAACGGCATCATTATCGGTATCCATGTAAAACACCCCGTTTTTTTCAACCGCTGCTATTCCCTCGGGGGTCATATAAGGTTTGACATCCTCAAGAATATCCTCTAAAACATCAATCTCTTCTATTTCTAAGGGTGCTCCAGCATCCCCAACTACGCAACAGGCTCCCTTGCATTTTTGTAAGTCGCAAACAAATTTTTTAGAGAAAATATCCGCTGAAACCAGCTTGTCTCCAATTTCTATTATCATGGTGCAAAGGTAAGTATTTCTCTGTTACATACGGTGCGCGGCAACTTTCTGTTTATTAGTGTTAATTACTTGCGCTTGCGCTTGTAAATTGGAACAGTAGAACAAGGTTCGCCATACATAATCGAACTGGCTATCGGAAAAAGATGTTTTGTTAATTCGCTCATCATTAATGCAGGGTTGGGAATGTCTGAGCAGCCCTTAATGATAAACTTACCATCTTGTACTTTCGAAATATCGTAAGCCCGAATATTTGCCAAAATAAGTTTTTGCTCTAATTCTTTAACAGACCCTACGTGATGCGGAATGTCGTTTTCACTCAAATAACTACTAACCAACATAAAAGCCCAAGTTGGAACGATAGCGTCTGCCGAGCACAATATAGCCACAGCTTTTCCATGGAATACCGTCCAATCTTTTTCTTTGAGTGCCTGACGGAAATCTTTTTCTTTTAATACCAATCCTTGCCAAAGTAATTCAGATATATCAAAAGTGACAATGTTTGTTTTATTTTTAAAATCAGCCAAGTCTAAAGCAATCAGACTGCTGTTTTGAACTTTATTTTGAATAACTTCTTCCATTTTCATTGATTTTTGTAAATTATACAACGTATATAAATCATGAACGTTGTTTGGCCGCATTAAAAAATGCCCTATCTAAATCTGTAAATTTTACGTTCAAAGATAATTAATGAAAAGTTTGTAAGGGGCAATAATTGCTTGTTTTTTTGATATTCAAGCTTGCAATTTTTTAATTGAAATAAAAATCAGCAAATTTTCTTATAATTTTAGGGTGTTAAAAACTGAAGAAAATGCGTTTTAATTGGTGGCTTTATTTGTGTTGCTTGATGGTTGTCTTTTTTTGTTTTAGCGGTTGTAAAAACCAAAACCAAAAATTAATTGGCACTTGGGAGTATGATCGCTATGAAATAGCTCCGGTTG
>JAFIEX010000315.1 GCA_020832365.1 Crocinitomicaceae bacterium
AATATAACAAAGTCATTGGAGCAATGGAAAGAAAGTACTATTCGAAAGCCCTTAATTTTAAGAGGCGCCAGACAAATAGGAAAAACCACGATCATCAATGAATTTGGGGGGCAATTTGATCATTTTGTTTACTTAAACTTAGAACGAAAAAGAGATAAACGTTTTTTTGAAAACACAGATGATGTACAAGTGATTTTCAACAAAGTAATACTCGACCGCGCCATTGTATTAAAAGAAAACCAACGTTTATTGCTGTTCATAGATGAGATTCAAGAAATTCCAGAAGTAATAGAACTGCTGCGTTATTTTTATGAAGAACTTTCTCACATTTTTGTAATCGCTGCTGGTTCTTTATTGGAATTTGCATTGGGCGACTTATCGCATATGCCGGTGGGTAGAGTACAATTTTTATATATGTACCCTATGAATTTTGATGAGTTTTTACAAGCTCAAGGCAAAGAAGCTTGGCTATCCGCTTTTGCGCAAGTTCCTATTTCAACTAATGCCCATACGGTTTTGCTGGAACAATTTAATCGCTATTGTATAATTGGCGGAATGCCAGAAGTAGTTAACGCTTATTTAAACGATGGTGATATGACTAGCGTAACTGCTATATATCAAAGCATTTGGCAAACGTATCGAACGGACATTGAAAAATATGCATCGAACAGCAATCAAAAGCGGATTATCCGTCATGTTTTGGAAACTGCGCCTTTTTATTTTGATGAACGCATTAAGTTTCAAAATTTTGGAAACTCCAATTATCGTTCAAGAGAAGTTGCTGAAGCTTTCAGAAGCTTAGATGCTGCTGGACTCATTCGTTTATTGTATCCAACAACTAGTATCACTCCGCCTATTCAAAAAGATTTTAAAAAATCACCGCGTATTCAGTTTTTGGATATTGGAATTGTCAATCATGTTCGAAAAATACAGGCAGACTTATTACATTTGAACGATTTAAGTGAGGCGTATAAAGGGGCTTTAATTCCACAAGTAATTTATCAAGAGCTTACTTCTTTACATAGTTTGGAGGTGTATAAACCTGATTTTTGGGTAAGGGATAAAACACAATCCTCAGCTGAAGTTGATTTAATCATTTCCCATAAAAACAAACTCATCCCAATAGAAATCAAATCAGGGAAAACAGGAAGTTTGAAATCGCTTCACCAGTTCATCAATCGTTGTGATCATCCCTATGCTATACGTATTTTTGGTGGACAGTTTTCCATTCAAAATCAGATAACTCCCGAGGGAAAACCTTACCAACTCATGAATTTACCCTACTATTTAGCAACGAAACTACATGCTTATTTGGATTATTTTATCCGTCAAGATTAGACAACACCCCTTGTTTTGATACAAAATTTAGCAAAAACACCCTTTGTTTTGTGACAAAAAAGTAGTTAATCAACATTTAGAACGTGGTTTATTAGCGGCTAAAAGTGCTTAATTTAAAAAGCAATAATAGGGTTTTCATGGTATCATATGAAGCAAGGGAAGGAAGGAAAAAAAACTAAAACTATATTAGCCCTGAAAGGGCTATATCTATCAACGTCGGGAAAAACCCGATGTTATCATCCTTCCCAGCTTACCCTAGCTCTGAAAGAGCGAAATATTCACTTCCAAACATATCATTCATCGTACTCAACATTATGGACTGCATCCGTCGTTAAAATTTTACAACAGGGTTTCAATAATACCTATTTGATATACTTTTATAAAAAATCTTAGCACTTCAAAATAACTTTAATCTCAAAAAACAATTTTTCTTTATCTTTACCCTCATGCTCAACCAACAAATCGGACAATACAAAATCACACAACTCTTAGGAGAAGGAGGCATGGCACATGTCTACCTCGCTGAAAAAGGCAACTTGGGAAAGAAAGTGGCTTTGAAGGTACTCAAGAAAGAGTTTCTATTTAATTCTCAAATTCGAGGGCGTTTTCTTGCGGAAGCCAAAAATATGATTCGATTGAATCACCCCAATATTGTTGCAATTAATGACCTGATTGACGAAGAAGACTTTGTTGCCATTGAACTAGAATACATCGAAGGAGAAACACTCAAAGAATACTTGCAACGCAAAGGCGCCTTACCCGATGATGAAATAGAACATTTCTTGCGTCAAATGTTGGGTGCGGTGGAATATATTCACCAAAAAGGATTTGTTCATCGGGATATTAAACCATCTAACTTTATGTTGACCGCTTCAGGAGTTATCAAACTCACCGATTTTGGTATTGCCAAAAACATGGACGGAACGAACATCGACTACACCGGTACAGGCACTGGTATGGTACTCGGAACACCCAAATACATGAGTCCAGAACAAGTTAGAAATACTAAAGATGTTACTGCGCAATCAGATGTTTACTCGTTGGGAGTTGTGTTGTGGGAAATGGCGACAGGAAAAGTACCGTATGATATCAATACGGAGAGCACGTTTGATGTTTTTACTAAAATTGTAAATGAACCGCTTGCGAAAACTGGAACGAAGTGGGATGGGGTGATTGAGAAGGCGACGAAGAAAGAAAGTGGGGAAAGAAAGTTGGAGTTGAAATTTGAGCAACCTAA
>JAFIEX010000017.1 GCA_020832365.1 Crocinitomicaceae bacterium
AGATGAAAGGTTTAAGAAGTACATTCCGTTTGCAAAATTTGCTGTTGAAATGTTCAATTCATTTTTACCTGCTGCTGCATTGAATACCGTTTCGTTGAATACCACTTTTCCTGACATATCAGTTACAGTAATACTCACATCAGATGAATTTTCTAATTCAAATGCAATTGTTGTTTGGTTTTCTGCTGGGTTAGGGAATGCATTTAACTTGAAGTTAGTGCTAGTTAATTCATTAGTATTTAAATAACTTACAGATGACGGTCTAATCATCAAAGCATTCATGTCTTGGAAAAAGCCTAATTGATTAGCAGCATCAAAGAAAAGAGCTGATCTGTCATTTACACTTTGCGCCATTAAGAAACCAACGTCAATCCCACCATAGTGACCAGCCATAACAAGATAAGTTTCTCCAGAGTTAGCAGTTATCGTACCATCTGTTCCATTCTCATCAATCATAGGGACAGAAATAAATCCGCCGACATCGCCTGCTTGAATTTCATAATCTGATGTATTCATAACATACTCTAAATCTTCAGTTAATGTGTTGTACTTCCATATCTCTACATATATTAACTGACCTACATAGTCCTGATTGTTTGCAATGGCTATATCCACGCTAGCTATATCCATAGTTCCAAAAAACTCAAATAAATTTCCAGCTTTCATAGTGTTTCCTGAGTTTGTTTGAGAGTTTGTTAAAACACTTGTAGCTTGCCCATTATCTCTACCGTAAGCATTTGTACCAACTAAGACTGGTGATTTTAAAGAAAAATCGTTACTTGGATTTTGGTCTGTTTCGTCAGGTGAAGCATAAAAGCGAAATGTATAATCATCATTTCCAGGGAAAGTATAACTTTGATTTATACTAAAAGTGTCAGATTGAGCTACAGCAATTGCAAAAGGATTCCCTGAAAGGGTCTGAAGAACAGCGTTGTTAGCATCCAAAATATCTACGTTTAATACCGCCTCAGTTTGAGGAAGTGCTCCAACATTTTCAACAACTGCTGAGAATTTCTTCACTGGGGAAATTTGAGATGTTGGAATTCTGTAATACTCAACACCATCCTCTAAGCTGTTGTGGAAGAAGCTCATGTCTCCTATGAAGAACTCTCCGCTGTGAGTAGTTAAATCATAGTCTTCTGGCTCAATTAACTTAATGTCGTCCAAAGTCCAGAACCATCCCCATTCTCCGATGTAATGGAATCTGAATTTAACATCCGCTTCTCCTCCAATTAAGTTACTCACATTAGCAGTAACGATATCTGGGTTTGGAGATGTTGTGTTTGTACCTGTTGTTTGATTCAATTCTAATCTTAAACTTGGAGGATAAGTCGCTCCACCGTCTATACTGAACTCAACGAAATACTGGTCTGTTTGAGGAGTAAATCTTCTGTGGTAAGTACTAAACTGAAAAGAAACATTAGGTATTGAACTTAAGTCAATAGCATCATTGATTTCTAAATAGGCGTCCTGTGTGCCATTCTGTCCATGAATGTCTGAGTTAATGATGGCGTAGCCGTTTGCTGCACTTGCATGAGCAGGAGCATCGAAACCTTCTGTTACTAAGTTAGAAGGGAACGTAGATGTTATCTCCCAGTCTGCATCAGGGCTACTTGTATTTGATTTCGACCACTCTGTAGGGTCTGAAAAATCATTGGCCCAAAAAACAGTTGATTTTGGAGAGATAATGTTTTGTTTTACTGAATGATTGGGGGTGATAAAACCCTTCTCTACAATCGCTTTTTCATGACCTACAATAGGGCTCTGGGCTAAAATAGTACCCATTGAAATAACAGCTGTTAATGATAAATAAATTTTTCTCATAATATATTTTGTTTGGAGGGCTAAGATAGTAATAATTTCTGGTTGACCAAAATATTGCTTGATATTGTTTCTTCTGGATTAATATAGAGTAATATATTGCGCTTTTGGAGCTATAATCATCCTTGTTTACATTCCGTTAAAAGTTGGTTTAGATCTTAGTAAAACTAGTGTTTGTAGTTTTACTAAATTGAACTAAACTGATAGTGTTATTAGGAGTGCTTTTTTGAGTAATTTACCTTGAATTAAGGTAGTTTATTAATTGATTTCGTTTAATATGGCTTTTTCTAAGAAAAAGTATTTTCGACTATTACTCCTTGCTTTAATTAAGATTGTTTTATTTTTGTACCCTTAAATATAGAGGAATGTTTGAAGTTAAATTGCCAGATGGTTCAATAAAGCAGTATGACGCACAAGTTTCTGCTTTAGATGTAGCTATGGAAATTAGTGAGGGTTTGGCGCGGAATGTTTTGGCGGCAGAGGTGAATGGTGAGGTTGTCGATGCGTTTCGTCCATTGCCAAAGTCTGCTCATTTAAAATTATTAACTTGGAATGATTTTCAAGGTAAGCAAACGATGTGGCATTCCTCCGCCCACTTGATGGCAGAGGCACTTGAGGCTTTGTATCCTGGGGTAAAATTGGCAATTGGACCACCGATTAAAAATGGGTTTTATTACGATGTTGATTTTTTAGATTATAGCTTTACTGAGAAGGATTTACCGAGGGTGGAGCAAAAAATGAAAGAATTGGCTAAGCAAAAGAACCGATTTATTCGTCAAGAAATAGCCAAAGAAGATGCGATTGCTTATTTTCAAGAAAAAAACGATCCCTACAAGTTAGAACTATTGCAGGACTTGAAAGATGGTGACATAACTTTCTACACACAAGGTGCATTTACGGATTTATGTAAGGGCCCACATATTCCTAATACTGGCTTTATTAAGGCGATTAAATTAACTGCTATTGCTGGGGCTTATTGGAGAGGTAATGAGAATAATAAGCAGCTTACAAGGGTTTATGGTATTACATTTCCTAAAAACAATGAGCTTCAAGAATACTTGGAAAAACTTGAATTAGCTAAACAGCGTGACCATAGAAAGCTCGGCAAGGAATTAGAATTATTTACTTTTTCTGCAACCGTTGGGCAAGGCTTGCCTTTATGGTTACCGAAGGGAGCGGCTTTGAGAGAAAGACTGGAGAACTTCTTGAAAAAAGCACAGAAGAAAGCTGGATATAGCCAAGTTATTACACCGCACATTGGGAATAAGGAGCTTTACGTTTGTTCTGGACATTATGAAAAATATGGTGAAGATTCCTTTCAGCCTATTCGTACACCAGATGTCAATGAGGAGTTTTTGCTTAAGCCAATGAATTGCCCGCATCACTGTGAGATATTTAAAGCACGTCCATATTCTTACAAGGACTTGCCAGTAAGGTTTGCAGAGTTTGGAACGGTTTACAGGTATGAACAAAGTGGGGAGTTGCATGGCTTAACCAGAGTGAGGGGCTTTACACAAGATGATGCGCACATATTCTGTACGCCAGATCAAGTGAAGCAAGAGTTTAAAAATGTTATTGATTTAGTACTCTACATATTCAAAACATTGAGTTTTGATAACTTCAAAGCGCAGATATCATTAAGAGACCCTGATAATCGTGAAAAATATATCGGTAGCGATGAGAACTGGGAAAAAGCTGAAAGAGCTATTCAAGAGGCAGCTAGTGAGAAAAATTTAAATACTGTTGTAGAATACGGAGAAGCGGCATTTTATGGTCCAAAGCTTGATTTTATGGTAGAGGATGCCTTGGGAAGAGAGTGGCAGTTGGGTACGATTCAAGTTGATTATAATTTACCGGAACGTTTTGAATTGGAATATACCGGTAGTGATAATGCCAAGCATCGTCCAGTTATGATTCATCGCGCACCTTTCGGATCAATGGAGCGTTTTGTGGCTGTTCTATTAGAGCACTGTGCAGGTGAGTTCCCCATGTGGTTGTCACCTAATCAATTTGCAGTGCTTCCAATTAGCGAAAAATACAATGATTATGCGCAAAAAGTTTTGAATCTTCTTGAAATTTCCGATATTCGCGGATTCGTTGATGATAGAAACGAAAAAGTGGGTAAAAAAATTCGAGAGGCAGAGCTAGCGAAAGTCCCGTTTATGATCATTATTGGTGAGCAGGAACAAAATGGAAATCAAGTCTCCGTAAGGAAGAAAGGAGGCGAAGATTTAGGGACTATGTCTGTTGAGGATTTCGAGCAACTTGTTGCTAGAATTGTTGCACAAGAATTGGAAAACCAATTATAATTTTGATTGTATAAATATAAATGAGAAAAGGACCAAGGAATAATTTTCAAAAAAGAGAACAGGATCCGAATCGTATCAATGAGCGGATTAGAGTTCCAAAAGTAAGACTTGTAGGGGAGGGGATGGAACCCCAGGTTTTGAGTACTTCAGATGCTTTAAAATTGGCCGAGCAAGAAGGGTTGGATTTAGTAGAGATATCACCAAATGCAGACCCGCCCGTTTGTAAAATAATGGACTACAAGAAATTCTTGTACAATCAAAAGAAAAAGCAAAAGGAACTTAAGGCAAAGCAGTCTAAAATCGTAATTAAAGAAATTAGATTTGGACCTAACACAGATGACCATGACTTTAACTTTAAATTAGCACATGCCAGAAAGTTTTTGGAAGAAGGGAGTAAAGTGAAGGCTTTTGTATTCTTTAGAGGTCGTGCTATTGTTTTTAAAGATAGAGGTGAAATCCTTTTGTTGCGATTTGCACAAGAGTTAGCTGATTTAGGGGTGCTGGAGCAAATGCCTAAGTTAGAGGGTAAAAGGATGACTATTATGATCAATCCTAAGAAAAAATAGTAAGTGAGTAACAAATATAAATGACGTAGAGAAATGCCAAAAATGAAAACTAAATCTAGTGCTAAGAAAAGATTTTCTATCACTGGAAGTGGCAAAATTAAAAGAAAGCATGCTTTCAAAAGCCACATTTTGACAAAAAAATCAACGAAGCGTAAGCGTAACTTGACAAAAACTGGTTTAGTAGATAAATCAGACGAGAGCAACGTGAAACTAATGCTTTCAATGAAGTAAAAATTCCGAAAAGTATCGGAAGGTTAAGTGTTAAACCCGGTATCGAGTAACTAAGTGAGTTGAAACAACACTACACTCCATATCAAAAAACGATAAAATTATGCCAAGATCAGTAAATCATGTAGCGTCTAGAGCCCGAAGAAAGAATGTAATGGAGCTCGCTAAAGGATACTACGGAAGAAGAAAAAATGTTTGGACGGTTGCTAAAAACGCCGTTGAAAAAGGTTTAGTTTACGCTTATATAGGTCGTAAACAGAAAAAAAGAAATTTCCGTTCGCTTTGGATTCAGCGTATTAACGCAGGAGCAAGAGAACATGGAATGAGCTATTCTCAGTTCATGGGGTTAGTAAACAAAAGTGATTTAGCTTTAAATCGTAAAGTTTTAGCTGATTTAGCAATGAATCATCCTGAAGCTTTTAAAGCTGTTGTAGCTGCTGTTAAAAAATAATTAATCCATTTGTTATTCACTTAAAGGGAGCTTTTAAAAAAGAGCTCCCTTTTTTCATGCATTCTATTTTATTTGAATTAACTAAAATTTTCTTTGTTCGATGATGTTCAGCTTAATAATAAATTGCCTAATATCGCATAAGAAAAATAATTAATCCATGCGAGTTCCTGCGTTTTTCTTTCTTTTAGTATTAGCCTTAAGTCATGGAGCTCATGCACAATTTGCTGAAAAGTTCAAATTCTGGAAGAATGATACTACACCGAATAAGGATGGCATTTTCTTATTTCCATTGCTTTATTATACCCCTGATACACGCTTGGCTGCTGGTGCTGTAGGCGTTTATTATTTTAATACAGCTAAAGACTATTCATTTAATGAAAATACACCCCCCACCAGGCTTTCTTTTGTAAAATTATTGGCGGATTATACTCAAAATAGACAGTTTGACGCATGGTCTTCTTGGAATGTTTTCACCAATGAGGAAAAATTTTTAATCAAGGGTGAGGTGCGTTACAGGAATTTTCCAGACCGCTTTTATGGTTTAGGGAATGCAACGAAAAAGGAAAACATGGAACGCTATAGTTATGACCTTTTTCACTTAAAAGGTCTATTGCTGCGACAGGTTTTTCCTGCTTTTTTTGCTGGAATTGATTTTCAATATGCCAATGAGTTTAATTTTAAGTTAAGCGAAAATGGTATGCTCGATCAAGGAAATATTATTGGATATAAAGGAGGAGTTGGAACTGGTATAGGTGGGGTAATAACTTATGATACCCGAGACAATGTTGTCAATGCTTATGAGGGACATCTTTTTGAACTTTCTAGTTATTGGAATAGCAGTAGCTTAGGAGGAAACTTTAATTTTTTTAACCTTAATGCACTTTTCAATAAGTATTGGGAAGTTCGCGCCAATCACATTTTTGCCCTTAATTTTTCTACGCGTTTGAATTTTGGAGAGGTCCCTTTTTTGGAAATGGCTACTGTTGGTGGGGATGATTTATTGAGAGGTTACGCTAACAATCGGTTTAGAGATAGGCACTTTATTGGTGGGCAGATTGAGTACAGGTTTCCATTGTGGAAGCGATTTGGAATGGTTGCTTTTGCTGGGTTGGGAGATGTGTTTTCTATTCCAAGTGATTTAAGTTGGCAAAAAGTTAAGTTCTCCTGTGGGGCAGGGTTGCGCTTTTCAGTGAATACAAAGGAGCGCCTGAATTTACGATTAGATTATGGGATAGGCCGAAATAATGACGCTTTTTATATCATGTTAACAGAGGCGTTCTGAATAGTTTTGGTTAATCAATACAAATCAAAGTGTCAAAGTGTGGTGAATAACCAGCCCAAACTCCTCTTGCGCCGTTTGAAATGTTCGAAGGCAAGTTTATCGGGGTAGCAAAAGGGCTGCCATTAGAGTTGAGTTGTATATGCTTAGATTCCAAAAACTGAAAGGTCGGTCGGTCTAATGAAGAGAATTTCACGACAACGGTATCTCCTCTCAGGTAAAATCCTATGGTTGTATCTGGTTCTCCTTCATCAAAACTAAAAGGATTTTCATAAGGGAATTCAAAAGTGAGACCGTCAAAAAACGTATCATCTACGGCAGGATTTAACGTTGTGCGGAATAGGTCATCGCGGCCTAATCGTTTGACTTCCCAATAGTAGGCATTGTAAACGCCTGCTGGATCAGATAGTCTTGCCCAGCTAAAACCTTTATTTCCGTTGGGCTTGCTCTCTCTCCAAAATACAGTGTCTAATGGTACGGTTGGCACAATGGTCGTTTCCGCTTCGTAAATTTCATTTTCAAAATCAATAGTTAAGGCGTAAGTTTTGCCAACTTCACCAAAAATAACAGGATTAAGAGAAGTGTAGAAGCAAAGTTCTAAAGTGGCCAATTCTTCAGGTGCTATATCAAATACTTGCGCAATAATTGGAAGCCATTCTACTGGTAATGTATTTGTACAAATTTCATCTAAAACAATTGTGTTTGTACCGTTAGAAACCGTAATCAATGCGCCAGTAATGTAGTTGTTTAAAAAGGCGTTTAAATCGGTTGGCGCAAAAATATCTTGCGATTTGGAAAGTAACACAAATGGTGGCTGACCAGTTTCTATTCTGCCATCGACAACTAGTTTTGGGTCGTGTCCTGGTAGGTCTAAATCTATTTCCTTGCTGCATGCCGAGAGCGCAAAGGTTAGGAATAGGATGATATGTAATTTGTTCTGCATTGTTAAAATTCAAAATTCCATGTAACACTAGGTAAAATTGGAAAAAGTGCTACTTGTTGTAAGCTAATATTGAAGTTATTATCTACCAAACTCCCGTCGTTTTGTACAAATAAAAAGAATGGATTCTGTCTATTGTAAACGTTGTAAATCGAGAAGTTCACACTATGTCGCCACTTCTTTTGTATCACTGTTGTTAGTCCCGAAATTGGGTCTGTCAATGTTTTAGTTGGTTTATCGAACCACGTTGCTGAGAGGTCTAGTCTGTGGTAAGCTGGCATGCGTGTCATATTTCTATCTCCAAATTCAAATTGAACATCACCGTTGTGTAAGTACCAACTATTTGGAAGCGTGATGGAGTTTCCAGTAGCATAAACCATGGATAAGCCGAATGTCCAGCTGTCATTTAAGCGATAACTCATTACTGCACTAAAGTCGTGGCGGCGATCGTGCCTAGCAGGAAAGAAGTTCCCATCATTAATATCGTCAAATCTTCTTTCAGTGCGTGATAGGGTGTACCCCAACCAACCTGTCCAAACACCGAAGTTTTTTCGTATAAAGAATTCCGCTCCATAACTGTATCCTTGTCCAAGTGTAAGTAAGTTATCTGTATTATCTTGCGTATTATCTTGCGGTAGTGCACCATCTTTAAATTCCACAACGTTGTTCATGTGTTTGTAGTAAATTTCAACAGAAGTTTCAATGTTGTTATCTAGGAAATTACGAAAATAACCTAACGCAGCTTGCCATCCGTGTTGAGGGCCCGCAATATCAGTTGCTGGGAACCAGATGTCTGTTGGTAGCGAAACGGTACTAATATTAGCAAGGTGAACGTATTGCGCATTGTAATTCCATCCCGCTTTTATGGCGCTTTTGCTATTGATGAGGTATCTTGCTGAAAAACGAGGTTCGGCGAAATGATAGGCTTTAATTAATTCACCATTTGCATATACGATGCTGTCCTGTTGAAAGCCAATTGGGCTAGGGATATAGCGGGTGAAAGGTCCTATAAAATGGTAGAAAGAGTGCCGATAACCAATGTCTGTTTTAAATCTTTCTGACCAATCATATGTTGAGGTAATGAATAGCGCGCTTTCATGACTAAAAATGCGTTGTCCTTCACCAGTGTCAAATTCAACATCTCCTTGGTTGGCACTTACTGCAATAGGAGTAAATCTGTGATAAATATACTCACCACCGAAACGCATTTGGTGCCGTGGTGAGAAGTTGTAGGAAAGATCAGCCTTGAAAATGTAGTCCCTTATTCCAGATGACAAACCAACTTCAAATTGGTCCTGAAAAGATAAAAACTCAAATTGATAATCTGAAATTCCAGCGCTTACATTGAGCATTGTTTTGTCGCTAAGTATACTTCTCCATCTCACGTTGGCAATCGCATTTCCCCAAGGCATATCTACAGAAAAGTTTTCGCTGTCTGTTCTAAAGGAGAATTCGTCTTCTCCAATATAAGAGGAAAAACTTATTTTGTTATTGTCGTTAATTTTATAATTAAGATTAGCATTGAGGTCATAAAAATAATAACCTGTTCCTGCAAATCCACTTTCTTCAGGAATCAACGGGGTCAGGAGTAAGTCAAGATAAGTCCTTCTTCCAGCGACTAGAAAATCTCCTCTACCATTTGCAATAGGTCCATCAACGGCTATACGTGAAGAAAGTAGTCCAACACCGCCCTGAATTCCTAATTTTTCTCTACCACCTTGCCGAGAACGAATGTCTAATACGGAGGAAATTCGTCCGCCATATTGCGCTGGCATGCCAACTTTGGTCAATTCTACGTCTTGTATGGCATCGGCATTGAAAACCGAAAAGAAGCCAAATAAGTGTGTCGCATTGTAAACATGTGTGCCATCTAATAAAACTAAGTTTTGTTCTGGTCCACCACCTCTAACATAAAGACCTTGTGTACCTTCTGAGGCAGATTGTACACCAGGCATGAACTGTAGCGTTCTGATGATATCATATTCTCCCATGAATGCTGGGAGGCTTCTAATTTCTTTCATTTCGAGCTGAACATTTCCAATTTTAGTGGATTGAATATTTTGATCTCTACCCACACCTGAAACCACCACCTCTGAAAGTTCTTGAAGTCCAGCAATTGTTTCTAATTGAATGTATAAACTCGTGTCTTTTGTGATTTTAATGCTTAGCCTTTGGGTTTTATGGTCAATTGATCGAAATTCAAAAATGTTTTCTCCTTTTTGCACTTTTAACTCAAAATAGCCATTGTCATCTGTAAATGTCCCATTCATTTTAGTGATTTCAACTACTTTAGCCGCAGCAATAGCTTTATTTTGTTGGTCAGCAACAATACCTTGAATGGTCACATCTTGCGCAAAGCCAATGAGCCAGCTTAAACAGCTTAATACAATTAAAGTATGTTTTTTCCAGGGCATGATGTAAGTACAAAGATAAAGCAGATTAGTTTTATTGGTTGAACATAAAACAAAAAAAGGAGCCTTATTATTAAGACTCCTTTATGAATGTTTAAAATGTTAAAACTACTTATCGATTGAACCTAGTACCCTATCCATAAACTTTTTAACAGCGTCTTTTTGAGATAGCCCATCCTCCCGCATCATTTTTTGTACTTCTAAAGCACCATACATATTAGAGATTAACTCTCCAATAACGTCTAGTTCTTCGTCTTTCAAAGAAGATAGTTCAGATAAATTCTCTAAAGTTTCAATGGTTTCTACCACGAAATCTTCGTCGCGCTCCTCTATGAATTGAGATAGGTGTTTAATTATTGGTAACTTCATCGATAAAAGATTTTAAAACATCTGCTTTGTTCGTTTGAGTTTGATCCACGAGCGATCCATTTTTGAAAGCTGCAAACGTAGGTAAATTATCTACTTTCGCTAATTTTCTAGAATCTGGATTCTTTTCTGCATCAATCACAATAAACTTAGCATTCGAGTACTCCTCTGCAAATTTTTTAAACTTTGGCTTCATGATTCTACAATTTCCGCACCATCCAGCTGAATATTGGACAAGCACTAAATCGTTGGATTGAACCACCTCCGACAAAGTATCAGTTGTTAGTTCTTCGAAAGCCATGATTAATGTGTTTTTAAATAATCAGCAACACCGTCTCTTGTAGCAGACATTGCTTCTTTACCTTCTTCCCAGTTTGCTGGACAAACCTCACCTTTAGTTTGAACGTGTGTGTAAGCATCAATTAATCTCAAGTACTCGTTCACATTTCTCCCCAACGGCATGTGGTTAATGCTTTCGTGGAAAACTACACCGTCCTCATCGATTAGGTAAGTTGCGCGGTAAGTTACGTTAGAACCTTCATAAACATAAGAGTCAGTCTCTTCGTTATAGGTTTCGTTTTTAATGTCCAAAATACGTAACATGTTTGCTAAATTTCTATTAGCATCAGCTAAAATTGGGTAAGTAACACCTTCAATACCTCCGTTGTCTTTTGAAGTGTTTAACCATGCAAAGTGTACCTCTGCTGTGTCACATGAAGCTCCAATTACAAGTGTATTTCTTTTTTCGAACTCGCCAAGCGCCGCTTGAAAAGCGTGTAACTCAGTTGGACAAACAAAAGTAAAGTCCTTAGGGTACCAGAAAAGCACTACTTTTTTCTTGTTTTTAATTGCTTCTTCAACAACGTTTAATTTAAACGTATCTCCCATGTCGTTCATAGCATCTACCGCGATGCTTGGGAATTTTTTTCCTACAAAAACTGCCATTTTATTTTATTTTTTTGGTTTATAAAATCCGATTTAAAATTAGCTAAATTGTCTCTAGCTATACTACAAAATTTGTTATTTTTTGTTTAACCATGCATTAAACATCCATGTTGTTTTTTCTTTTTCACGTATCAAATCACTCATCAACGCGTTAGAGCCTTCGTCAGCTAATTCGTCTGTAAGCAGCAACAATTCTCTTTCTAATTTTAGAATCGTTTCTTGCGCATCAACAATATAAGCAACACCTTCAGCGCCATTTGTGATGGTAGAGAGTTCCTGAATGTTTGTGCGTTCTAGGTATTTTGCATATTGATGAACAGGTGCTCCTCCGATAGATAAAATTCTTTCTGCTAATTCATCTATAATAACTTGGGCTCTTGTGTACAGTTCTTCGTATTTGACGTGTAATTCGAAAAACTGTTCACCTTTAATATTCCAGTGCAACCCCCTCAGATTTTGATAGTGAATCTGATAGTTGGCTAATAAATCATTCATTTTTGCAATTAATTTGCTTTTTGCTTCCATTTCTTTTTTTACAAAGTTAAGCATGTTTTACATATTGTATTTATCAATTTAATACATATCTTTATAGGAAAAATCTATATGTTATCTTTTGCTCAAGTACAGTATATTCTTTCATTAATTGAATTTCAGCATTTTCAGCGTGCTGCCGATGCTTGTTTTGTTACTCAACCAACTTTATCTATGCAAATTAAAAAAGCGGAAGAGTTAATGGGGTCAGCAATTTTTGATCGAGATAAGAACCCTATAGAGCTTTCTCCTTTTGGAAGAAAAATATTACCTCATGTTTTAGAAATTAATAGTGCCTATCAAGCTTTATCTGATGAATTGGATAAGTCGAAAGGGGTGCATAATTTTAATATCAGGTTGGCTGTTATACCAACTATAGCGGCTTATTTAATTCCAGACATGTTTAAAATTTGGCAGTCGTCTATGCCTAATGTTGAATTAGAGGTAATCGAGTTAAAGACATCGGAATTGTTGGAGGCCATAGAAATGCGAAAAATTGACATCGGTATATTAGCTGGACCAATTGTGAGTTCAAATGTAAAAAGCCAGATTTTATATTATGAACCTTTACATATTTATTCTGGGGATTTTCCGAATGAATCAATTTCAGTAGATGAGTTGATTAATGCTAAGCCCTGGTTGTTATCCGAAGGTAATTGTTTAAGGACACAAATGATGGACTTTTGTAATCTTAAAGAGTCGAAAAACAACTGGAACTATACTGGGGGGAATTTACCTGTTATTATTAATATGGTGAATCAGGAGGGTGGTTACACGATTTTACCAAAACACTATATGCCGCATCTGATGCTTAATGGCGCATATGTTAAGTGTATTGAGGGATATCATCCAGCTCGACAAGTTGTAGGGCTCTATCCAACACGAACTTCCAAAATTAAGTTGATTCAAAGTTTATTACAATCGATTCAACAATATTACCCAATGCCTGAGAATATTAATCAGTTAGATGTTCTGCCTTGGAAGAATTAATACATTTTTTGTATAAACTATTCTCCTGTTACGATAGTTCTATGAGTTGTTTTAAACAATTTCCGTTCAATTTGCCTATCTACAGAGCTAATCATCGTTATTTGTCCATTGTAGACTGCTCGTTGGATAGATAAATCCATGTGCATTGGTCTTAGTAAACCAAAAAAGAAAGTGCTTTCCTCGGCTATTCCCACTTTCATTCCAGGGTTATCTGTAACCAAAATTGGTTCATAAGTGGAGCAACTTATTAACAGTAAAGATGCTAATGTGCTAAAAAAGAATAATTTATAGTTTGTGTTTTTCATTTTAATGACCATTAACAATTAATTCGACTCTCTTAAAGAAAAAGTAGTTGGCTATTTTCATATCCACCGTGCTCACTAATTCTATCTTGCCATTTTTTACTGCTTCTATTACGCCAAACTCACTATTAGAAACTATTAACCCTGTAGCAAGATTATTATTTGTATTGACTGTTCCAAGTATTACAGTCGTTCTAGAAATTCCCTCCTTCTCACCTATGCTATTGTTGGTTGCTGAGATTGGTATAGTGGTGGTGCAGTTGCAAAGCGCAATCAACAGAATACAAAGGAGGATACTGTATTGGCTAAAACGTTGTTTATTCTTTATTTTTCTCATGTTTCTCCGATTTTGTGGTTGATCCAGTGATGGTAATGTGTTCTACATTCGCAAAAAAGTAATTGATCTTTTTGTATTCCAAAATAGAAATTTCGGTTATACCACTCAGTTTTTTCGCTTCAACGATTGATAATCCAACATTTGTAGATAAATCATTGGTAGTCAACCTGAATTTTTCAGAGCCAACCGGGTTGTTCGTTAGAGTTACTGTATGACTAACAACACAACTGTTAAGACATAAAGTTATTAATATTATCAAAAGATATTTTTCCATACAAATTTAAAAGTTACACGAACTTAGTTTATTTTATTGAAATTATAAAGCACTTTATATCAATTTTTATTTTCGTTGAAATTATTTGTTTAATGATATTTACACTTATAAAAAAATGTTATATTTGAAAAGATAATAATTTTAACTAACTTAAATTTTTAATTATGAAAAAAATTGTATTAATTTTTACTGTAGCTATTCTTGCTGCTGTTGGTACTGTGTTTGCATCATTTCCTGTAACTGAAAAAGGTGAAATTAAGAAGTCTGAAGAGATTACTAATTATTCAGAAGCAGAAATGCTGATGCAGCAATTAGGACTAGAGGAAGCAGATATCGCTGAGTTTACTCCTGCTGGAACGGATGAATCTAATGGTACAATGTTGGATGAGATATGGATTCTTGTTTTACTTTGGTTCTTCTTAGGTTTTGTTGCGGCGCACAGATGGTACGCAGGAAAGCCCGCAGGATGGAATATACTATTTATTCTTACTGGTGGCGGTTGTGGAGTTTGGGCAATTATCGATTTAATTCACATTTTGACAGGTAAATTCTAATTATGGTCAGAATATATTTGAAAAAGCGTCGAGTAATCGGCGCTTTTTTTTTACCTATTACTTAAATACTCTATTTGCTTTAGCTAATTGATTTTTGTTTGCGAGCTGGCCGCAAGCTGCATCTATATCTTTTCCGCGACTTCTTCTAATGTTAACAATTATGTTCTTGCGCTCTAAAAACGCCGCAAATGCATCTACTTTTTTGGTGTCCGCTTGTTGATAAATACCATCGTCTATGGGGTTGTATTCTATAATATTTACCTTACAAGGTACGTGTTTACAGAAATTGGCTAATTCCCTAGCATCTTCTAATTCATCATTGAAATCTTTGAATATAATATATTCAAATGTAACTCGTGAGCCTGTTTTATCGTGAAAGTATTTCAAGGCATCCGCTAAAGCATCTAGGTTATTGGTTTCATTGATAGCCATGATTTTATCTCGTTTCTCATCATTGGCCGCATGCAAAGAAAGCGCAAGGTTAACCTTAACTTGATCGTCTCCTAGTTTCTTAATCATTTTTGCAATTCCCGCAGTAGATACAGTGATTCGCTTTGGGGAAATCCCCAAGCCTTCTGGCGAGGTTATTTTGTCAATACTACTCAGTACATTGTTATAATTGAGCAATGGCTCTCCCATACCCATATAAACAATATTGGAGAGATGTTGGCCGTATCTTTCCTCGGCTTGTTTATTAAGGTAAACAACTTGGTCAACGATTTCTCCAGCGCTTAAATTCTTTAATAATTTTAATTTACCCGTTGCACAGAAGGCACAAGCTAGAGAACATCCAACTTGAGAGGAGATACAGGCTGTCATTCTGCTAGATGTAGGGATCAGCACACCTTCCATGATTTTTCCTTCACCCACATTAAAAACTGCTTTGATGGTTTTGTCAGAACTAATCTGCTGTTCTTCCAAGGTAATCTTATCAATATAGAAGTGCTCTTCTAATCTTTCTCTCAGGGAGCTACTCAGATTGGTCATTTCACCAAATGAGTGCGCATTTTTTTTCCAAAGCCACTCGTAAATTTGCTTTGCTCTAAATGATTTTTCGCCTAAGGCTTCTAATTGTTCAATAAGGCCCTCTTTCGAGAATAATCTGATGTTTTCTTTTTTTTCCTTCGACATGGTTTTGCAAAGTTCCGTTTTTTATGTTGATTAGAAAAGCCTACGAAGAAAAAAAGCCAGCTGTACTTGGATTGATGAATTATTTTTGTCGAACTGTTCGTTGTTCAATTCTTTTTTCAAATTGCTCACCTTTAAAAATACGTTGTACAAAAATACCAGGCGTATGAATCTCATTAGGATCTAATTCGCCAGCTGGTACTAGCTCTTCTACTTCTGCAATGGTTATCTTACCAGCCATTGCCATCATTGGATTGAAATTTTTGGCAGTTGCTTTATAAATCAAATTACCATATTCATCGCCTTTCCAGGCTTTCACGATGGCATAGTCAGCGGTAAGAGCATGTTCCAAAATGTGCGGTTTACCGTTAAAGACCCTTACTTCTTTCCCTTCAGCTACCTCTGTTCCAAATCCGGCAGGCGTAAAAAAAGCTGGGATTCCAGCGCCTCCAGCTCGACATCTTTCTGCTAAAGAACCTTGAGGAATTAAATCAACATCCAATTCGCCAGATAGCATTTGTCTTTCAAATTCATCATTTTCTCCCACATAGGAGGAAATCATTTTTTTGATTTGTTTTTGTTGCAGCAGCAAGCCAAGTCCAAAATCATCTACACCAGCATTATTGGAGATACAAGTTAAATCCTTTGTTCCTTTCTTCACTAATTCAGCAATAGCATTTTCTGGTATTCCACATAGGCCAAATCCACCTAGCATGAGGGTCATACCATCTGTTATTCCTTCTAATGCTTCTTGAACGTTTGCAACAACTTTATTCATTATCTTATGTATTATTATAAAAATTGACCAGCTCCCGAGGATGTAGCGCTTTTAGGTTTGAAATTATCTCTATGGTAGGGTGATTGGCTAAAGTTTTCTGGCACAGCAAAGTCGTCAGTTGAAATTTTTACAGACTTATCAGCATAAACTTTTTGCATCATGTATCCGTAGATTGGTAGTGCCATTCTAGCTCCCTGCCCCCATTCCCTGGAGCGAAAACGCACTGCCATGTCTTCTGCGCCTACCCAAACACCTGTAACTAAGTCAGGAGTTAATGCCATGAACCAGCCATCTGAGTTGTTTTGTGTTGTACCTGTTTTTCCTGCTGTTGGATGCATGATGCCGCCCCAGTCCCGCCAAGATTGCCTTAAACTTCCTCCTGTACCGCCAAGTACAACACGTCGCATGATGTCAAGTGTAGCGTAAGCTAAATCTTCTGACATTACTTCAATTTGCTCTGGGAAGTATTCATAAATCACATTTCCATGTCGGTCTTCTATGCGCATAAGAGCTGTTGGGTCAGAGTAAATTCCTTTGTTGACAAAAGCTCCTTGAGCGGCAGTAAGTTGTAAGAGGGATAAGTCCATTACCCCCAAACACATGGCAGGAACAATATCTTCTTCTCTCATCTCGATGCGCAAGTCACGCATGAGTTTTGCTACTGCTCTAGGGCCTGCATTACCACCTAATCGCGCCATTACTGCTACCGTAATATTATTCTTTGATTGCGCAAGTCCTGATCCGAAGCTGATAAGTTCTCCATTCATCGCTTCACCCGCATTTCTGGGACACCAGGATGTCATGTCTGCAGCAGTT
Source organism: Crocinitomicaceae bacterium (assembly GCA_020832365.1). Taxonomy (GTDB): domain Bacteria; phylum Bacteroidota; class Bacteroidia; order Flavobacteriales_D; family Crocinitomicaceae; genus JAFIEX01. Next base: position 17,027 of record JAFIEX010000017.1, read on the forward strand.
GAACCAGTTTGTACATCGACGCAGTAGGGGATATTTGGAATTTTCTCTTCGGAGTGAATGACGCCAAATCGCATTCCAGTAGAATAAATAAACGGTTTAATAGTAGAGCCTACTTGTCTTTTCCCTTGAGCGACATGGTCGTATCCAAAGTGACGAATATTTGGTCCTCCTACCCATGCTTTAATAAATCCAGTTTGTGGCTCAATGGAGACTAAGCCCGCACGCATGATATTTTTGTAGTATCTAATAGAATCTTTTGGTGTTAAAATTGTGTCAATATCTCCGTTCCAACTGAAGATTTTCATTTGAACAGGCTCTTCAAATTCAGCAAGAACTTGCTTTTCTGTTTTTCCAGACGCCAAGCCGCTTCTGTATCTATCTGTACGTTTAATGGCAGAGTTCATTAGGTTTTGTACAGTACTTTCAGCGATTCTATTATCAAAAGGAAAGTTCTTCATCTTTCGATTGTTGGCATCAAAACGATGTTGAATGTTTTTACTTAAATGCAGGGTAACTGCTTCTTCTGCGTGTTTCTGAATTTGTGGGTTAATGGTAGTGTAAACCCGAAGTCCATCTTGATAGATATCATAGGGTTTGCCATTTGCCTTAGCATATTTTAAATTACCTTTTTCATCTTTTTCAAGCAGAACCCTTCTTAACTCTGCCCGCAGTGATTCCCTAAAATACGGTGCTAAACCTTCTTTGTGATCTGCGATTTGGTAATCAGTAATGATTGGGAGTGCTTTAAGGCTATCGTATTCTTCTCGACTCAATAAAACGGGTAAATTATTGTTTTCTTTTTGTGAGTTTTCATACCATTTGAATAATACGGTATTTCTTCGATTTATAGCACGAAGACTGTCTTGTTCTCGCTCAGCCCTAATGCTTTCAATGCTTACATCTTCAGGTGCGATATTGTTTCTTCTTGCAATAATTCCCCTGTAATTTTTGATTTTAAACATGTAAGGGTTGTAATAAGAAGGGTTTTTACACATCCCAATGAGCATGGCAGCTTCTTCTGGTTGCAATTCTGCGGCAGCTTTATTAAAGTAAACCCTGGCTGCAGAGGAAATACCCACTGCATTGAAGAGGAAATCAAACTGATTAAGATACATCGTTATGATTTCTCGTTTGGTGTACCTGCGTTCTAGTCGAAGCGCAATAACATTTTCTTTAACTTTTTCGTATAATCTTTTTTCATACTTGCCCATTTTGCGTATGGCCTCCTCTTCAGCAGTAAGCTGATTTTCATCATTTTGCAATTGTGCCATTGCTTTATCTTCTCTTTCTTGCAAGGTAAAAATAAGTTTGGCTAGCTGCTGAGAGATGGTAGAAGCTCCTCCTGCCTCTCCCATAGAGTATAGGGCGCGAGCTACTGCTTTGGCGTCGATACCAGCGTGTTTTTCAAACCTTTCGTCTTCGGTTGAAATTAGCGCGGAGATGGCATAGGGAGAAATGTTGTGGTAAGAAACACTCGTTCTATTGACTTTCCAGTATTTACCTAATTCTGTAATACCATCATCGGCGAAAATAGTAGTGGCAAGCGATTCTTCTTGAGACTCCAATATTGCAGTAGATGGCAAATTGGCATTGTCAGTGGTAATGTAACGTAAATAAAGTATTCCGAATAATGGTGTTAAACCAATTAGCCACAAAGCTAGTAGCAATACCAACTTCGTTTTAGGCTTGAATTCAGGATTCGATACTCCTTTTGGTGTTTTTTTATCTTTGGACATGCACTGTAATCTTAGGGTAAAGTTAGTATTTCTAACTTTAACTACAGCAACGATAACGCTTAAATTTCAATAATATTTTTGTCGTTGATTGTTAGTAAACGAGACCTTTCAATAAATCAACAAGGTTTGGGAACTGAAAATACCCCTCATTCACTTCTTGTTGTTTTTTTTGCGAGGCGCTATTTTCAGACTCTTTGATTTGAATCTTACTTACTTTAGGCTGAATGCTTTTGCTCTCAATTTGAATAGCGCTGAATTGACCATCATTTAGGGCCTGAATCGTTTTAACGATTTCATCTATGGAAATGATTTTTTCATCAAACTCTACGAATACATTATTTTGATCTCTATCTTCTTCAAATTCTACTTTAACGTTAGCAACCCCTTGTGTGCCATTTAGTCCTTTTTTAATTGACGCAGCACAACCCATTTCGCAAACCATGCCTTCTACTCCTAATACAGCTTGATGAGAGGCAACAACTTCTTCTTGCGTAGTTGTGTCTTGGCTGTTTGCTGCATTTTCAGAACACGCCAATAAAACTGCAAGCCCTGCAATTAAGATGAAAAAAGAAACTACTTTCATACAATCGAATTTTTACAAATTTATTTCAAAAAAACGAATGAACAAAGTAAATGTTTAATTTTTGGATGAATTAACTTATCCTTCCTACGTAATATTTGATTGCCTATCAGCCTATGCGTCGAAAAGCTTCCAATTAATTTGCCAATAATTCCGTTTTTAAAAATATTGTTAATTTCGAATACTTAATTGAAAGTCGCAATGGATATAAAAATTATGCTTTTAGTGGGGGCTATTGTTGTGGTATTTTATTTTTTGGCCATTTACAATCGTTTTATCACCCTAAAAAACCAGGGAAAAAATGCTTTTTCGAATATTGATGTCATGCTTCGAAAGCGCTATGATTTAATTCCTAACTTGGTCAACACGGTTAAGGGATATATGTCACATGAGCGTGCAGTTTTGGAGGAAATAACTGCACTGCGTAATCAATTAAATAAAGGTGGACTTTCAGAGGATGAGGTCGTAGATTTAAACAACCAAATTTCCAAAGCTGTTGGTACTGTTTTTGTTGCGGTGGAAGCCTACCCAGATTTAAAAGCAAGCAGTAACTTTTTACATTTACAGCGTGCGATGGCAGAAATAGAAGAGCAGCTTTCTGCCTCCAGGAGATCATTTAACATGGCCGCAACTATGTATAACACTTTGTTAGAGAAAATCCCGTCCAATATTGTTGGGAAAGTTTTTGGATTTCAAAGAAAATGCTTGTTTCAAGCGACTGTCGAGGAAAAACAAATGGTGGATATTCAATCAGCTTTAAAATCTAATTGATGCAAACTAAAGCGGAGTTTATCAACTATTTTGAGCAGACGCTTTCACCGAGTATTGCGCCCATAGAAAATATTCGACTGCAGTGTGCTAAATACATCAAATACAATATATTGCTCTTTGTTGCCATGGTGTTTATTGTCATCTTATTGCTGTTTTTGGATTGGTTGCCAAACGAGCAAGTGGTTATTCCTATCGTGTTAGTGGTGGTTGGTTTTTTGTTTGCAATAGGTTATTTTTCATACCGATTAATGAAGTTGGACTACAAAAAAAAATACAAGAACTACCTGGTTCGACCAATTATTCATTTTGTTTCGCCTGATTTAAAATACTTCCCAGAAAGGTCTATTCCTGAGGGGCATTTCCGAATGAGTCGTATATTTTTAGAAAAGCCAAATATCTATGAGGGTGATGATTTTGTGGAAGGTCAGATTGACCAAACAGCATTTCACTTTAGTGAAGTGAAGGCTCAAGTGCAGCGATCTAATGGGAAAAACACCACTACGCATAATTTATTTCACGGGTTATTTTTTATTGCTGAGTTTAATAAAGAATTTGAGGGTTCAACCGTACTTTTACCCAATAAAATTGGAAAGGGTTGGCGTTTTTTAAAACGGGTTTCAGGATTGAATCGCAAGGAGCGATACGTCGAAATGGAGGATCCTAGCTTTAATAAATTGTTTAATTGTTATTCTGTCGATGATATTAAGGCTAGGTACATTTTGTCTCCAGCGTTAATGGCGAGGATAACCAATTTTGCACAAAAATACCCCAAACAAGCCCTGCACATTTCTTTTGTAAATAGCTATTTATTTGTGGCCATTGCATACAATAAGAATTTATTTGAACCAAACTATTTCAAAAGCATCTTGAATATAGAACAGGCGCTTCAATATTTCGAAGATATTCAATTTGTGGTTGGGATTGTTGAAGACTTGAATTTGAATACGCGAATCTGGAGTAAAGTTTGACCATGTTATTTTTGTGAATACTTTAAGCTTACCGAAAGTGTTGGTTAAGAATCAATAACTGCTTTTTAACTTTTTTTAAAATCCTATTACAATTACTTCTCGTTGCGATTTTTTTGAAAATTTAGAGCTTGATTTAAAAAATAAGCTTATTTTTGATTAAAATTTAATCTTAATTGTACGATATGTTTTTTGCATCAAATTTAAAGCTGCTCAGAAAAAGAAGGAAATGGTCACAAGAAGAAGTCGCACAAAAACTAAACTTGACACGCTCTTCCTATAGTGGTTATGAAAATGGTGTAGCTGAACCAGGAATTGAAAATTTGATTGCTTTAAGTACTTTTTATAAAGTAACCTTAGACGATTTATTAAAAAGAGACCTCAATGACCTCAATGATAATGAATGGGGGGCGATTGATCAAGGTGTTCATGTGGATGCGAAAGGACAAAAGTTGCGCGTTTTAACTGCAATGGTGAACGAACAAAATGAGGAGTTGATAGAGATGATTCCTGCTAAAGCTAGTGCAGGCTATACCTCTGGTTATGCTGACCCAGATTATCTTAAGGTTTTGCCTACTTTTCAGTTGCCATTTTTAAGTAAAAATAAAAAATACCGTAGCTTTCCTATTGCCGGAGATAGCATGCCGCCAGTTTCAGACGGGTCCTATGTCGTGGGAGAGTTTCTCCAGAATTGGGAACAGATAAAAAGTGGAACCCCCTATATTGTGGTCACAAAAGACGATGGAATTGTATTCAAAATTGTGAACAAATTGGAGGGGCTTTCAGATCAGATACAGTTGTGTTCAACGAACCCACTTTATGCTCCGTATCTCGTAAACATAAATGACGTGATTGAAATTTGGAAGTTTGTGAATTATATTGCCAAAGAGCTTCCAGAAACTAAAACAGCTGAAAGTGATTTGTCAAAATCCATCAGAGGTTTACAGAAAGAAGTTCATGATTTAAAAACTTACATCAATCACAAAAATTACTTGGTGTAATGCGGGTCTTAGTGCAGCGTGTTCAGCTAGCCAAAGTGGCTGTTGGAGGTGAAACAGTTGGACGAATTTCAAAAGGACTTTTATTATTTTTGGGTATTGGGCATGATGATGAAGAAGAAGACCTGAATTGGCTCGTTAATAAAGTATTGAATCTTCGCGTTTTTGAAGACGATGCAGGAAAAATGAATTTATCGGTCAAAGATATCCAAGGGGAAGTATTATTAGTTTCTCAATTTACCTTACATGCCAGTACCAAAAAGGGAAATCGCCCAAGTTTTATAGCTGCTGCTGCACCAGAAAAAGCTAAAAAAATGTACGATAAATTCGGTAAATCCATGGCTTTAGTAGGAGTCAAAGTGGAGTATGGTGTCTTTGGTGCAAATATGCAAGTCAGTCTTTTGAATGACGGGCCTGTTACAATATGGATGGATACTAAAAACAAGGAATGATGGAAATAAAAGACTATCAGCAAGCAGTAGATGAGTGGATCAAAACCATCGGTGTTCGCTATTTTAATGAACTAACCAATACAGCTATTTTAATGGAAGAGGTAGGTGAAGTAGCTCGGATCATGGCGCGCCGCTATGGTGAACAAAGTGAAAAACCTTCTGATACATCTAAGGATTTAGCTGATGAAATAGCCGATGTGCTTTTTGTGCTCACTTGTATCGCTAATCAAACGGGTGTAGATCTGGAAAAAGCCATTGCTAAAAACTTTGAAAAGAAAACAAATAGAGATATTACCCGCCATAAAGAAAATGAGAAGTTAAACAGACCCTAATGAGACAGGCGATTTAGATTGCATTAAGGTTAACCTATCTACAAAAGATGTTGCTTTTTTGCGTTTATTGGTGTTTGAAATACGCGATAGAAGTTCGTTAATGATTTTCAGGTCTGTTAATTAAATTTATTGCCACCTTGTCTGCTCGAGTTAAACAAAAAAGATTAATCTATAAAATACTGATTTTCAAATTATTGTATTCAAGGGGGGGGGTAAAAACTCGTAAAATACTTCCAAATAACTTTGGTTACTTCTAAATATTCTATTAATTTTGAAAATGTTAAAAAGTTATAATCACATTTAAAACCAATATCATTTTAGTTCAGCAAAATATTCATTTCAGAGTTTTTCCAGCTTATTTCCATTTTACTTGTTGTTCAGTTTGTAGGTGTTTGATTTTTTAGCATGAGTTTGTAAATTTTTTAAATATCATACATATGAAAACCGTTCAATCCAAAACGCCTAATTTACTTTTTACTTTAAACTTAAAAATAATGAAAAATGAAAAATGAAAAGTGAAAAATAGTTGTAAACCCAATTTTTCACTTTTCATTTTTCACTTTAAACTTAAAAAAGATGATTGACACAAGACCTAATGTATTAAAAGATAAAAGTTATGGTTTTGCAATTAAGATTGTAAAGCTCAATCAATACTTGGTTTCTGAACAAAAAGAATATATATTGAGCAAGCAATTACTTCGATCTGGAACTGCTATTGGAGCTTTGATAAGAGAAGGTGAATTTGCTGCAAGTAAAGCTGATTTTATTAATAAATTTACAGTTTCTCTCAAAGAAGCAAATGAAACAGCGTATTGGTTAATGCTTTTAAAAGACACGGATTATATAGAGAATGAAAGGTTTGTTGAATTACACCTTGAATGTAAAGAGCTTATCGCAATGTTGGTAAGTTCAATAAAGACGGTAAAAGAAAAAATGAAAAAAGGTGAAATGAAAAATTAAAAATGAAAAGTTGAAAATGAAAAAAGATGGTCATCCCAATTTATCACTTTTCACTTTTCATTTTTCACTTTAAAATTAAATACGATGAAAAACAAAAAAATGTAAAATGAAAAACGCTG
>JAFIEX010000316.1 GCA_020832365.1 Crocinitomicaceae bacterium
CCAAACACTTTATGTTGACTCCGCAAACCATGAATGACATCATCGTAGTTTTTTTACAAAGTCTGATTTAGAAAAGTTATTGCTAATTTCTTTTAATTCCTCATATGCTATTATTTTGAAATCAGATGATAATAAAAGAGGGCTAATATCATTTGTTGAAATCAAGTTATTCAAAGATAATTCAGTTGTAAAAAACAGATTTGCGTTGCGCTTTTCGAATGATTTTGAGCAGGTTGCAATTTCAGTAAAACTTAAATTATCTAACAAATAAAGTACATTTTGTATTGTCTCTGTTTGAATTAAAAACTCAACACATCCCCTACAACTTTTTCTTGTAACGACTATGGTGTAAGGATGTTTCGAAATAATTGAGTCTAAGCTATATTCATTAAAGTCAGCGTCAATAATTATCGCATCTTCTTGTTCTAATAATGTCAAATTAAATTCAATATTGCTACTGCTAGTTGCTAAAAGCACCAATACGAATAGTTTTAAAGCCAATAAAACTATTTTCATTTCGAATGTTTCTATTTTGTTTGTAAAAATAATCTTTTTCTTTGTCAAAAGACCTAGTATTCGGAGTTGCAATATATGGATAATAAAACAGTCCAAATTGATTATCCCCCAGTGCAATAATTGATGACATGTTTTGGTAGAAATCAGTATAACAATACATTGAATCATTGTATTGCTGACCTTGCACAAACCAAACCGAAGAACTATCTATTATTTTGCGTTCCCAGGTGTTATCTGACTTTCCCCAGTAGTCAACCCTAAGGGATTCCTGCCCAGCGAGCTTTAAAATAACCATGACATTATTAGTATCAATAAAAAACACCTTCCTAATTCGAGTAAAAAGAGAATCATCTAGGGTTTTTAACTTATAAATCGCATCTTTTGAATCTAAACTATTGAAAAGATCTTTATAAATAATTTGTTGATTTTTAAAATCATCTAATTCTTCTGAATAAATAGAGTCTGTTTTATTAAATTCTTCATCGTAAAAGAAAATTTTGTATAATGATGATTCACTGAGCATAATTTTATTGTCCTTGACATTAACTAAATCATTGACAAAATGACTGAAATGAACATCCTCCTCTGGCATTCTTTGAACGCTAGTTATTTTTTGTTTGTTTAAATCTAAAATGCCCCAAAGATGTCTTTCTTGTTGATCTCCTGGGTGAAAATTATAAAATACACTCAAAAAGAGCTTATCATCGTTTAACAAATAACTTTGACTAAAATTTTTATCGTTTTTAATTACTTTTTTAACAAACATTTCTCCATTTTCATCAGGAAATGAAAAAAAATAGATATTACTACTAGTCAAAAAGACAACAAATTCTTTCGCAATGCTAATTGAAAACAAAATTTCACGATGGAATGAATTAAGTTTTTTGGTTTTTTCAAAATAGACGGTCTCCAAATTCTTGTAATTCGTAAAAACTTGCCTAATTCCATCATTACTCGAAAATTTAGTTGAAAAAAAGAAAACATCATCAACTCTATCTCCAATAATACTGGAAAATGCTACATCATGATTTACATGCTTAAATTTCTCATTGCTTTCAATAAAAAGCAATTTAGATACCTGACAAAAAATACTTAACGACATCAAAATAAATGATGCCGTTAAGTAAGTTTTACCTAGAAAGTTATTATTGATCAACTTCATCCTGAGAATATAATGTAAAAGTTAGCGTATCAGTACTCACATCGTATTCATATTCGACAAAAATGGAGTAATACCAAAAGTCTCCAATCAAATTGTCGCTGTAAATTAACTCTGTAATACGGCGCTCTATCGCACCCATGTCTTCAAAGGAGGGAGAATCCGATCCACTGAAAGAAGGGTGTCTATCCCATTTACATTTTGTTTTTCCCGGTTCTGCACAAGCGAGGAGGTGATTGCCTCCACTATGGTCCTCGTTAACATATTTATAGCCTCTAAAGCCACCATTCATTTTAACAACCTTTATCCATGCATAACTATTAAACTGAAAGCAACACGCTCCCAATATAACCAATAATAATTTTAAAAGTTTCATAATCTCTATTTTAAAATTTAATATATTAAGCCATTCTCACGAGCCTCTTCCATAGAATATATTGAAAATTTCAAATGATCGCTATTTTCACAATATGAATAAATAACATAACATTTATTATCAAAAACAAACCTTCCATTTAAACTGCCCCCTGATACTGATTCCTCAACTCGATTATCAATTATTTTAAATTCATTTTCTGATAAAGTAAGGTGATCGTCTACCACATAATTACCTATGGATGATTTACATTTCGTTTTTCCTGGATCAAAGCAACTTAACGTATGTTTTCCTTCTGCCACAGTTTCTACAACTTGTTTATACCCGAAAAGACCCCTGTTTTTTTTAGTAACATCAATTGCCGCGAAAGCGTTCAAACTGATTAGTAATGTGCCTATTGAACACAAAAAAAATTCTTTTTTCATATTTAAAAAGTTTAATTATAAATAATACATTAGCTTAAGAAAAAGGCCCTGACTATAAACTAATTGTGCAAATCAAAAAAAA
>JAFIEX010000317.1 GCA_020832365.1 Crocinitomicaceae bacterium
TATTACTCGAGAAAAAAGGCTTCAAAAAAATTGATTTTTGGGGGATGGCGCTGGGGAGTGTTCAAAAAAAATGTACAACGGTTTTCTACAAACAAAACAATTTTTTTTCAATTTAATTGTGACAGAAACTATTTATTATTGCTTTTATTTGACAATTTTCTAATAACACCCTTCCATCGCTCTTTTCTGATGAATTCACCGACTTCAGCATTTATGAAGTAGTCTTCATTTTTTATAAAAGCAAACAAAAAACCCATAAACGCAGTAAACCCTGATAAGATATAGGGTCTGCGATTCAAGCCAATTTTAAAACAGGTCAAAAGCGTCAAAACAAAACGATACCTCATTTTATACAAAGTCTTTCCCGTTTTATAATGAACTGAAAAAAAGTTCTTTTCGCCAGTTGGTCGAAAATGTTTAACTTTTAAACTCTTATCGACGTGAACCTTCCAACCATTATATTTGGCTAAGTATTCATCTAAAGTATCCCACCCTATGTGTTCTGGAATACCGCCAATGCTCTCTAGACATTCTTTTCGATAAGCTTTAATCGGACCCCTTACATGATCGTCATTACTTACTTTTTCGGGCACCCATTCGTCATTTTCAAATACATAGCATACCCCCCCTGTTAAACCAATGTCAGAATCTCTTTCAAAATGCTTCAAACTACGTTCAAAATAATTTTTAGGAAGCGCTATATCAGCATCTAATTTTACTATTACATCAATTTCATCATCATTAACCTTTGCAAACCCTTTATAAAATGCTCGAATGATTTTTGCGCCTGGAGAATGTGCTTTATTATGCGATGAATGCTTTACGACCTCAATAAAGTCATAATTTTCCGCATACTCATTGGCTATATCAGATGTGCTATCCGTGCTGCCATCATCAACAACTACACAGGTTATCGGAAGTTTATTCTGATGCACAACCGATTCCAAAGTGATTTCTAGAAAATCTTCTTCATTATAAGCCGGTATAACAATAGCATAATCCATTATAAAAGTATTATTGTATTATTATCACCTTAATATTTAATAAACTTCTTATTTATCTTGGTGCCTTTAACACTGAATATGTATGATCCCGAGGATAAGTTTCCTACATCAACAAATTGACCACTTTTTGTTAATTCATTTTGCTCAACTATTCTTCCCAAGTAGTCCATAATCAAATAGTTTTTACCTATTAAATTTTGACTAAAATTTAATTCAATCAAGTGTGTTGTAGGATTGGGAAACAAAATAAAATCCTGAAAATCATTTATTTGTTCGTTTAATTCTAAAACAGCTGAGTTATAACACCCAAGATTTAATTCGCAAGCTCCATTACCAAAACCCACTGTAAGACCAAAGTAGCCATGATTACTAATAGTCAAAGTGGGATTCGTTTCACCTATTAAATCTTGCTCTACACCATTTACACATTCAAACCATTGAAAAGATGTTGGAGAAGCTGGACCAGAATAATTTAAAAACAATTGACCATTGTCATTTAAAAGTTGCGTGTTTTGCGCATTAAAATAAGGACTCGAATGAACCAATGAAAATATTTCACATTGTGATATTGCTCTATCCCAAATTCCCATTTCATCAATATTACCCTTAAACCTTCTAGGGTTACTTGTTGACCTTTTCCCAATTAGGACAACGTCATTATTATCATAGTTAAAATTTGGAAAAACCAAATCTTTAACAAATTGACCATTTTTATATAATTCAACCAAGTTATTTTCAACAACGTATGCAATGTGAACATATCTGTTGTTTACAACCTCTGTTGAGAGAATCGATTGTGTTCCTGTTCCATGATGATAATTCACCCAAACTAATTCTGAGTTCCCATTGCCTAAATCAGTCGTAGCTATTCTTATGGGATACGATGTATTGTGTTGATTTTCATTCCACTTGGTTAAAACACCTGAATGAGCTCCATTATTTGGATTGTTTTCGACCTTAATCCAAAAAGCCACAGAGTAAGGAGAGTTGTTTGAACCAAGGTTAAGCCCTGATGAATTTGAAAGTTCCAAATAGCTGTTCGCAGTTCCAGAAAGATAAATGGATGAATTTGGATTTCCATTATGGTCTTCTTCATAAACGATTCCATGAACTATTCCATCATAATTGTTATTACTGTGGTCCAATGCGTTATTCTCAAAGGACCACCATGCGCTAAGTCCATTTGGATTAACATAACTCGGTAATTGGGCAAAAATAAATACACCTTTTAAGCTAATAAAAGTACAGAGTAATTTTATCATATTTTCAAACAAATTCAATACTTCGTGAATTTAACTATTTTTTTTAAATATAAAAAACATTGCTTGAAACGTGTTTAAGTGCACGATACTGATTCTATTCGATAATCTCAAAATATGGAGAACTATTTCAGCTAAAGCTTCTAACAGTTTCTAGCGCTTTTGTTAAAAGCTAAAGCCCGTAGTTTAATCGAAAGTATTATTTTTGTAAAAAAATTCACCATGACAGAAAGATCTCCGGCCGTTTTAGTTCTTGCAGATGGA
>JAFIEX010000318.1 GCA_020832365.1 Crocinitomicaceae bacterium
GGGGCTATCTTTTATGTATTTTCTAACCGACTTTATAGATAATGCTCTGTGGATTTTCCCGATTTGGAGTGGTGACAAGTAAAATGAACTTTGATTAACTCCCCCCATTAAGTTATTTGTACATGTTGTATTTGGATTGTTTATATCACATGAAAATCCGCCATCGTGCCAGCAGTTTCCCCCTAAATTTGTATCAAATACATCTAATAAGAAATCTTGATTATTTTGATTGCAAGTTTCATGACAGCAACTTGGTTCATAAGTGTGTAATAAATCTAAACAATGACCAAGTTCATGTGCTAATGTTTGTGCTGCTGTCCAAGTTGAAGATGGTCCTAAAAAAGCATATGAATTGCCAAATAAGCTTCCCGTGGTAGCTCCCCCAGTACCAACCCAGTTAGGAAAAGGCAAAGAAGCATGAGGGCCACAATTTTGTGGAGCAATAATTACAGGTAGTGACTTTAAACGTTCTGGATAATTATTTTGAATGAAATTTATTTGAGAACCAGAACTGCAATTACTTAAGTTCGTGTTTTCATAAAAATAGATTTCATGTTGCGGTAAATCAAAACTAATTAGAGTAGATTCGAGGTCAATAACATTAGGGAATGGGTTTGTTGGTGTTCCGTTTGCTGAAAACCACCCATTTAACCAATCCATCATTTGATTGACTTCTGAAATACCTGACGGGTTATTGTGAAAAATAGTACCATTACCATTATCATCGTTAAATATGTGCAAAGCAATTGAAATTGTCTTATTTGGCGTGTTTTGATTAGGTATCCAAAAAGACATTTGAGAATACTAATCCTGGAATGATTCAGAACTTGAATTGGGAGTATTGTTGCTGCAATTAAAGGACCTTGAAATGGTATCTTCAAAAGGAATTATAATACCATTATCAATATTGCAATTAGATAAATTTGTTTGAGAACCAACGTTTTGAATTGCTAAGCAAAACAATGCAAGTGTATAAATATTTTTCATGTTAAAGTTTTATTAGGCTTTGTTTATAAGTGTCATTAATGATAATGGTGTAAAAACCGCTTTGTAGGTCTACGGTAGATAATGTTTTGTTTTTATTTAAATTAGAATGAAATAATATTTTGCCATTATATGAATAAATTTTCACATCAATGTTCGGATAAAGCGTTTCGTCATATTCAAAGAATATTTGATTTGTAAATGGGTTTGGATATGTCGATATACTATTATTGCCTTCTAAAGAAACGACACTTAAGTTTTCACAATCATTGATAACTTTAGCGTAAATACAATTTTCTGAAGTGTAACAAATTAAATTAATTGAAACAGGTTTATCAATGGCATTTTCTGCACAAAAATCCGAGTAATAAAAAGAGTGATTAATAGTGCCTATGTTAGAATAAAATGTATCAATATGTGCATTGAAACCTTGATATTCAAAAACAATCATTTTGTTTTGGCATCCATCAATAAATTTATATCCGATATCTAAAACCGTGACTTTTCTATCTTCAACACAAGATTGATTAGTTAATTTCCAAGTATCGCCAATATTCGCTTTTAGATTCATCAATGTATCATATTGTTGATTATGAGCTAAAAAGATGACACTATCCATCTCATAAGTGTAAAATGTGAATTCATCAGATAACTGGGGTGGTTCCCCAAAGCTTGAAAACTCATGTTTACCAATTATTTTACGAGCATTTTCACCAAGATAAACGGTGTCTTTGTCGACATAATATCTGGTAAATCCTTCAATTCCAAAACCAAAATATTTATAATTCCATTTTGCCCCGATTGGTGCCCATTCTGTGTTTTGACCAAACACCGAATTTCCACTCAAAAAAAGCAAAAGAACTAATAGCAACTGTTTCATAATCAACTATTTTTAGTTTAAAAATTTCTTTGGATTGATTGGTTGATTTTGCGGAAGCAATTCTATGTTTTATGAAAAAAAGAAATTTTATACTTTCAAATATAATGGTTGTTTTTGGTTCTTGCAAATTTTTAACAGTTTTCTATATGTTTTTTTGCAAATCATAAGCCGCTCAAGAAAAAATATTTAATAATGGAGCTTTTCATCAATTTAAACCACCTACAAACAGTTCAAATAAACCACTTATCGCTTCACCATCTTCTTTGTTTCCATGCGTGTTTCTCCTTGAACTAAGTGTGCGAGATAAACACCGCTACTTAATTGGGAAATATCAACTTCAACGAAATCTGCTACGTTAGCGTAAATTGAAATAATTTGTCCCTTGATGTCTGTGATGATGTACCTGCTGTTGGTGCACCTAAGAAATTGGTGAATGAACGAATTGTTAATGCAGCATCTGTAGATTGAATACCACTCCCACGTTGGCTGTAAAGCAAGGAGCTCAAATCACTGCGTTGATTTTCAAACACACAATTTCTAATTCCAATTCCTTGCACATCAAATGCTGTAATTCCAGCTAAAGGAAATTCATTTTCAGGATAATCATCAGTGGTAATGAAAGACGTATTTTGAATGTAACTAATATTGGGCAAAGGAT
>JAFIEX010000018.1 GCA_020832365.1 Crocinitomicaceae bacterium
GTTACTTTTATTTCTAAGATAATTTGGTGTTGATAATCAAAAAGTTTTATTTTTGAAACAATGATTGCGAAGGAAAACTTAACAAAACTATATTATTCCATAGGTGAGGTGGCGAAAATGTTTCATTTGAATCCATCGAATATTCGCTTTTGGGAAAAGGAGTTTTCGCAATTACAACCTAAAAAGAACAAAAAAGGAGACCGAAAATTTTCTCCCGATGACATTTTACTCATTCAGCGAATTTATCAACTTACGCATGAAGATGGATTTACTTTGGAAGGAGCGAAAAAGGCCCTAAAGCATAAAACTAAGCAAACTGATTCGGCTGAACATTTAACGACTGAAATAGGAGTTGAACAAGCCATTAGTCAATTGGAAGCGATTAAATTCAAACTGTTGAATTGGAAGGGCTAGGCCGACCATAAATCAAATCATAACCTTTATTTTTTTCCCAAATTTTCCCAATACCAATTTACGGCTTCTTTTAATCCCTTTTCTAGCTGATGGCTCGGATTATAACCAAGTAATTTTTGTGCTTTTTCAATGGATGCCAAACTATGCGGAATATCTCCTTGGCGCTCTGGACCATGAACAATCTCAACATTCGCAATAGCTGGATTTTTTAAACTCAGAAAGCGCTTAAGTAACTCTGTCATTTCTAATAAGGTGGTTCTTTCACCCACTGCTACATTGAAAACCTCCCCAATTGCAGCAGGATTGTCCGTGGTAGCCGCAAGGTGATTCATTTGTAGTACATTGTCAATATACGTGAAGTCTCTAGAAAAAGATCCGTCTCCATTAATTGTGGGAGATTTTAAGTCCATGAACAATTCAGTAAACTTTGGAATTACAGCAGCATAAGCTCCAGCCGGTGATTGCCGTCTACCATAAACATTAAAATAGCGTAAGCCAATGACTTCCATACCGTAATTCAGACGAAAAACATGGGCGTATAATTCATTAACATATTTGGTCACGGCATAGGGAGATAAAGGACTTCCAATTTCATTTTCAATTTTTGGTAATGCCTTTGAGTCTCCATAGGTAGAAGAGCTAGCAGCATAAACAAAACGTTGTACTTTTGCCTCTTTTGCAGCATACAATAGGTTTAAAAAACCTGTAATATTAGCTTCATTAGTGGCAATTGGATTATCAATAGAACGAGGAACCGAACCCAATGCAGCTTGATGCAAAACAATGTCGATATTGGATACTGCTTCCCGACAAACTGTTAGGTTTGTGATGTCACCTTCAATTAATTCAAAGTTGGGATGTGCTAAAAAACTATCAATATTCGATTTGAAACCAGTGGAGAAATTATCCAAACAAACCACTTTATTGTCTTCCAATAAATCTTCTATTAGGTTAGATCCAATGAATCCAGCGCCCCCAGTTACCAATACGTTTTTGTTTTTTATCCTTTGATAGGTCACTTCAATTTATTTGCTTGCGAAAATAATATTATTTCTGCAATAAGGCGAAATTGAAACTATGGTTTCTTTGTAATTGCAATTAAAGTCTTTCGGATATTAGAATATTGTATTTTTGTGCTATGTTCAAACTTCGAAAATAAATTACTTGACAAAGTCGGTTAAATATCACTTTTTGCTTTCTGTACTGTTAATAGTACTTTTGTTATGGGATGTTACATTGGGGAGTGTTGCTATACGATGGGATGCTATATGGGACAGTATTTTTCATTATGACCAAACAGCAACAGATCAATTGACATTGCGATTGTTTCGTTTTCCTAGGGTAATAACTGCCTTATTGGCAGGAGCAGCTTTGTCTCTTGCTGGTTTAATGATGCAAACTTTATTTCAAAATCCTCTTGCAGGTCCCTATGTTTTGGGGATTAATTCAGGAGCAAGTTTATTCGTTGCGCTAATTACCATGTCGAATTTTACTTTTATGACTGGAAAATTCGGTATCGTAACTGCTGCATTGATAGGTGCTATGTTAACAGGAATTTTTATCTTGTTTTGTGCCTTATACCTTAAAAATAAAATATCATTATTGCTGGTAGGTGTAATGTTCGGAAGTTTTGCAGGAGCATTAGTAAATATCATCCAAACCTACAGTAATCCTGAAGATATTAAAATGTTTGTAATATGGAGTTTCGGTTCTTTACAACAAACAGAGCTATCAGATTTGCCTTATCTAGGGGGCTTGGTGCTTATTGGTGCGCTGTGTGCATTGCTGCTAACAAAACCGCTCAACTTGCTTTTACTTGGTGATAAAGAAGCGAAACTTTTAGGCGTAAATGTTGCAGGTGTTCGCTTTTACATCGTTTTAGTTACCGCTATATTAACAGGTGTGGTAACTGCTTATTGTGGTCCTATTGCTTTTATAGGTTTGATTGCCCCTAATTTAGTGAAGTTGATGTATCGAACAGCTAATCACTTGCATTTGGTCATTGGAAGTTTATTGCTCGGTGCCTTTTTGGTTGTTTTTTGTGACGTTATTATGCAGCTCGCACAACCCATAATTACCATTCCGCTGAACGCACTTACCGCTTTTTTAGGGGCACCGTTGGTGATGTGGATTATCATTAAAAGGTTTTAAATGCTTAAGATTGATAATATAGCGATTGGATACAAAGATGTACTGTTGAGAACAGGAAGCATTTCCATAGAACCTGGTGAGATGATTGTTCTTATCGGCCCGAATGGTGCTGGAAAATCTACATTGATTCACACCTTAATGGGAGAAATTTTGCCTATTGATGGTCACTTATCTTTCTTCGATATCGCTAGTGAAAAGTGGCGTGCAAAGGATAAAATGAAGTGGTTCAGTCTAGTGTCATCACGTCCCCCAGATGTTGATTATTTAACCATCAGAGAATTAGTTGGATTAGGTCGAGCACCTTACACCAATATATTACATAAATTAACCGCTGATGATCATAATTTGATACAAGATGCTATGGATACTTTGAACTTAACTCATCTTGCAGACAAATACTTGGCTGAAGTTAGTGATGGTGAAAGACAATTAGCCATGATTGCCAAAGCCTTAGTACAAGAAACGGATTGTATTTTATTGGATGAACCTACCGCATTTTTAGATTACAGCAATAAAAAGCAGGTTATGGATGTTTTGCTTCGAATTGCAAACGAAAAACAGAAAATACTGCTACTCTCTACGCACGACATTGAGCTGGGAATGCAATATGCAACTTCCATTTGTGCAATCGATAAAAGTGAAAAACAATTGTTGACTTTTGAACCACCATTTAGCAGTGAAGCAATCATACAAAAAGTATTTTTAAACCAGTAATTAGGATAGCAAGGATTATGCTTTAAGGATGTAAATTGATTTTACCGACGCCGACCATAGTGCACATTATCAGTTTTTTAGAATAAGAGTCGATTTTCTTTTATTAAATCTTTCTTTTTTGAAACACCTCACGGATGAGGGAATAAGCTTCTGGTAAAATTTCCTGAACCTTATCTCTTGTTATCCAAGTTGCTTTAGTAATGCCCTCAGTTGATTGTGGTATTAATTCACCATTAAAATCACTCGTCATATAGTACCAGTGTGTTTTTTTAATCCAAAAATGGCCATAAGCATAATATACATGCTCGGTTACAGTAAGTTTTTCTTGTAAGATCAGGTTTGAAATGCCACATTCCTCCTCAACTTCCCGCAGGGCTGCTTCTCTTTTCTTTTCATTTTCCTCAACCTTCCCCTTTGGTAAATCCCAAAAGCCATTGCGATGGATGAATAGAAAACTATTCTGCTCAGGGTTATAAACCAATCCTCCAGCGGCTGTAATTGATTTGAAATTTTTAAAGAAGTTGTTTTTAGTCTCCTGTGGCTTTTTGCTTTTGATAATGAGTTGGTTATCACTTTCTTTGATGCATTGTTCAAAAGCATGAAATTCTGACAGTTGCAACTGCGGCATGTAATTTGTTAAAGGAGTTGGTACGAGAGCATTTCCTTTTTGGAAGCCTAAATACTTATTTTCTAAGAAAACTTTATACATTTGCGATATGATAACAGATATTGATAGGGCCACAAAGATAGCAGAGTTTTTGCTTCAGATTAAAGCGGTAAAGTTAGCACCTAAAAATCCATTTACGTGGTCTTCCGGTTGGAAATCTCCAATTTATTGTGATAACAGAAAAACCTTGTCCTATCCAAATATTCGGACATACATTCGACAGAGCTATGTGGAAGCCATTTTAAATGCTTATGGAAAGCCAGATGTTATTGCTGGTGTTGCCACAGGCGGAATTGCGCAAGGTGCTTTAGTGGCGCAAGAGTTAGGTTTACCTTTCATATATGTAAGAGATAAAGCCAAAGGTCATGGCATGAAGAACAATATTGAAGGTAATTATGAAAAAGACCAAAATGTTGTCGTTATCGAGGATTTAATTTCAACCGGTGGCAGCAGTTTAAAAGCCGTGGAAAGTCTGAGAGAAGCTGGAATGCATGTAAAAGGCGTGATTGCTATTTTTTCTTATGGTTTTCAAAAAGCTGAAGAGCTTTTTCAGGCTGCAAATTGTCCTTTTGAAGTATTATCGAATTATGATATTTTAATTGAAAAAGCGCTAGATCAAGGAGCAATTTCAAAACATGATGTAGATTCACTGAGAGACTGGAGGATAGCTCCAGAATCATGGGGTAAATAAAGAGAAACAATGAAAATTGATAGTGAAAAAGTTACTGTAAATGCTAATGCGACCGATGTTTTTAATTTTTTAAAAGACACGGCAAATATTTATGCGCTTTTACCAAAAGACAATGTTTCTGATTTTCAGTCAGATGACAATAGTTGTTCTTTTAAAGTGCAAGGAGGTATCGTAATTACTTTAGTACAAGAAGAATTAAAGCCGGGAGAATATATCAAAATGAAATCTGGCGAAAAGTCACCTTTTCCTTTTGATTTAGTAGTGCATCTTTCTGAAGTTGATGGTCAAACTACTGGTTATTTGGCTTTTGATGGAAAAATCAATGCATTTATGAAAGTAATGGTGCAAAAACCATTGACCAATTTATTCAACTACATGTCTAGGAAGCTTAAGGAAAACTTTGAGAATTAGTTTTTTCCTTCACAAACAAACCACTTTTATGTAAGTTGAATTGGTGTAAAGAGATGTTGAAAAATCAGGCGCTTTTTTTTCCAAACCGTGGAGGACTTTTTTTGTACCTTTAAAGGGCATTAATTCAATGAACGGTTTGATGTTATGATTAAGATTATCTTAACAGCTTGATGCGCTAGAATTTTTTTTCTAATATTTTGTTGGTACGCCATAATTCTTTGTGCTATTAATAATAATAAGCAAATTAATTAGACCTTCAAACCAATTAAAAGTGTGAAAACCCTAGCCTTGCTACCTCACCACAGTGACATTCCCCGAAATAGTATGTTCCTGGTTATTGGCATCAATGTAGATCAATCTGTAGACAAAAACACCGGCATCCACGTCTTGGTCTCTGAAAGTTCCATCCCAACATTCTTCGGCATTAGCAGAGAAAAATACCCGTTCTCCCCATCTGTTGAAGATACTTAATTGCGCAGAAGTATGACAGTCCCCCAATATACAGAACGTATCATGCTGGCCATCTCCATTGGGAGAAAAGATATTTGGGAAAGCAACGGGTACGCAAGGTTGAAGCACCTGAATAAAAGTTGTATCAGAGCCAGAACAACCATTTTCGTCAGTTACAATAACTTGGTAAACAATATCATTGGATGGTGTAGCGATAGGATTAGGACAATCTGTGCAACTCAAGTTAAAAGGAGGAAACCAGTCAAAGGTTAAATTCCCTCCGCTTGGAGCAACCGTTGTGATTAAATTCGCCTCATCACCATCAAAAATAGTAATGTTATTAGGATTGATTGATACATTTAACGAACCTTCTTGTTGAACATTCTCACTACCACTGAAAGTACAGCCATTTTGATCAGTTATGGTAAAACTGTAATTTCCAGCATCTAAATTCTGCGCAGAGTTGCTGTTAGAAACATTAGGTGTCCATGTATAATTAAAACCACCAGCGCCTCCAGAAACTGACAGGTTTATTGCACCACTTTGAGTAGAGCAGAAAGTGTTTTCTACATCTGTTTGAACCAAAATTTCACTTGCTGCATTAATGGTAAACGTTTGAGTTATCACACACCCTGCAGCATCTGTTACTGTGAAGGTGTATTGACCTGGGCTTAGGTTGTTAGCATTTGGCGTGTTGCCTCCTGTTGGTGCCCAATTATAGGTAAAAGGAGGAGTTCCAGCAGATATGTTTAGTGCAATTGCGCCATCATTCGCATTAAAACAACTTTCATGTGTTAAATTTCCGAGGCTTATTTCAGGGCCATTTAGGTTACTCACTGAGGCATTTAGGTTTTGTATACAACCAGCGGTAGTTGACAAAACATAGCTGTAATTTCCACCAGCTAAACCTGTGAAAATTATATTTCCAGTTCCGTCTGCATTGAAATTCTGTGGAGCTCCACCATTAACGGAAATAACATAGACTCCGTTTGGAATTAATCCACTAATGGTAACAGTTCCATCTGTCGCACCACAAACCGTAACATCAGTACTTGAAATGCTACCTATTGGATTTGGAGTTACTGTTATTGTTACATCATCTGTAGTTGTACAACCATCTAAACTTGCTGAAACTGTATAGGAAGTAGTACCAACTGGTGGTGTAAAAGCTTGACCATCTTGTACACCCTGGTTCCAGGATATAACCGCATTATTAGGGTTGTCAGCGGTTAAAGTAACTTGGTCTCCCTCACAAATTGTTTGGTTTGCACCAGCATTGACAGAAGGGGGGGTGGGGTCAGATAATATAAATGGACCATTTTGCGTTGCGGCACAGGCGCCAACATCTACTGTTATATTTGTATAGCTTCCTTCGGGTAAATTAGGTATCACAATTTCACCATTTGCATTACTTGTTAATGCAACAGCAGGACCGCCGTTAAAGCTCACATTATAACTTTCATTTGGAAGCAGTCCAATAAGCGTCAAACTTCCATCTGTTGCTCCACAAGCTGTTGGATTAGTGGTGTCTACCGTGAATGACGGTCCAGGAATAACAGTGATTTCAACCTGATCAGTGCTCACACAACCATTCAAATTAGCGGTTACAGTATAAGTATTAACACCAATTGGGGGAGTAAAAGCCACACCATTTTGCACGCCGCCACTCCAAGAGATTACTGCATTATTGGGATTAACCGCAGTTAAGGTGATTGGATCTCCCTGGCAAATTGTTTGGTTTTGTCCTGCGTCAACATTGGGGGCAGTAGGCTCTGTAAGATTGATTACAGTTGCGCTGCTACCTTGGCAATTACCAGCACTTACATCAAAATCTGTGTAGGTTCCTGGTGCCAGGTTTGAAAGGATTAGTTCTCCATTCGCATTGGTTGTAACGCTTTGTGATGGACCATTATTAAAACTGATATCATAAGCTTGATTGGGTGCTAGTCCAGAAAGTGTAATTTGTCCATCATTTGTCCCACACCCTGTAGGATTGGTACCTGTGACGGTGAAATTTGGTGTGGGAATTACGGTTATGGTAACATTTCCTGTTGCCTGGCAGCCTGGGCCAGTTGAGGATGTAACCGTGTATGTTGTTGTGATAGTTGGACTAACAGTATGAACTGCTCCCGCTCCAAGCCCATTATCCCAACTATATGTTGTTCCACCAGATGCTTCTATCGTTGTATTGTCACCTTGACAGATTTGCGTATTGGTGGCTGTAACTGTTAAGCTAGGTGCTGGAGTAACATTGATCACCACCGACTCAGTAATTTGATTGCCACAGTCATCAGTAATAATTGAATAAAGTGTTATGTTTCCACTATTCGGAAATGTGATTGTTGCGTTTGTTCCTGTTCCAACAGAAGGTGTTCCACTTGGGTCAAAACTCCAATTGTAACTATATCCAGGAACCCCACCTGTTGCTCCTGTAGATGCATTTACTGTTTGGCCTTGACAAATGTTAGTTGAGGATACTGTAATTGGACTGCCTATATTGGTGTGTTCTAATGTTCTACCTTGAATGTTCATAATCCATGGCGCACTTGCACCAATACAGGTGTTGTTACAGCCTGCTGTGCCATAACACCTTCTAAAGAATTGAAGTGTAAAGTTAACATTTTGTGGCGCGCATGAGGGAGGAGGCAAGCATCCTGATAAATCTGTCCAGCTATTTAAGTTAGTCCCCTCGCAATTACCCGGGTTTGGCGCATTACAAAACCAAAAGACATTTGCAGCTGAAGGACTTACACAGTTTCCAGTTGTAATTCTCATGGCACCATCCTCCATCCAACAGGCGCCTTGTGCTAAATAGGAAAAAGACCAAAAAATATCTTCAAAAGTGGCATTTGCTGGGGCTTGAACGGTTAAGTTGTGATTACAACTATTATCGAAATTACAGGAGGCATTAAATTCAGATCCCGTGATTGCTGCTTGTGCTAAAGTATTTGTTCCGGTTACCAGCGGATCTATAATTAATGAGCCATTTTTTAGTTGGTCGTTAATCCACGCAGTACTTAAAGGTATGCTAATTACATTTTTTTCTATGTGATAGGGTAGTGATTTGTAGGTGCCTTTTAAATCATGTGCTTGATAGCTGTATGCCGCAGCGTATTCTGCTATCATTTGACCAGAGTGGTAAACATGAATATTGTCTGCGCTTTCATTCGTGGAACTGTTTTCAAACCCCAACGTTAAATCACCTGATTCAGAGTTGATTTGATCTTGGAAAATGAGGTTGTCAAAATTCGGGAATTTATTTTCTCTAATGATAAAATTACTCTTAATGGCTCCTCTGTAAACAATAATTTCTAAGTCAATTCCAGGAAACACATCTTGTACAAAAACACCATCGTCACCAGCTGTGAAATTTGTCCAATCGGCTAGGGAAATCGTTTCTTTTTCTTGATTTTTCAAACCTAAGAGTTTCCAATTATTGAAATTAAAGTGATCTTTACTTCCCTGCTTAGCATACATTTTGGTTTGCTGATCTGGAATACTAATGGTGGAAGGATTGTGTGGGAAATTATAGCGGAAAACATTGTTTTTAACAGGTTTCAATTGATGGTTGATGGCCACCCAAAATCCATTTTCAAGTAGGTGTAACTCACCAGCAGCTTTTTGTTGGTAGAACTTGCTTGGGTCGTCAATATCCATAAAGAAGCGCTCGTCGGCAGTTCGTTTTTCTAGAATTTCAACGCAATTCTCACATGGCGATTGGTCTGGTACTATTCCGAAGTCAGGATGACTGTTGTTTTGACGATTTAAGGCTATGTATTTAGCCATGTTTTCGAATTGCCCAGGAGAAGTAAAACTTGTTAAGTTAGCTTCTTTTCGCATCATGCCTTCCTGAGCCTTTTTTTGACTAAAAGAAAAATTTGTCCAAGGGAGAAGAATCAAAAAAAGAATTATGTATCGCAGTAATAAATTTGTAGTCATTTCTTGTAATTATATTCGAATATAATAAATATATAGGCATTGCACGTTAATTTTTAACGAGTTTTTATAATACCTGTATAAAAAACGACAAAATAAAGGAAAGGTTGCATGCTATTTTTCTTTGAAATGGAAAAAAAGTTCCAAGCTTGGCGACAAAAGAATAAATAGGGCACTGTATTTGGCCAACTGTAATAACCAATCTGCAGTGGATGTTACCAATAATAAAGGCGATAAAATACCGATTAATCCGGCGTAATAAATCCAATCATACCAAGCGTTACTTTTTTTAATGCTGCGTTTAATCAGTTGAATTGCTAAAAATCCAATGATTGCCGTTAGTATGGGTTGAGGTAAGTTGCGAACGGTTTCAAAGTCTTTAGCTTGCAAATAAAAAAAGTTGATATAGAGCGCCAACAATATGGATAATATAATGAGCAAAAATTGCAGGACCTTTTTCATGGTAAAGAAAGTTTTAAATGCTATTTAATTTTGCGAATTTAACTTTATTTCTTTCAATTCCCGTTTTTCCACCTAGGCAATTTCTCATGATGCCAAAATCAAATAAGCTTTTTTGGTTTGCTCAACTTAGTTTGCATTATTCGCTCAATTGTAATCAATTAATTTTTTAATTTCGTAGCGTAAAGAAATTTTGCATGAGAATTAGATATCTTACTTTTTTAATTACGCTTTTTACACTTTCCATTTTTGCTCAAAAGCATCAGGCGAATAGAACAGCTGAAAAAATCCGATTAATTTATGATGTGGCGCTCGAAAATGGACATGCTTACGAGGATTTACGATCCTTATGTAAGGATGTTGGTCATCGTCTAGCTGGTTCTGCACAAGCCGAAATGGCTGTTTTTTGGGGTGCTGAAAAATTGCGTGCACATGGTTTCGATACGGTTTATTTACAAGAAGTGATGGTGCCACACTGGGAAAGGGGCAAAGACGAAACGGGATGGATAAAATTACCAGGAAACAATATAAAAAAGCTCAAGCCACTTGCATTAGGAGGATCAATTGGTACAGAAGGTTTGTTAGAAAAGGAAATTATTATGTTCCAACACAGAGACGATCTTCGGGCTGCTAACAAAGAGGATGTGGAAGGGAAGATTGTCTTTATCAATCAGCCTATGGATGCAAAAATCATCAACACTTTTCAGGCATATGGCGGTTGTTACCCAATTCGAGGTTATGGAGCGGTAGATGCTGCTGAAAAAGGTGCTGCTGCTGTGGTTATTCGCTCACTCACTTTAAAGCATCATGATCATGCGCATACGGGCACAATGCATTACAAAGATGGGGTAAAGCGCATTCCAGGCGCAGCTATTTCATCGAAGGAAGCAGATTGGTTAGCACAATTATTGGAATCTTCCAAAGAACCGATCAACATGGTTTTAAACATGAACTGTCAGCGCTTCCCTGATAAACTTTCCCACAATGTGATTGGTGAGCTAAGAGGAAGCGTTCATCCTGAAAAAATCATAGCTGTGGGAGGGCATTTAGACTCTTGGGATGTTGGAGAAGGAGCTCATGATGATGGAGCTGGTATCGTTCACTCTATGGAAGCGGTTAGGATTTTAAAGGTTATCAATTATCAGCCTAAACATACTTTACGAGTTGTGTTCTTCATGAACGAAGAGTTTGGTAACTCAGGAGGATTAACGTATGCAGAAGAAGCCAAACGTAAAGGAGAAAAACACATTGCTGCAATAGAGAGTGATAGGGGAGGGTTTACACCGAGAGGATTTACCGTTGATGGATCAGATAAACACCTTAAACTATTGCAATCATTCGAGAAATATTTATCCGATTACGATTTGCATAAGTTCGAGGCTGGCTTTAGTGGTGTGGATATTAACCCCCTGAAAGATGTTTACGATGATATCGCTCTTTTTGGTTTTATACCAGATAGTCAACGTTATTTTGATTATCACCATAATGCTAATGACGTATTTGAAAATGTGAACAAGAGAGAATTAGAACTTGGAGCAGCTGCTATCGCTGCATTGATTTATTTATTGGATCAAAATTTATAAAGGTTGTACTTAATTATTGAATGAAATGATTGTTATTACTGGCGCATTAGGGTTTATTGGTAGTTGTCTGGTTGCGAAACTGAACGAAATGGAATTGAAACGACTTGTTTTAGTAGATGACTTTTCCAAAAAATATAAAGAACACAACTTGGTCAACAAGTCGTATCTTCACAAAATAGACCGTTCTGAATTTATTACATGGCTTAAAGAAAAAGGCGATGATGTTGATTTTATATTTCACTTAGGAGCTAGAACGGATACTGCCGAGTTTGATAAAGCTTTATTAGACGAACTCAATTTGAATTATTCAAAAGAGGTTTGGAAATGGGCTACGCACCATAAAATTCCTTTGGTCTACGCTAGCTCTGCCGCTACTTATGGATTAGGTGAGCATGGTTATGAGGACAGTCACAGAGTTGTTGAAAAATTGAAGCCATTGAACCCTTATGGTGATTCAAAAAATGATTTTGATAAGTGGGTACTCAAACAACATTTAACCCCACCATTCTGGGCTGGATTGAAGTTTTTTAATGTTTATGGACCTAATGAATACCACAAGGGAAGGATGGCCTCAGTTGTATTACATGCTTACAAACAGATCAATAAAACCGGTAAAATGCGATTGTTTAAATCACATAATGATAAATACCGCGACGGTGAACAAAAGCGTGACTTTGTTTATGTCAAAGATGTGGTAAGTATTTGCTACTTTATGATGCAAAATCAATTAGAAAACGGCTTGTATAATCTTGGCTCTGGAAAAGCGAGGACCTTCAAAGATTTAGTAAATGCAACTTTCCGAGCTATGAATAGATCAATTGATGTGACTTACATCGATACACCAGAAGATATTCGTGATAAATACCAATATTTTACTGAAGCTAATATGAATAAATTGATTTTAGCGGGATACAAAGAAGGATTTCATACCTTAGAGCAAGGCGTGGAAGACTATGTGAAAAATTATTTAACAGAATTCAAATATTATTAATTTAGACATTATGGCACAGAATTATAAAAATCACTTGAGGTTCTATCCTTTGCACCATTTTGTTTTGACGCCGCTTTCTTTGGCTTATTTAGGACTGGTGATAGCGAGTGATGATTTCCAGAATTCGACTGGTTTAGATGCCTTGCGTGAGTTGCTTTTGCCAGTTTTAATCGTTTTCTTGCTCTTAATTGCTAGAATTTACGCGCTGAAAAATCAAGACCGGTTAATAAGATTAGAAATGCGACAGCGCTATTTTGAAACAACGGGGCAATCTTTCTTTGAAAAAGAAAAAAAGTTAGGCATGAAGAAAATTATTGCTTTGCGTTTTGCAAGCAATGAAGAATTAGCGACATTAGTTGAAAAAGCTTTAGCTGAAAATCTTTCTCCAAAAGATATCAAGCAATCCATTCAGAATTGGCAAGCAGACAATATGCGCGTTTAACGTATTGGTATTTACTATTCGTTGTTGGTGAAATATGCCCCCAATTAATAGATAATTGAAATATTCCCTTTTTCTAACTTTTCTTCGCCAAAAGCATCTTTATATCTTACCGTAAATACGTAAGTTCCAGGTTGAACTTGTGCATTTTTAAAACTACCGTTCCAGCAATCTGAATTTTCTGAATTTTCAAAAATTAACTCTCCCCAACGGTTATAGATAAGCAGTTGAAAAGGAATCTCGCAATTCGATAGATCACAGAATAAATCATTTTTTCCATCATTGTTTGGTGAGAATATTGTTGGGAAAATAGGCGAGCAGTTAGGCAGCACTTCAATCCAAATGCTTAATTCATAAATACAACCATTTTCATCGGTTATGATGACGGTGTAATTTCCAGGTATTGAAGGTTGATGTGAAATTTCAGAACAATTTAAACAATCTAATAGTTCATCATTGTAGTACCATTTTGTGCTTTGAATGTTGGTAATTGGAAGATTTTCTATAGCGATGCTTATCGTTTCTCCTTCAATGATGATTAGGCTTGAGGCGGACAAAATAGGCTGGAAATTATTACCGTCAGGAACCAAAATAATACTGTCTGCTGAACAATTATTGGGATTTGTTACAGTTACGGAATAATTGCCAGCAAATAACTCACTTTGAGAATTGGTATTAGGCAAACCACCCAGCCATTGGATGTCCCAACCATTTGGTAAGTCATCGAACGCTATGATTCCAGTATTCTCTCCGTAGCAATTTGCTCCTGTAACGGTAAAGTCAGGAAACGTTAAGCCAAACTGTGCAATGGAAAAGCTATCTGAATAGCTACAGCCTTTTTCATTTGTTACAGTAAAAATATATTGACCAAAACTTAGCGATGAAAGCATTACATCGCCGCTACCATCTGCGCTTAAATTGAAATTATCATTGTTAAGCGATAACGTTAAGTTTTCACCAGTATCAAACCCCGTTAGTAATAATGAGCCGTTATCGTCATTACAGTTACTAGTTGGAGTTACTTCGAAAAAAACAGACAAATCATTGACAGCAATTACGGATACTAATGATAAACTATCACAACCATTTGTACCTAAGTAAATCGCTTCGTATGTTCCTTCTTCATTGACTAACTGTCCGTGCACTTCAACAGTGTTTGCGCCACATAAAAATAGTGTGTCGTAGGAGATGATTTCTGGCAACTCAAAAACTGTAAGGGATGACGTTACGGAACAGCCATTAGAATCCTCAACGGTAACACTAACGGGGTTGTCTGATTCCGTAAATTGTTCAGGTGAATTTGCGCTTCCATTTGACCATAAAATGGATGTAAAACCATTACCAATAGACAGCTCTGTAGTTTCACCAAAACAATATAATGAATCCCCTGTGATTTGGACTTGTGGCAAAGCATGAACAATGTATTCATAGGAGAAATTGTTGAAGCAGCCAGATGTATTTGGTGTAAATGTGATTGTGTTTTGTCCAACTAATTGCGTGTTAATGACATTGCTCCAGCTCCCTGAAATGTTCTCGTTTGAATTTACAGGTAAATTTGGCGGGATTTCAAATTCGCAAAAACTACTTGGCAAGTTGAAGCTCAGGTTTAAAGCAGGTTCTATTTCAACTAAAAAGGAAACTTCATCATTACAATTCAGTATTCCCTGACAGTTAGCGCCTGTGTTTTCGTCATAAATATAAATGGTGTGATTACCAGCTGAAAATAAGGTATCTCCAGGTAAGAAGCTATTGCCTGTTCCCCCATTTTGCAGGTAGTAGGCTTCATTACCACTCAGGTTAGTGCCCTGAATCGGGGGGAATACAAAATACGCACAGGTGATTACATTTTGAGGCGTTGCTAAAATTGGTGGAATACAATCTCCGTGAAAATCGATGCTTACGTTATCAATTGCTAAGTGAGGATCATTGCATGGTTCATTGCTTTTTAAAAATCGAATCATGATTTCCTCGCCTGGTGCAATTGAAACAGGAAAACACGTGCTAATCAATTGACTTTGCTCACAGGGGATACCAACAACTTGGCTTGCGCCGCAAGTGCCGTTAATTATTGGGGCAAAATAAGTCGCATTTGGGATGTTATTCCACCCATTATTTCCAAGAGCTAGTGCATTTAAGTTGTTACCGATGCTATAATCAACTAAAATCTTGTTCTGGTTGCCCCCATCAAGTACCTCGCTCAATTGAAATCCTTCGTAGCTCAATGTGATGGCATTAATTGTTACGCCAGTTTGATTTTGTATCCTCACCCCATAAGCGTGACCACAGTTTTGATTGGAACATGGACCGCCACTCGAGTTAGCTGGTCTAAAACCGATTTTTCTGTCACTCAAGCCATTACAAGAGTAAGCATAGAGTCCCCCAGCATTGTTTGGAGCTGCGGTAGATACATTGATTTCGCCTTGAAAAACACCTTGGTCTTTATACCAGCCTGGAAATGTGGTGTTGTCTTGCCAGTTGGTGATAGGTGAGGTTCCAAAATCTTGAAAATAACTATCCTGAATATTTTGAAGCGAGAATTGCCCAATAGCTAAACTTACCCAAAAGCAGTTTATGAATAGCACAAATCTTAACATTCTCAAAATTTACGCAAAGAAACGACTATTTGTTCAGAACTTTATACTTAGATTATTAATTATCGATTAAATGTATTTAAAGAATCATCTTCAACTTTATTTAAAAAATAAGTTGTCAAAAATGCAGAAATCTATAGAAGTATTTTGGCGCTTTAATTACTCAGAATTCTAAATTCAACGCGCCGATTTTCTTGTCTACCTTCTGGTGTTTCATTCGTTGCAATAGGTTGAGATTTACCGTAACCTTTGTAAGTTAAACGATCCTTTGAAATACCATTTTCTATTAGGAAATTCACTACTGCATGCGCTCTGTCTTTAGATAAACGAATATTGTATTCTTCAGACCCGCGACTGTCCGTATGGCCGCCAATTTCAACTTTAACAGTAGGGTTGGTTTCAAGGATGCGTTTTAGCTTGTTGAGCTCTGAAATAGACTCGTTCCTTAAGTTTGCTTTATCGTAGTCAAAAAAAATGTTTCTCAAAACAACACGTGTACCAACCTTCAATTTTTCCATTTCCACGTCCTTTCGCACTTCGTTATAGACAGAAAGCGAGTCAATAGTCAAATCAAAGCTATAAGAGGAGAAAAGGTAACCTTCTGCACTTACGTTGATGCCATAGTTTTTTCCTGCTGGTAAAGAGACAAGGTATTTGCCCGTGCTAGAA
The DNA here is from genome assembly GCA_020832365.1 of Crocinitomicaceae bacterium. Classification (GTDB taxonomy): domain Bacteria; phylum Bacteroidota; class Bacteroidia; order Flavobacteriales_D; family Crocinitomicaceae; genus JAFIEX01. The sequence continues at coordinate 16,167 of JAFIEX010000018.1, forward strand.
TTAGCATTGTACGTGGCAATCACTTCATTTTTTTCGTTGTCTGTAACCTCAATAGAAGCGCCTAAAGGAAAGCCCGTTTCTTTATCTGAAACAACTCCTTTCAAAACAGTTAATTTCGGACCCTTGCTTGTAACTTGATACGCTTTGTCAATAGGAGTGAATCGAATTTGATAAATATTTCTCACACCTCCTTCTCTTGATGTTGTATAATAAGCTGTTCTTCCGTCTGCTGACAAAACATAAAATATTTCATCTTCTGATGTGTTGATTGGTTCACCTAAATTTACTGGTTTTGACCATGTTCCATCCACTAATTCCGATTTGAATACATCGTACCCACCGATGGAATTGTGTCCTTTCGATGAGAAATATAGTGTTTTTCCATCAGGGTGAATGTACACTGCCTCTTCATCATATTTGGTGTTTATATTACTTCCCAAGTTTTCAGGCTTCCCCCAATTTCCTTTAGCATCTTTTGTCGCTTTCCAAATATCTCGCTTACCCTCACCACCTTTGCGGTCACTCACGAAATAAATTGTTCTACCATCTGGTGAAATACTTGCCGAGGACTCATGGTTCTCGGAATTTATGCTTAATTCAGTCGGGCTAGACCACCTATTTCCTGCTAAAATTGTTTCATAAATATTGCCAATTCCAAAACGATTGTCTTGATAAATTAGCATTTGGTATCCATCGTTAGAAATAGCAACATTAGATATGTTTCTACCAGGCGCATTGAGTTCTTTTCCTAAAGCAGTTGCCTCATACCACGATTCAGTTTGGTAATTCCAAATTGCCTCATAAATCCTTTCATCAGATGTTCTATTTCTTTTGATTTCTTTTGCCGTTAAAGGTCTCCTAGATGTGAAATACATGTATTCTCCGTCAGCGGTTATTACTGGAGCATAATCATCGAAATCACTGTTGATTTCATTTCCTAATTTCTCAATTTCAATGCGTAAGGTATCTCTTTCTGCAATTATGATGTTTTGATTCTGTGAATACAAACTTCCAATAATTGCATAAAATGCTGAGGTAATTAATTTTGTTTTCATTTTGTGTTAATGATATTCAACATGTTATACTTAGGCAAATAAGTTAAACTTTAGCAAAAAATCTTTATTAAAAAATATGAAGTATTATTCGACTATATCCTTGCTTTAGAGGAAGCACCAAATGAATTATTCATAGTCCATTTCAAGAAAAACTCTGCTCCACCTCTTCCTCTTGACGCTTCCGAAAGTGATGATATATTAAAGTCGTATGCCATTCCTATACCAAATCCCGCATAGTTATAAATAAGTCTTGTAATAAGAGCATCCATGTTCCGATAAAATGCACCAAATGCAATAGAGGAATGCTGAATATTTCCAGTTTGCTTTGAACCTTCATTAATTAAAATGCAATAATCAGCACCCATTAAAAATTCTCTTGATGGTCCTTGAAACTGCATGTAAATGCCAGGCTCAAATGATGTGTTAGTTTGACCAAGTCCTATTGAAGCATTTGCAAATAAGGCATGTCGCATGAATAAAGGGTCTTCTCCATTACCTATAAAAGAAAACGAAGGCCTATTCACATGAAACACGGCATAACCTGCATTAATCAATAGTCCATCATTAGATCGCATGCTTGATTCATTAGTTCCATAAGTATATACAATGCCCGAACTCGCTGAGAAAAATGAAAAAATAGCATTTTCAAAACTTTCGTTACTCGGTATAGCTGGATTAAAGCCGCCGCCGACATATTGATTACCCCAATTGCCGTCAGAAGCGTCTAATGATCGCTGTCCAAAGCTTGTATTCATACCCAAACCAATTGTACTGTTGTTGTCAATCATTAGGTGATACGCAGCTGTTATTCCAATGCTGTTTGTTGAAACGGTTCGTTCTCCAGCTTGATCGTTGAAGAAGTTTAAGCCTGCAGCTAAGTGACCTTTTTTTCTCCTTTTATCACGATTGAGACGCATGTCTCCTGAAAAAGCTATGGTGTTGAATGGTGCCGCAACAGAGTTCCACTGCGTGCGATAATTGGAAATTACTTGCATATCATTATTAGCTCCTGCAAGTCCAGGATTTAAAGTGAGTGGTGAATACTCCATATTTGAGAAGTGCACATCCTGAGCGAACAATGTTCCATTCATAACTGCAATTAGTGCGAAAGTTAGTCCTAAGTTTCTCATTTTTTTAATGTTTATACCTTTGATGGCATGACTTTTAAGTTTGAAAGTGAAACCATTCATTTTGGGTTGAAATTTAATTTATTTACCTTACGAGCGTAATGTTACCAGATTCCACTCTATTTTCTGATTCTCCTAAAATCCTTACTACTAGTTTATAAGCGAACACTCCAGAATTTAAAGCTTTATTGCGAAATGTTCCGTCCCAACAATCTGAAGGATCACCTGATTCAAAGACTTTTTCACCCCAACGATTGAAAATACTGAAGTTGAATGACTCAATACAAGACCCATATACGCATAGGAAGTCATTGTTTCCATCGCCGTTTGGAGAAAAAATATTTGGCACAAACAAATCGTCACAAGGTTGGTTAACAAAAACAATCAATGAGTCTGATGAAACACAACCGTCGTCTGTTGTAACTGTCACAAAATAAGTAGTTGTTTCACTTGGTCCTGCAATTGGATTAACGCAAGCTGTACAGCTGAGCCCTGCTGTTGGAGACCATATAACGTTTGCGTCTGTAATTCCGCCACCAATAATTACTTCCAAATTGACATTGTCTCCCGCATTGATAGTTGCCGTTTGAGGAACGACTTCTATAGGAATAAACCCTGTGGTATTAATAGTTTCATTAACTAAAATAATACACCCGTTGGCATCTTCAATTTGAACTGCGTAGGTGCCCGGAGTAAGATTAGAAACAGCAGCAGAGTTACCAACGTTTGGTGTCCATGTGTAGCTATAACTTGGAGATCCTCCTGAAACGGTTAACGAAATTGCACCGTCGTTTAACCCACAGTTAGAATTATTTACAGTGCTATTCGCTACTAATTGATCTGGTTCAGTGATTTGAATGGTCAAGGAGTCTAGACAACCTGCTTCGTCTGTTACGAAAACGGTAAAAGTTCCTTGTCCTAGTCCGCTTGCTGTTGCATTATTTCCTCCACTTGGCAGCCAATTGAAAGTATACCCTGGAGTGCCGGCTGTTACATTTACCGTGGCAGCGCCGTCATTTGCACCAAAACATGAAACGTTTGTTGAACTTTCGAGAGTTAAAGATGGTCCATTAATACTTGGAACAGTAACTTGAGCTTGCTCGCTACACCCATTACCGTCTGTTACAGTAACAGTGTAAGTGCCAGGCCCAATGTTTGTCTCTGTTGCAGTGCTTCCTCCGCTAGACCACACAAAAGAGTATGGAGCCATACCTCCAGTTACTGATACTTCAGCTGTCCCGTCAGGAATTATACACTGAGAAGCAGTTGAAGAAGTTGTTAATACGATAGCATCTGGTTCTGAAATTGATATTGTTTCATTAGAGGAACAACCATTATCATCTGTTACAATTATCAAATAACTACCCGGAGTTAAATTAGACACGTTTGAGCCAGTGCCGACGTTTGGAGTCCAAACAAAGTTAAAAGGGCCATTACCAGTTGCGTTTACTGTGATTTCTCCATCATTAGCACCATTACAACTAACATCATCAGATGAAACAGTTAAATTGGGCGCATCCACAATCGCAACGGTAGTTTGTGCATTTGAAAAGCAGGAACCAACTGTTACACTTACTTCATAAACTCCTGCTGCTAATAGAGATGCATTAGTAATTGATGGATTTTGATCGTTTGAAGTGAAGCCATTAGGACCAGTCCAAGCATAACTTCCACCACCTGTTGCGGAGAGTTCTATTGAGTTACCAACACAAACAGGGCCGTTATTATTTGCATTAGCCACAGGTGCAGGATTGACAGTTATGGTAACTTCATCAGCGGCAGAAGGACAGTCTCCAACAGTCACAATCAAGGAATAAGTGCCAGCATTCGCGCCAGATGTATTAATTATTGTTGGATTCTGATCCGCACTTGTAAATCCATTAGGTCCAGTCCAACTGTAAGACCCACCCGGTAAAGTAGTTGCGATTAACTCTAAATTGTCACCTTCACATAATTCAGTTGATACAGCATTTGCTGATGCTATTGGCGTATCTTCAACAGTTATTGTTACGTTACTAATCAGTGAAGGACAGCCATTTGCTGTGATTACTAATGAGTATGTGCCAGAATTTGCGCTTGTTGTATTTGTAATTGAGGGGTTTTGATTGGTGCTCGTAAATCCATTAGGTCCAGTCCAGCTGTATGTCCCACCCGTAACTGTATTACTAGTAAGTTCAATGTCATTTCCTTCACAAATGGTTGTTTGAACAGCTCCTGCGTTTGCAACAGGTGATGGATTTACGGTAATTGTTACCGATTCGGAACTAGAAGAACAGGCCCCAACGCTTATAACAAGTGAGTAACTTCCAGCATTAGCGCTTGTTGCTCCATTGATTACTGGATTTTGATCCGTACTGGTAAATCCGTTGGGTCCGTTCCAAAGGTATGAACCTCCTGGAACGGTATTGCCAATCAATTCGATATCTTGTCCTGCACAAACTGTTGTATTTGATGCGTTTGGCACAGAATTTGGCGATTCAGAAACAATAACTTCTATAGGAATTGGTCCAGTGGAGCAGCCTCCTGCAGTGACTGTTAAACTGTATGATCCGCTATTAGCTAATTGAGCATTAGAAATCGTTGGGTTTTGAACGGCGCTTGTAAAGCTATTTGGACCTGTCCAGCTATAAGTTGCTCCAGGAGCTGCATCTGTCGTGAGGTTTAATGTTTGACCAACACATAGTGGTGAATTACTTTGCGGATTAGCGATTGGACTGGGATTTACAGTCACCGTAATTGGAACTCTAGTTGTGCTTACACAATTTGGGTCTGATGTGTTAAACGTTTCAATGTAATAGGTTGTTGTCACTGTTGGGGAAACGGATAAAGGCACTTCTCCTATGTTTGTTCCACCAGTTGCTGCATCAAAAACGTTATAAGAAACATTTGTTCCAGGGCCAGAAGCGTTGATTGTAGTTTGCTGTCCCTCACAGATTGGATTTGGTGTTGCAGTAACATTGTCCGCTAAAGCAGGAGGGATGCAGGTGGCGACTATCGTAAGACACTCTATTGTTTCTGTTGGACTGATAGCGGTAATTGAAGGAGAAAATGTAGCATTGGTAACTGTGTTGGTATTCCAACTATTGAAGATTGGGGTTCCCCAAGTAAAAGAAGGGGTATTGACGGAAATACTTATACTAGATGCTGGGCAGTCTACAGAAGTATTCCCATTTGGATCGGTTTTGATGACATGTAAATTATGCCCTGCTCCAGAAATTGTATAAGACATTCCAATAAATCCATCGTCTGATGTTTGTTGTCCATGCGGAAGAATTGCAACATTACTAGTGTATTGTCTCTGCCATTGTATACTGCCAGCAGGATCCATTTGGAATAACACATTACTAAATAAAAAGGATAAAGGGTTAATATGAAACCCCCAAACTGCATAATTACCGTCACTTGTTTCAAAAAATCTACCCGGTTGAAATGGGTTAAAGGTCCCAAAGAAGCTAGAAGCTCCATACTTTCTAATCCAAGTTGGAGCAGCAAAACCACCTGAACCAGCAAAACTCATTAACATCATAGGTCGTCCAGAGCCATCTGAACCCGAAACCAGTGGAAGTCCTGCTGTTGTTAAAGATGCTGAATTGAAGCTTTTACTACTTTGAGATGTTAAGTTAGAAGGATTGTCTATTTGTCTATGATATTCTAGATTCCCAGTAAATGAAAACTTTGCAATCATGGCATCCGTTGGTGTCCTATCTTGACCACAACTGTTTCCACTACTTGTATCATAAACAGAGAAAACATTATTTACTTTGTAGTTTCCAACAACTAGGTAGCCATCACTTATTTCAACAACATCAATAAAACGAGCATCGTTGTATATTCTATTTGCTGGAGTTGCCGAGCCCACGTAGTATCTAAAAACTTCGTGCCACATATGGTTCCCAGCTGCATCAAATTTTACAATTAAAGGAGATTGAATAGTAGCTGTAGTTGAGTTAGTGCATTCTGGAGGGTTATGCGTAACTGGGCTAAATTGCACTTCAGGGCCAGGGCCATCTGGGTCGTAACCTGTGACCGTTCCAACACACAAGTAGCCACCGTCTGATGTTTTGATTACCCGATTAAAATTTGCTCCAGAGGCTTGTGAAATTGAAAAGTTCCTCCCTGAGATTAAATCTCCGTTTATATCTAAAAACATTAAGAATGCAGGTCCAGATCCAACGCCACCACAAACATAATACCTGTTTAGGTTTTCATCCTTTTTTATATCGCCAATTTGCATTGCTGTGCCACTGCTGTATTGTTTTGACCAAGTTGTGACACCAGTGTTATCTATGGCTGTAATAGATGAATTGAATGCGTGAAAACCTGAAAAAATATAGGTATTCGGAGTTAATCCTTCTATTGTAGTTACAGGAAGATCAAAGAGCGATATATTGTAGTTTTTCCTAAATGATGTTGTGGTTTGAGCAAAATATACGCAGGTCAGCGCAATAGAAACTGATAGTAATAGCAATCTTTTCATAGCAATAGTTTTTCAGCAATCAAAGGGTAAGATAAGATTAAATAATCTCAACACCTTGTGATGTTCCATAAAATTAATTATAATTTACCATGCAAATATAAAGTAGAAACTCTTTGTGTTTTTAGAGGTCTAGCCCCTCAAATTATCTTGTTGGTAGATGCTTCGTAATTGCCAATTGATTCTCTTCTTAAATCAGCCCCCCAAAAAGGCTGCCTTAAGTGCACTTGTTTTTTTGTTACAATGCTAACTTACTATTAAATAATTGCTGTTTTCAATGCTGTTTCCATATTCATTAACTAGAAAATAATTATATTCGTTTTAAAATTATTAATATGAGTACACCAAAAGGAATACCTTCTGTTGATTTGGCTGATTTTTTATCAGACGATAACGCGAAACGTAAAAGATTTATCGAAGAATTAGGACTTGCTTACGAGACAATTGGTTTTGTAGCCGTTAAAAATCATGGTATTTCAGATACTTTGATTGATGGTTTATACAATAAAATCAAGGAGTTTTTTGCTTTGCAAGAAGAAGTTAAATTGAAATACAATATTGAAGGTATTGGAGGGCAAAGAGGATATA
>JAFIEX010000019.1 GCA_020832365.1 Crocinitomicaceae bacterium
ATTAAATTATATTTGCATTACAATCATCAAAATCAAATTTCATGAAACAGTTAAGTATTTTATTTATCTTCATTTTAAGCTCATTACTAATTGGTTGTGGCAATGTTGCTGAGTCTGATACGATCCCTCAGTGTAAAGACATTAAAAGTACTCCAGAATGTCAAACTTGTTGTGTTGCAAACGGTTGGGATAATGGTTCTTTCTTATTAACAGAAGATGTTTGCGAGTGTCGAAATATGAAGTAAGCAACTTAGTCGTACTTATATCCAATTCAAGCTCTTCCGATTTACGTTGAAACAGTTTATAAATCTGAATTGTATGGGTTATGCTATAGATTGAATCCACAAGTCTTAAAACATTTACTTTATTTGAAAATTGAGTTTTAGTCTATTTAGCTACTGCCATTTTTGAAGGCTTTTATTATCTTTAGCTTTTCAAATCAATAGTATGGGTGAAAGAAATAAAAAAGTAGCTGTAGTAGGAGCTGGGCTAGTGGGTAGTTTACACGCTATTTTACTGGCTAAAAAAGGCTATGATGTGGATGTTTTTGAACGTCGTCCAGACCTGCGCAAAGCGAAAATAATTGGAGGTAGATCTATAAACCTAGCGCTTTCCAATAGAGGGTTAAAAGCTTTGCGGTACGCAGGTGTGGAAGAGCAGATTCAAGCAATGTGCATTCCCATGTACGGTAGAAAAATGCATGACCTCCAAGGCAACTTGACTTATCAACCATACGGTAAAGACGGAGAAGCCATCTTTTCTATTTCTAGGGGCGGACTCAACCAAACGCTGATGAATCATGCAGATCATTTCGACAATGTGCGTTACTTTTTTAATCATCGTTGCGATGATTTAGACCTTGAAAAAAATGAGTTGCATTTTTTTGATACAGAAAATAATCAAACTGTTGTGGAACAGTACGATCACATATTTGGGACGGATGGCGCGTTTTCAGCAGTTCGTAACAGGCTCATGAAAACACCCATGTTTAATTATTCTCAGGAATATTTATCCCATGGCTATAAAGAACTCATCATTCCTCCAAATGCCGATGGTTCACACCGCATCGACAAAAACTGCCTTCATATTTGGCCGAGAGGAGAGTTCATGCTAATTGCGCTACCCAATTTAGATGGTAGTTTTACTGTTACGCTATTTTTCCCAATGGAAGGAGAGACCTCATTTGCCTCCATTCAAACGGAAGAACAAGTGATGGATTTCTTTAATGCTACGTTTCCTGATGCTGTTGAAGTAATGCCTACTTTGGCAAAAGATTATTTTGACAATCCAACCGCAACATTAGTTACAGTGCGCTGTAACCCTTGGAATTTTGAGGATAAGGTGATGTTAATGGGAGATGCTGCCCATGCGATTGTACCATTTTACGGTCAAGGAATGAATGCAGGTTTTGAAGATTGTTCTGTGTTTTATGAAATGTTGGACAACTACCAAGACCCAATGACTTTATTTGAAAAATACAGTGCACTGCGTGCGCCAGACGGAAGTGCAATTGCAGACTTGGCGCTCTATAATTACATTGAAATGCGAGACTTAGTTGGAGACGAATCCTTTTTGCTTCGCAAGAAAATTGAGCGGAAATTTAGCGAATTGTACCCAGATAAATGGCTACCATTGTACTCTCAAGTTACATTTAGCCATACAAGATATTCAGAAGCCTTAGCCAATGGTGAAAAACAGCGTAAAATCATGGATGAGATTATGCAAATTCCAGCTATAGAAGACATTTGGGATAGTCCAGTCATAATGGAAAAAATTCTTAACAGCACCACATGAATAGTAGGAACTTAATGATCATTGGACTTTTCTGTATGCTTCCTATTATTTTGCAAGCACAGCGTGGTCAATACCAGCACAAAACCAAAAAAAGTCAGTTTTACGGCAACCAAAAGTTACAGCAACCACTCTTTAAGTGGGTTACAGGAAATTATTCTAGGCATGGACTACAACTATCATTTGGTCCGGCCTATACCTTGACAAGAAATAATCCTGATGAGTGGAGTACTGTTTTCAATGACACAACAATGACCATCAGTAGGGAACCTTATGGCAGGATTGGTGCTTTTGTAGATATTGGCATGGTACATATCACGAAAAGACCAAGAAAATACATTCATTATTACGACTGGGGAATTGGTTATAAACATTTTGGAGGAAGAGAAACAACCTCAGCTACGCTTTTTGACGATAGAGACTCTATACTAGGAACGGCTTTTGGGGAAGGAGCATTTTACAATGGTCATCTGTACGGGAGGTTTGCAGCACACAGTGTGTATCAAATTAATCCTAATTTGTTCCTCGATAATGCCTTGGGGGTTAATGTTGATTACCTATGGCTAGGCAAAAACAAAGCCTATGATGGTTTTCATGTTCCCAATACGCAAACATTCCAAGGGAATATCATGGCACAACTCCATTATGAGTTAGGACTTGGGATTAAGGTAAATGGTGGTTTCTTTGTCATCCCTGGTATACATGCGCCTATTGTTACGGGATACGAATGGCGAGGGTTTAATCCTAATATTCACTGGTTCTCCAGTAGTTATTATCCACTTCAATTCAAATTGAAACTCGTTTATTTATTTCGTCGTGACCCTAATCGTTGCCCACCAGTGGAAATTAATGATGATGACCGAGAAAGAGCCAAGGAATTTCAAAACAGATAAAGGAGTACCGATAGATGGATACTCCTTTAAAAAGAAATAAAAAATCAATTAGACTTTTTCTTTTCTTCGGCTTCCTCTAGTTTTCTTTTAATAACTTGTCTTTCGCGCCATACATCGTGGTAATTTTTTGTTTCAAGAATAATTACCCCACCAGTTGTATCTCCGTATTTTGCTGGAATTGCTGTTGTGTAGATAGTCATTCCTCCGATCGCAGCACTTGGTACACCTTTCACTTCGTTCGTTCTAACCCCGTCAATAAAATATAACATGTCACCTGCGCGAGATCCTCTTATCAAAAAATCCCCATTTTCATCTACTTTAATCTCTGAACTTTTACTTGCAACAAGCTGTCCAACATCCGTCCTTTGCGGACTCAAAGCAATATCAATGGCACTGATTCTCTTGATTCCTACATCTCCAAAATCGAGCAAAGGATCTTTCGATTTACCAGTTATAACCACTTCAGTTGACATTTGAATCTTCTCCAAGATATTAATGCGGCCAACATTTACAATCCCATCTGTTTTGACTGTAACATTTATTTCTTCAGTTAACTCCTCCCCCATGTAGATGGCTTTCAAAGTATGTGTTCCAACGGGAATAGCTGAAATTCTAAATCTACCCTCATCATCCACCCTGTCTGCAATTTTTGCCCCCGAAAACTCTACCCATACTGTTGCACCAAAAGCAGGCAAATCGCTATCCGACTTTTCGAATATTTTACCTATTATTTCTCCGTAAGCTCCTTGTCCAAAAAGATTTGTAATCCCAAAAACGAAGAGCACTAAAATTAAATTTTTCATATTCTATGATTTTAAAGTTCAATATAGAGATGCCATGTGATCAATTTTTCCATAAACTTTTTATCTTAGGGGCAAAAAGTGGTAGCAGCATTCCTTCGCATATTTGAGGTTATTCCCAATTCTATCAATCAATTTTTACTGATAGGATTAGTGATTTGTGCCTTATCGCTCCTGTGCTTTTTAAATCAATCTGGTCGTTTTTATAAATACCGATTGTGGTTTTTATTTTTAGGAAATGTAAGCTTAGGATACTTCTTTATACAAATAGATCCTTATCTTAATCTTTGGGATGAGCAATTTCACGTGCTAGTTGGGAAACATTTAATTGAAACACCGCTACATCCCAGACTACAACCTACAGATTTGTTACCCTATAACTATGAAAGTTGGGTGGAAAACTATACATGGCTGCATAAGCAGCCTTTAGCACTTTGGCAAATCGCCCTTTCCATGTCGTTGTTTGGCATAAATGTCATTGCCGCAAGACTACCAATGGTTTTATTGCACGCCTTAATCATCTATCCAGTTTTTAGAATTGGAAGCATCGCTTATGACAAAAAAGTAGGGTTTATCAGCGCCTTTCTCTTTACATTATTGTTATATCCATTAGAATTAGTTGCTGGATTGCACACCTCCGAGCATATCGATTTAAGCTTTATGTTTTACATCACTGTTTCGATTTGGTGCTGGTTCGAATGGCAATATACTAAAAACCATGTTTGGTTGTTATTGCTTGGCTTTTTTGCTGGTCTGGCGGTTTTAACAAAATGGTTAGTTGGGTTATTAGTTTATGCAGGCTTCGGAGTTCATCAACTACTTTTCAATAAGGGTTTAGTTCAATGGAAGACATGGACACCTATACTGAAAGCCTTATTCATTACTATTCTTGTCGGTGCTCCTTGGCAAATATTTACCGCATTCACTTATCCAAACGAATTTTATCATGAAATGGCCTACAACTCTTTACATTTGACACAACCTGTTGAGGGTCATGGTGGTGATTGGTTATTCTATTGGCATAATTTACATACGATATATGGATTGGGAACTTTATGGAAATGGTTGCTTCTAATTTTGATATTGAGCTTGTTCTTTAGAAAAAAAAAGCCCTACGCTATTTATTTAGGAACAGTGATTGCAGTGACCTATTTGTTTTTCAGCTTTGCTACTACAAAAATGCCCTCCTTCTGTATCATCGTTTCTCCTGTTGTATTAATTGCAGCTGTTGGACAAACAACTACTTTTTTCACAACTTGGAACGTAGGCAAACAACATTATACGTGGTATAAAATTGGAAGCTTCATTTTGCTTTTTGGGATTGGTCTAACTCTATTCCGACCTGCTCAACTTTTGCGCAATCACAATTTGGATAAAAATCAATATTGGTTCAGGCAACAGTTAGAACAAACATATTCTTTCGTTCAAAATTATTCCTTTCCAGCAAACGAGGATGTCGTTCTTTTCACCAACAACTATTTTCATCAAATTCACGTACAGTGGATGTTTCACCACAACATCCATGCTTATTCGACAAAACCAGCTGAGGAGCTTTTACTCAAATTAGAAAAAAATGGCTTCTCCTTATACGAAGTACAAGTTAAAGACGGTTTTCATTCAATAGAAATAATAAAATTACCGCTTAAATAAGCAGTTAGAAATTTGCCAGCCTTCTATTTTTAGGATACTTCACACTGTATTTGATGATGATTGTTTTACTTTCGCTCGGCGCCAAAGACAAATCCCAAGAAAGTTCGCCTGTATTTTTTGCATGCTCTGCATTGCTTATTTCATGAATTTTAATTTCGATATCTGTATCACTAGAAATCGGAACTTGATCTTTCAGTGTTAGCTTTATGGGGACATTTTTGTTGTTTCTAACCTGCAATTGAACACCCATCTCTACTGTTTTAAAACGTCCTATAAAGCTGCGGGACGTTACATCAGTAATACGCTCTCTTTTTACTACCACGCCATCATCTTTACCAAAAGGAAGGTGTAAAGAATCCGTATCTTGTTGTGGATGAATAAAGCTTGTTCCAACAAAATCCCAACCCAAATACAAATTAGCATTAGCTGGCAACAAATTATGCTTCTCCCAATCTGTAACATAGGCAGTAAGAAAAACATTAGGATTGTATTTTGGAGCTGCGAAATACCTGTAATCACCTTGCATAGTAAAGTTTTCAAGTGTTACTACTGTTGTTCCATCCACTCCTTTGACACTTACCGGGTGGTTTATTTGAAACTCTCTACTCGTTAAATTATCAACCGCTGTAGCGACCTCTTTTTTAAGGGATTTTGAACCGCGAGACATGGATACTGTTTCAACTTCTGCTAGCTCATAAGCCCTGTTCGATTGCATGGCGTCATTGGCAAAGCGCTGGTCTATCCCTTCTTCCAAAAAGCGTAAAACCCAAGGATGAACTTTCGGGATTTGCTGTCCTTTTATCGGTTGTGCAGTAGATAAAGTAACGCTAGCTTTATCCCAGTTCACACCAGTATTTTGGTAAATGTTTGCGCGTGTTGTCGCACTTAGCTTAGGGTCTATTCCATTGGTTTTTATATCGTAGAATGGCGTCCACCCTGCATTGGGAACCAAGTAATTCAATTTTATTACAGCAGCTACTTTATCATTTGCTTCTACATTCAAAAATAAAGCATTAGCGTGTGAGCGATAACCTCCATCAGATAGGGATTTTTGTAATTTCGTTATGCTTTCATTCAATTTATTAAGTTCTTGTTGATCATCATAAATCAAGCGATCCAGTTCATTTAGGTTTTTTCGATAGAATGCAGCTAAATTTTGGAGTCTTGTTGTTTCAAATCCACCCTCTCCAGTTGCTTGGCGATGGTTCAGTATTAAATCCTTTTCCGACTGATAATTTTGAATGCGTTTTTTAAGGGTGTACTCTTCTCTTTTTAGCTGGTCTAAATTGTCCAAAATCTTCCTTACTGTTTCTGATTGAACAGATTTAGGAAGTTCTGCTAAAGCTACATGTGAAGATAAAATAGTGGCATTTTCGACAACAGATATTTTCAAACTATTAGTTATTATTTGTTCTTCTAAGCCGTAAAACACTAATTCATTAACCCCTTTTTGCAGGACAATATTTCCCGTTCTTTTTATCATGGCTTGATTACTATACAGCACAACTTCCTCTACATTTGAAACTACTTTCTCTTGCGATAGCAGCACTGATGCCACGAACAGGAATATTATTAAATTTAAATACCTCATGTTTTTGTGTTTTATAATTTATATACCAATGACCAATAAAGCATGTGACATCAAAAAACAAGCCATCTACCAAAGATGATGAAAATAGTTCCCTTTGTTATAGCTTATACCAAAGTTTTAAAGACACCGCAAAATGATCTGAATAGCCACCATACCATTCACCCGAATAGGGGTTAAAAGTTCGATCTGGAAACAGTATACCATCTCGATCAAAAACAAATTGGACAGCATCATGTACAAGAAAATCTTTAGCATACAAAGCATCGGATTCGTTTTGAGGGAAAAATGTAAGTATTTGATCTGAAAGAAAACAATCAACAGTATAATTAGCGTGCTTGCAATAAGACCCTAATGGCCATTTTTTTTCAGTTTGCAAAGCCCAGTTAATATAGCCTTTCGGTAAAATATTTTTTAATAGCGGATGATTAGGTTGAACACCAAAGTCTCCCATGATAATGATATTCGGCAGATTAGAACTTTCCTCAATTATATCTTGCACTAAGTTGGTTAAAGCACTACTAGCTTTTTTTGCAACGTCCAGATCATGGTCCCATCGATTGATAATGAAATGCAGCGGCACACTGTCTTTTAAATGTCCTGGCACATGAAGAATTTGAAACTCAGCATTCGCTACAGGTTTTCCGTCCGTTCCCAACTCAACAGGAGCAGCATCATTTTTAGCTGAAAATTGAGGAAAAAAAACGTCATTGGCATAAACGAAAGCCAGTCTCAAGCCATTCTTACTCACAGCATCGCCCATTAAAACACCATACTGCTCACTGGCTAATGTTGCGTTCTTTAAAATATCAAGTACCACAAACTGATTTTCCACATCGGCCAAACCCATAAAAGCAGGAGGGTTTTGAGCATTTCTATACAAAACAGCCTCTGCCATTTTTTGTGCTTTCAGCAAATAGCGCTCAGGTGTCCAAGAAAATTTACCATCGGGATGAAAGTCACTTTCCATTACTGTTCTACCATGTAATATGGAGTCAAAAAAAAGTGTTGTATTGTAAAACACGACTTGGTCATTTTCTAAATTTCGCAGGGCCTGAATAGGAAGGATAAATTCATTGTTATTAATTTCCTCTTGATCTGAGGAACAACCAAACAAACTCATCAATAGCCAAGGTAAAATCAAAAAAATATTTCGGTATTTACTCAAATGCTTCATCGATTAATTCCATATCAATTTGTCGTTTGCCAATGTCCAATCCTGTTACACGCACACGGACTTTATCACCAAAATTGTATTCTTCTTTATGTTTTCTTCCAATAATTCTGAATTTATCCGCATCGAAGTAAAAATGATCCCCTGGGATTGACTGCATATTAACCATGCCTTCACAGTGATTTTCATCGATGCGAACAAATAATCCAAACTCTGCTAAACCAGAAACTGTTCCGTCAAATTCAAAGCCCAATTTATCTTCTAAAAATTTCACTTGGAAATATTTAGTCGATTCCCTTTCTGCATCAACAGCTTTTCTTTCCTGAGCAGAAATGTGTTTTGCGATTTCTTTCAGCTGGTTGCCATAATTGATTTTCTGTTGGTCTAATTTAGCTTGTAGTAATCTGTGTACAATCAAATCAGCATACCTACGAATAGGCGATGTAAAATGCGTGTAGTAGGAAAACGCCAAGCCATAATGTCCAATATTCACTGTGTCGTAAGCGGCTTTTGCCATGGAGCGAATAGCCATAGACTGTATCAAACTGAACTCAGGCGTATCTTTAACTTGGGCAAAGAGCTGATTCATTTTTGGTGCAACTTCCTCCATGCTACTAAATTTCAAGTCATAGCCAAACTTCTCAATAAACATACTGAACGTTTGTATTTTTAGATCATCTGGCTTATCATGCACACGATAAATCACATCCTCTGCGGCGGCCTTTCCTTTTCCTTGGTCACCCAGGAAGCTGGCAACTTTTTTGTTTGCCAAGAGCATAAATTCCTCAATCAACTGATGGGCGTCTTTAGACACTTTCTTCAGCACACCGATAGGATGTCCTTTTTCGTCCAACTGAAAACGAATTTCTTCTGACGTGATACTCAGTGCCCCATTTTTCAATCTTTTCTTCCGATGGATTTTAGCAATGCTATCCAAAAGCAAAATTTCGGTTTTGAGTTCTTCAGATTTACCTTCAATAACTTCTTGTGCCTCTTCATAAGTAAATCTTCTGTCGCTGTGGGTGACCGTTCTGCCGAACCAAGCATCGTAAATCTTACCTTTTTCGTCCATTTCAAATACAGCAGAAAAAGTAAACTTATCCTCATTTGGGCGAAGAGAACAAGCGATATTGGACAATTGCTCGGGCAGCATTGGCACCACTCTATCCACTAAATATACTGAGTTACCTCTTTTCTTGGCTTCCTCATCCATGGCTGACCCTGGCTGAACGTAATAGCTTACATCTGCAATGTGTACCCCTATTTCATAATTACCATTTTCAAGTGTTTTCAACGACAAGGCGTCATCGAAGTCTTTAGCGTCCCAAGGGTCAATGGTAAAGGTTAGTCGGTCACGCATATCTCTGCGTCGCTTTATTTCTTCTGGATCCAAGACAGTACCAACATTTTCCGCCTCCTTCATGACTTGTTCTGGGAACTTTATGTTCCAATCCTGCTTGATGAGAATCCCCAGCATTTCTGCATCGTTTTCTCCTGGTCTACCAAGAACCTCTATTACTTCACCATAAGGATTATCGACACCACTTGGCCAAGAAGTAATGCGCGCCATTACTTTATCACCATCTTGAGCACCTTTTAATTTTTCCAAAGGAATGTACAAATCCTCACTCATTTTATGACTATCAGTCAACAAGAAAGCAAACTTATTTTGTACTTTAATCACACCAACAAAAAAGGCAGACTTTCGGGTGACAATCTCCGTTACTACCCCTTCTAATTTATTGCGTTTTCCTGGAATGAGATCAATTTTGACGGTGTCTCCATGTAATGCCCTATTTCTGTTTTTAGCATGAACAAAAATATCCTCTAATTTTTCATCTTCAAGTATTACATAAGCTCCTCCTCTGGAAGTTGCGTCAATTATACCAATTAAGCCTTTATTTGAGGTGTTTAATGAGAATCTGCCTCTTGTGAATTCATCTAAAAAACCTTCTGATTTTAATTCATTCAGCACAGATAAAATGACTTTCCTAGTTTGGGTATCTGTGATTTGCAACCTTTCACTAATAGCTTTGTAATCATAAGTGGCGTCATTATCCTTATTAAAAATGACCCTTATTGCTTCTTTTAAATGGTGTTTGAGCTTGTTTTTACCGCCTGATGATTTTGATTTTCCTTTATTTCTTCTTGACATATTATTTTTTAACCTGATGCGCAATTTAAACATGCGCAGTACTTTTGCAGTAAAGTTAAGTCTTTTTTATTGTTTGATTGACAATACTTGGTAATAAACAACGTAGCGGTAATAATAAGATAGCGTTTTGCAAACATTAGACTTAAACTGAAAACAGTTGTGCAAAGAATTATAGCAGGCTTTCAGCGTTAATCAATTCATTACGATTTATCATGGTAACCCAAAAAGTTTAATTCAATCCTATTTTAATCAGCATCATAAAAAAGAGTTATATGAAAAACATTCGCTGATTTTTCCGTCCTCAATAACTATTATAAAATGCTTTGTGATGAATTTGACTTTTTCGCATCGGAACCCTACTGTGACTATTTATTTAGCAACCTCACCATCACTCCTTCTTTCAAGGAAGCGGGGGATAAAATGACTTTTTCAGGTTTGATTTTTTGCATGACCCACCAGGTTTTTAAAGCGGCAATATGCACCATTTGCTCCCGGATACTTTGCACAAAAGCACTTTGTTTTCGATAAGCGAAAGTGGAATTTATCAATGTGATTAACTCTTTTTGCAGTAAATCAACTGGTAGTTCAATTGCTTGAGATGAAGAGTTAAAACTTCTACTAAACATCAATTCATAAAACGTTTCAAAACTTCCAGATGCGCCCACCAAGTCAAAGTGATTAATATCATCAAAAAAGTCGCCAACAATATTTTGAAAAAAGTCCAATATCCATTGTTTGTTTACCTCCGATAATGGATCTTCCAAGTCAAACATTTGAATAACACGTGCAATACCAATATTAAAACTGCGCTTTTTGACGATTTCTTTATTAGCATTGACAATAATAAACTCTGTACTTCCTCCCCCGATGTCCATGATGCAAGTAGGTCGATCAATGGCGTAAACCGAACGAACACCTTCAAAAATCAAGTCTGCTTCTTCCTCACCAGAAATAACTTGAATAACAATGCCCCATTTTTGATATACTTCTCGGACCAAATCCATGGTGTTTGTTGCTCCTCTTAAAGCCGATGTGCCAAAAGCAAAGATCTCGCTAACACCAAACTGGTCGCATTTTTCCTTGAATACCCCTAACGCTTGCAATGCTCGATTGGCAGCAACAGGTGTAATCGTATTCGCATTTATCCCTCCAAGGCCCAAACCAACAGCAGATTTTTCACTATGTAGCACTTTATAAGCAGCTTCATCCTTTTCAAAAATTAGGAGGTTAAAAGTGTTTGTGCCGAGATCAATTACTGCCAATCTTTTCATCCTATACTATTTTAACCATTTGAACCAAGTTGCCCATGTGATATTGGAGTGATAAGCTAACACCCCCTTTCTATAAATTCGAGCACCAAACCTTAAGGTTAGCACAGCGAATAAATAAAGTAAAAATAAGGCAAAGTAGATCTGCCATGCCTCACCAGGCTCAAAACCATTCCCTAGTCGAATAAGCATAACAACTGGTGAGGTAAATGGTAAAAAAGAAAACGTTGTTGTTATTGCGCTGAGTGGATAATAGACAGTAAAATAACCAGCTCCCAAAACTAAAATCAGAACAATGGACATTGGGATAATAAATTGTTGACCGTCAGACTGACCAGAAATAGAAGCGCCAATAGCAGCGTAAATAGCGCCGTAGAAGAAGTAAGCCCCTATGAAAAACAATATAAAAAACAGTAACATGATGCCAAAATTGATTTGGTTATAAACCAAGTCCACAAAATTGTTTGCATTACTTCCACTGATATCAAAGGGATCACCAGAAGCATTTAATTCCGCAGCTAAAACAGCTGGATCAAACCAATCAGGGAAAATAGTAAGTCGCATCCAGAATAAGCCCAAGCCAATGAGAAATATCCAAAATACAAATTGAATAAACGCGGCTATGCCGATACCGAGAATTTTGCCGCCTAAGATTTGGTTAGCAGAAGCAGAAGATAGCAATACCTCAATAATTCTATTATTTTTCTCAACTGAAATACTTCTGGTGATTGTCATACCAAACAAAAAGAGAAACAACACGATCAACATACCGAAAACATACCCTACCCATCCAGACAGATAAGAAGTCTCGCTTCTAGGATCGTAAACATTTTTAAAAGACACACTAAGTGGCTGTTTAATGGCTCTGTAATCTTGCATCGATAAATCCGTAAATTCCGATACCATCAATTCATCTAATCTTCTTTCTAAGTGATAGACGAGTTTGCGTTTTACCGATTCAGTTGGCTCCTCTCTGTAGGAGATGATTGCCTTTTTGTTCGTGATGATTTTTTCATTGACCCAAATGGATAAGTCGTAATCTTGGTACTTCTCTTCCGATGCAAAAACAGGGTAATCGATAAATAAAGGGATGAAGTCTATGGAGAAATTGGGATCCTCTGAAGAAAACAGGGTATTGTTCAAGATTTGTTCTTCATCCATGACCAATACCTTCCAATGTTTTTTCTCTGAACCTCCCAACAAGAACAAAATATAAATCAGGGCCAATAAGACGAGCGGCCCCACCAATGCAAATGCTAGGAAAGACCGAGAAGACACCCTTTCCTTTAATTCTCGTTTAGCGATAATCCAAAGCTTTTTCATTCTTCTTTCTTTTTTTGTTGGAGCTCCGCTAAAAACACTTTTTCCATGGACGGCAATAGTTCAGTCGCAGCAATGATTTCTACGTGTGCAATCAGTGTTTGCAACAAATCGTTAAAAGTGTTTTCCCGCCTCGTCTTTAAATGTACTTCAAAGATATCCTGACCTTTATCAAACTTATCAACAATCTCATAGCCTACCCATAAAGCATTCGCAAAAGCGATCATATTTCCTTTAAAAGTTACGCTAAAAACATCTTGTTTGTGTGCTTTTTGCAAGTTAATGACCGTTTCCTCTGCAATTTTTTGACCCTCATTAATCATGACTGCTTTGTCACAAATTTCCTCTACACTTTTCATATTGTGGGTAGAAATGATAATCGTGTTACCTTCCGCTTTTAAACGCAATAATTCTTGCCGTATCAAATCAATATTCACAGGGTCAAAACCTGAAAAAGGCTCGTCTAAAATTAAAATAGTGGGCTGGTGTAATACCGTCAATAAAAACTGGATTTTTTGTGCCATTCCTTTGGATAGTGCACCAATATTTTTGTTTTTCCAATCCTGAATACCCCATTTTTCTAACCAAGTATCCAATTGATGCAAGATATTTTTTTGAGGCATTCCTTTTAAAGCGCCAAAGAATAAAGCATGCTCCAAAACAGACATGTTGCGATAAAGGCCCCGCTCTTCAGGCAAGTAGCCAATAGTTGTAAGATTTTCAGGAGTCATCAATTTATTTTGCCAACTGATAACACCTTTGTCTGGTGATAAAATCTGATTAATCATTCGGATTAGCGTAGTTTTTCCTGCACCATTTGGCCCAAGCAACCCCGTAATTTTACCCTCCTCAAAATTGACGGAAAGTCCACGAATGATCTCTTTTTTATCAATTGATTTGAATACATTTTCGACACTTAACATCCTGCCTTTTTTCTTTTTATGGTTACCAAAAATAACTATAAATGCCATTCTCGGGGTAAATTCTACAAAAGATTGTGAAATGCATAGTTGGTAAATCAATAATTAGCAAGCTCAAGAATAAGTATAGCTAAAACACCTATTTCCCATGACAATAAATATTACTAAATTCGCAGGTTCAAAATAAATACGACATGAGTACGAAATATCGTGAATACAAAGGACTCCAACTACCAAAAGTTGCTAGCGAAGTAAGTAAGAAATGGGAAGAACACAATATTTTTCAAGCTTCTATTGATTCGCGAGATGAAAACAAGCCTTTTGTGTTTTTTGAAGGACCTCCTTCAGCGAATGGATTGCCGGGTATTCACCACGTTATGGCTCGTACGATTAAAGATATTTTCTGTCGGTATAAAACCTTAAAAGGTTATCAAGTTCGCAGAAAAGCAGGATGGGACACCCACGGTTTACCTGTTGAATTAGGTGTAGAAAAAGAATTGGGGATTACCAAAGAAGACATTGGGACAAAAATTTCAGTAGATGACTATAACCAAGCCTGTCGTGAGGCCGTTATGCGCTACACAGATATTTGGAACAACCTCACCAAAAAAATGGGTTATTGGGTGGATATGGAAAACCCTTACATCACTTATGATTCCAAGTACATGGAAAGTGTGTGGTGGTTGCTTGGACAACTATACGATAAAAATTTATTGTACAAAGGCTATACCATTCAGCCCTACTCTCCAAAAGCAGGGACAGGATTGTCTTCACATGAATTGAATCAACCGGGCTGTTACCGCGACGTGAAAGATACTTCCTGTGTAGCCATGTTTAAAGCGATAAGCGATGAAAAAAGCAAATTCTTATTCGAAAAAATAGGAGAAAACCAAGAAATCCATTTTCTAGCCTGGACGACCACCCCATGGACATTGCCCTCAAATACTGCGCTTACGGTAGGCAATAACATTGATTATGTCATAGTAAAAACATTCAATCAATACACTTTTGAATCAATCACAGTGGTGTTAGCGAAAGCTTTGGTTGGTAAACAATTCAATAAAAATTATTTTGCCGTTGAAACTCATGAAGAATTAGTTACTTATGAAGATGGTGCTAAAAAAATCCCTTATTTCATCATTGGGGAATGCAGGGGCGCTGACCTCGTTGGTTTGCGTTATGAGCAACTTTTACCCTTTGCTCAACCGATGGAAAATCCAGGGGCAGCATTTCAGGTCATTGCTGGCGACTTCGTAACAACAGAGGATGGTACTGGAATTGTGCATACGGCTCCTACATTTGGTGCAGACGACGCCAAAGTAGCCAAAGAGGCTGGTGTGCCTCCTTTGCTCGTTCCAGATGAAAATGGAAATCCTGTACCACTTGTTGATTTACAAGGTAAATTCCGTCCTGAAGTAGGTCCGTTTGCGGGAATGTATGTCAAAAATGAATACTACGCTGCCGAAGAAATGCCAGAAAAATCGGTTGATGTTCTTATTTGTATTCAGCTGAAAGAAGAAAACAAAGCTTTCAAAGTGGAGAAGTATGAGCACAGCTACCCCCATTGTTGGCGCACAGATAAACCAGTTTTATACTATCCGTTGGACTCTTGGTTTGTGCGCGTAACAGACAAAAAAGAGCGGCTCATGGCACTCAATAACACCATTAATTGGCAACCTGAATCGACAGGGACAGGAAGATTTGGTAAGTGGTTGGAAAACATCAACGACTGGAACTTATCCCGTTCGCGTTATTGGGGAATTCCAATACCGATTTGGAGAACAGAAGAGGGCGATGAGGCCATTTGTATTTCTTCTGTGGCGCAGTTGAAAGCAGAATGTGACAAGGCAGTAAAAGCCGGTTTAATGGAAAAAAACCCCCTTGCTGAATTCAATGTGCAAGACATGTCGGATGAAAATTACGCCAAAATTGATTTACATAAAAACTACGTGGATCAGATTATATTGGTTGCTCCAAGTGGTAAGCCCATGAAGCGCGAAGCCGATTTAATTGATGTTTGGTTCGATTCTGGATCAATGCCCTATGCCCAGTGGCACTACCCTTTTGAGAACAAAGCAATGATTGACAACAACCAAGCTTATCCGGCCGATTTCATTGCAGAAGGCGTTGACCAAACCCGCGGTTGGTTCTACACATTACACGCTATTTCTACATTAGTCTTTGACAATGTGGCTTACAAAAATGTTGTTTCGAATGGACTTGTGTTAGACAAAGAAGGTCAAAAAATGTCGAAAAGTAAGGGGAATACCGTTGATGCTTTTCAGACCTTAGAAAAATACGGACCTGATGCTACAAGATGGTATATGGTTACAAATGCTAATCCTTGGGATAATTTGCGTTTTGATGAAGATGGAATCGTTGAAACGCAACGTAAATTCTTCGGAACACTTTACAACACCTATTCTTTCTTCGGATTGTATGCCAATATTGATGGGTTTGCCTACCAAGAAGAACGCATACCCTTAAAGAATAGGCCAGAAATTGATAGATGGATCATCTCTAAATTGAACAGCTTGATTCAAGCAGTAGATGAAGCATTTGAAACCTATGAGCCAACAAAAGCAGGCCGTTTGATTACCAATTTTGTAAATGATCAACTATCTAATTGGTATGTGCGTTTATGTCGTCGTCGTTTTTGGAAAGGAGATTACACCAACGATAAAATTGCGGCTTATCAAACGCTTTTTGAATGTTTAGAAGCTGTTGCCATTATGAGTGCTCCAATAGCACCATTTTACGCAGACCAATTGTTTAGTGACCTCAACAGTATTACGCAGAGACATGCAGTGAACTCTGTTCATTTAGCGTTCTTTCCCACTGTGAATACCGCTGAAATCGATGAGGAATTAGAAGCACAAATGGAAATTGCACAGCGTGTTTCATCCATGGCCTTGAGCTTAAGAAAAAAAGAGAAAATTCGAGTTCGTCAGCCATTGCAAAAAATCATGGTGCCCATCTTAGACCCGAGTTTTAAGGCGCGTATTGAACATGTTCAAGATTTGATTTTATCTGAAATCAATGTAAAGGAATTAGAATTATTGGAAGACACAACAGGTGTCTTAGTAAAGAAAATCAAGCCAAACTTTAAAACCATCGGCCCAAAATATGGAAAGCACATGAAAGCCATTGCTGCAATGGTAAATGGATGGGGAGCTGCTGAAATTGCAACAGTGGAATCCAACAACGGATGGAGCGGAACGGTCGCTGGCGAAAACATTGCATTGGATTTAGCGGATTTTGAAATATTAACCGACGACATTCCGGGCTGGACAGTTACCTCAGAACAGGGCATCACAGTTGCTTTAGACATCACTATTACACCAGCGTTACGCCAAGAAGGAATTGCAAGAGAATTGGTTAATCGTATTCAAAATTTCCGAAAGGAAGCTGGTTTTGAAGTCACCGACCGCATTCATGTCACGATTGCCTCAACCAATGAAATTGCTGCCGCCGTAACCGCTAACACTAGCTACATATCAGATGAAGTGTTGGCAAATGAAATTACGATTGGTGAAGTGAATGGCGATGGATTTGTCGCAGATATTGAAACAGAGGGCGACACACGCATTCAACTGGTGAGGGTATAGGTGAATTAATTGGCTGTTTAACCTCGGTCCAAATCCTTCAGCATCCAAATGTGGCAGGCACTATGACCAGAAGCGCCGAGTCGGTTAGGGAGTGATTCAAAGCCGAGTGATTCATATAATTGGATCGCCATGTCTAATTCTGGCATGGTTTCCAAATACAGTTTTTCATAGCCGAAGTTTATGGCAGCGACAACGGCAATTTCCATGAGTTTTTTACCAATGCCTTTCCCTCGAAAAGCATGGGATAAATACAGTTTTACCAGCTCTCCATAATTAGGGGGCAATTCTGGTGTGGGATAAATACCGCAACCTCCAATGATTTCCCCATTAAATGTCGCAACATAATAAACGGATTTTTCTGTTTGAAACAGAGAAAATAAATCATCTGTTGTGGGGTCTGTATAAACTGTGCCTGGCTTATTTGCGCCAAATTCCTCCAGCGTATGGCGAATAACCTGAGCCATAGCTTCATTATCCTCCCGTCGAATTTCACGGTAGACAACTTGCTTGTTTTGCATTGTTTTTTGCTGCATTTCAACCAATTGAAAAACCAACAGTGCTTGTTACGTCCTCAAAGCGCAGCTGAAAACGCATTTCAATTTTCTCTACTTCATTGGATTGTTCATTGGTTGCCTCTCCGATCAATTTGCCGCTTACTTCACCGTTTTTGTGGTTAAATTGCTCCAAATAAAATTTTCCTGACGTCCAATTCCATTTTTGTTTTTCACCATCCTGCACTAAAATAAAATACTGCATAGCGCTTCTTTTTCCCGAAGTTTCTCTCGGCGTGTAAACACCCAAGGCATCTTCTGCTAAGATATTTTTATTATCCAGGACACACCACCATTGAAAGCCATTATGTTCTTCAACGCTCAAGCGCAAACCATTGTCACTAAGATGCATACTCGTGCCGCCCTTTTTAAATGCCACATAACTCCATTCTTTAGTTCCCAGTATAATATGCAGTTGACCAAGTGCTAATTGCGCATCCTCATTAATCAATCTTTTGGTTTTTTTTTCTGGGGTTAAGGATTCATCGACAATCTGTATATAATCCCCTTTATTTAAAGTCTTTAAATCAGCTGTGTCTAAGTTTTCTAAGGATAAAACCTCATCACCAGCGGAAGGAGAACAAGCGACAAACAGCAAAGTAACACAACCAGCTAGGAAAGCGGAATTAAATTTACTTTTGATTTGCATTATCTGTTTTTTTTCTTGATTGGAATTTACGATGATTACCTTTCTTCTTTTTTGGGCGTGAAACAACCCATTCAGGAGCAGCACCGAGGGATTCTGGCAGAACTGCACGAGGCACCGTTTGCTCAATCAATTTTTCGATGGTATTAAACTTTGACATATCTTTCGGATTAATTAAAGTAATAGCCTCTCCTTTTGTATTAGCCCTCGCTGTTCTTCCAACGCGATGCACATAATCCTCAGCATCTGAAGGCGCATCAAAATTAATCACAAGATCAATTTCTTTGATATCAATACCTCTGCTCATCACATCGGTGGCCACCAAAACTGGGATTCTGCCAGATTTAAATCCTCGCAGCGTTTCTTCTCGTTCGGATTGCTCCAAATCAGAAGAAATCCCTTGAGCTAAAATTTTAGCTCTTTTTAAATTGCGAACAATACTGCCAACAGAACTTTTTTTACTAGTAAAAACAATTACTCTTTTTCGATTTTTTTCTTCTTGTAAAATGTAAGTAAGTAGTGCCGTTTTTTGTTCATCAAATACAGCATAGACAGACTGCTTAACTCCTTCGGCTGGTTTTGATAGTGCCAAATTGATTTCAATTGGCTCGTGTAACATTTTTCTTGCAAGCCGACGAATTGGTTCAGCCATTGTAGCACTAAAAAGTAAATTTTGTCTTTTTTCAGGTAAGTGCTTAAAAATTTGATTCAAATCGTCTGAAAACCCCATATCTAGCATGCGATCCGCCTCATCCAAGACAAGGTATTGTAAATCCGAAAAGTCGACGTAACCCAATTGTAAATGAGAGAGTAGTTTTCCAGGAGTAGCAATAATAATATCTGCTCCCTCGGAAAGCGCATCTTTTTCCATTTGCCAGTTTTTGCCTGTTCCTCCGCCGTAAACAGCATAAGAGCCAACAGATGTGAAATACGCTAGTCCTTGAATCTGCTGATCAATTTGAACAGCAAGCTCTCGGGTAGGAACAATAATTAATGCATTAATTTTCGCATTAGGTTTATGCAACATTTTTTCTAACAAAGGAAGAATAAATGCAGCTGTTTTACCTGTACCTGTTTGCGCGCATCCAATAATATCTCTTCCTTCTAAAATAGCAGGAATCGCTGCTTCTTGTATTGGTGTAGCATGTTCAAAACCCATAAAGTCTATGGCCTGAACGATATCTTCTGATAATCCTAATTCTTTAAATTTCATGGGTCTAATGATAAGCATTTTTTTCAATAAATACTCGTATATTTAATTAGAAATATAACTTTACAAGCCTACATGTCCCTATTAATGTATATTTTAGAAACGTTCAGAACGATGGATTTATTACTAGTCTTCTTAAAGAACCCAAGAGGATTCGCTTAAACCAATAGGATTGTGTATCTTAGCGAAAAGATTCAAAAAAATTGAGAAGAATACCTAGTCATATCATTGATGAAATTATGTCTACTGCTCGCATTGAGGAAGTGATTGGAGAATATGTGCACTTAAAAAGAGCTGGCGCAAATTTGAAGGGGCTTAGTCCTTTCACAGATGAAAAAACACCTTCTTTTGTTGTGAGTCCTGCTAAACAAATATTTAAATGTTTTTCTACTAGTAAAGGTGGAACAGTGGTGAGCTTTTTAATGGAGCAAGAGCAGTTTAGTTATCCAGAGGCTTTAAAATGGTTGGCGGATAAATATAACATCGAACTTCCAGAAGAAAAACCACTCACAGCGGAGGAGCATGCAGCTTTATCTGAAAGAGAGAGCCTTGGTATAATTAATGATTATGCAAGAGATTTTTTCGTTGAACGCATGCACAAAGGAGAAGAGGGAAAAATAATTGGAATGTCCTACTTTAAAGAGCGTGGGTTTCGAGAGGACATCATTGCGTTATTTGAACTTGGTTACTGCCCTAAAAATGAAGATTCATTTACAGAAACCGCTTTAAAAAAAGGTTATCAACTAAAGTTTTTGGAACAATTAGGATTAACCAAAACTAAAGACGACCGACATTTTGACTTTTTCAGTGGTAGAGTAATGTTTCCCATTCACAGTGTTTCGGGAAGGGTTTTGGGCTTCGGGGGAAGAACCTTATTGTCCGATAAAAAAGTTGCCAAATATTTCAATTCACCTGAAAGCATACTATACAATAAAAGTAAAGTGCTTTATGGTATCTACTTTGCAAAGTCTGAGATTGTTAAAAAAGACCGCTGCTTTTTGGTAGAGGGTTACACCGATGTAATCAGTCTTTTTCAATCGGGTGTTAAAAACGTAGTTTCCAGCTCTGGAACATCTCTAACTAAAGAACAAATCAAGCTCATACAGCGTTACACGCCAAACATCACAATTTTATATGACGGTGATGCAGCGGGTATTAAAGCATCTTTCCGCGGAATTGACTTGATATTGGAAGAAGGGATGAATGTTAGTGTTGTCCTTTTTCCAGATGGAGAAGATCCAGATTCCTACGCAAAAAATCACACCTCAGAAGAAGTTCTGGAATACATAGGTAGCCATCAAAAAGATTTTGTTGGATTCAAAGCAGAGGTGCTATTGAAAGACACAGAAAATGACCCGCTCAAACGCGCGCAACTAATTAAAGACATTGCCGCATCCATTGCATTAATTCCAGATGCTATTGCTCGTTCGGTATATACCCAAAGTACTTCTAAAACCTTACAAATCGGGGAAGACGTATTAATCCAGGAAATAAATAAACTTCGCAGATCTAATACAGCTAAGAGTTTAGGCGTTTCTAACAATGAAGTTAGCCCAGAACCCTCTCCATCAATTAAAAAGCATTTAGATGTTATAAAAGAGCATAAAAGAACTGGGCACGAACAAGAGTTAGACTTGATAAGAATCTTGTTGCTTTATGGATCAAGAGCAATAGAAGTATATGAAAAAGATAAAGCGATGGAGGATGTTGCACTAGAAATCAGTGTAGCTGAAATTATTTGTTTCGAATTGCAACGAGACGGTTTACAATTTGAAACACCACTATTTCAAAAAATTTATCAAATCATTTTACAAGGCGTAAGTGAAAACATTTTGTTCGACCCAACCTATTTCTTACGAATGGAGGACCAAGAAGTCGTTCAGTTTGTTTCTAATTATTTAAGTCCAAAATATGAGTTGAGTGATGCTTGGCTCAGTAAATTCAGAATAGATACTAGCAAAGAGGTGCACAGACTTTCACAAGCGGTGAAAGAGTCTATTTATGCTTTTAAAAACATAAAAATAATGCTTCGAATTATAGAGATACAAGAACGTTTAAATCCAGCGCATGCAGATTATAATGAAGATAATAATGAAAGCCTAGTTCAAGAATTAATTACGCTTCAACAAATAAAAAGTACATTTGCAAAAGCTTTGGGTAGAATTATAGCCTAAAATCAGAACATCATGAATTTATTTATCTATTTCAACTTGGGGCCTTACAAAGCATCTCCTTGGATGGTAATCATTTGGATTGTTATTGTAATTTTCACGGTGATTTTTCATAGACTGATTCAACGCTATTTAAAAAAACATTTGAACCTTGCCCATCTTAGAATAAAAGGAACTAAAATCACCACACTCCGGTTCTTAAACCAATTATTATACGTCTTTTCATTTTTAGTTGCTTTTCAGGTGCTTCGATTAGAAAATGATGAAATCTCAATTTCCAAGTTTATAACGCATAATATCATAGGTCCGCTAGAATTTGGGGATAAAAGTTTTGCCATAAGCTTTGCTGACGTCATTTTAATTGTCATTGTTTTTACCTTAAGCCGATTAGCTGTTAATATTTTCAGATTATACATTGGTCAGAGATTTAAGGATAATCCCGATTTTGACGAGGGCACCAAGTTTGTTTATGTTCAGCTCGCCAAATACTTGGTGTACACCTTTGCATTTATAACAGTTCTACAGATTATTGATATCAATCTGAATGTCATTTTAGCAGGTTCAGCAGCTTTATTGGTTGGTTTTGGATTTGGCGTACAAAACATATTTAGTGACATGACTTCTGGTATTTTGTTGCTTTTTGAAGGGACAATAAAAGTAGGAGACATTATTCGAATAAGCAACCCCAACTCTGCTGAACCTATGGTGGCAAGGGTGCTAAAAATAAATGTTAGGACCACTAAAATTGAAAGTAGAGACGGAAACACCTTGATCATTCCTAACTCCAATCTAACACAAAGTCAAGTTGAGAATTGGAGTTTTGGCTCAGATTTAACTCGGTTTCACATCAACGTTGGTGTGGCATACGGCTCTGATACAGAGCTTGTAAAGGAATTGTTAAGACAAGCAGCTCTTTCTCACCCAGAAGTTAAGAAAACACATCCCATTTTAGTAAGGCTGATTGACTTTGGTGATAATGCACTAGAAATGCAGCTTTCCTTTTGGGCAGATCAGTCATGGCAAGTGGAGGTGCATAAATCGGAAATTCGCTTTGAAATAGATAGATTATTTAGACAGCATAAAGTGCGTATTCCTTATCCTCAGCGAACTTTACATTTTCCAAATGAGCTGCATACTGCCACCAGAAGCAAGGACAATCCTGAAGACAAAAAAGATTTGGATTCTGAATTCTTTTAAATTTAATATTCTAGTCAACAATTTTCAACACTTATTTTGTATTTCATTGTTAAAAAAATGTTTTTAATCAATTTTTAACGGCATATCGATTTTGGTTTGTTTAGTACAATAAAGTTTCATAGTTTTGAGCAAAAGAAACCTAATGCGAAAAACAAAAATAGTTATAGTCCCTGTGCTATTCATTACAGTTGTGTTTTTATTCGGCTGTAAAAAATTAGAACTTGATAAAATAGCTGGAGGAAGTTGGAATCCTAATTTTGCAGTTCCCATAGCTTTCGGAGAGTTCGATGTTTATGATATCCTCGCCAGGA
>JAFIEX010000020.1 GCA_020832365.1 Crocinitomicaceae bacterium
AATACGGCAAGACTTGTTACCTGGAACGCGGTAAAACTCTTCGATTGCTTGGGCTATTCTTTCTTTCACTTTTGCTTGACTGGCAGAACGCTCAATTTTAACCCTGATGTTTTTTAAATAGTAGTTATTGATTTTCTTGACCAAAGGATATTCTGGTCCAAGGATACGGTTACCAAAAGTTTGCCTCAATGCCCGTGCTAGATCATCTGACATAACATCCAACTCTTGGTACTTTTTGTGTTTTAAGGTTAAAATAATTAACTTATAAAATGGTGGATAGTTGTAATTCTTTCGTTCTATTAATTCATGTTCATATAGACCAATAAAATCATGTGCAACAACCTTTTGTAAAATATGGTGTTCAGGATCAACGGTTTGGATAATCACTTTTCCTCGCTTGTGTTTTCTTCCTGCTCTCCCGGCCACTTGAGACATCAATTGATAAGCCCGTTCAAAAGCACGAAAGTCTGGTCTTCGGAGCATAGCGTCTGCATCTAAAACACCTACTAATGAAACATTGTCAAAATCCAAGCCCTTTGTTACCATTTGGGTCCCAACAAGAATATCAATTTTACGATCATCAAAATCTTGTAAAATGCGCTCGTAACTGTTTTTCTGCCTTGTGGTATCCAAGTCTAAACGCTGAATATTAACACCTGGGAGTAAAATGGATAACTCATCTTCAATTTTCTCCGTTCCAAAACCAATCATTTTTAAGCGGTGACTGCCACATGAAGGACATTTTCCAACTGGGGGGATGTAATAACTACAGTAATGACATTTCAGTACATTTACATGCTTATGATAAGTCAAAGAAACATCACAACTTTTACACATGGGTGTCCATCCACAAACTTCACAAGCCCAAACAGGGTTATACCCTCTTCTATTCTGAAAAAGTATGATTTGTTCCTTATTACGCAAAGCAGTAAGCATTTCTTCCATTAAGAAATTGCTAAACTCTGACTTCATGGTTTTGGCTTTACGCTCTTTTTTCAAATCAGCGAGAAGGACCTCAGGCAATTGCAAATTACCAAAACGCTTATTAAGTTCAACTAACCCATACTTCCCATCCTTAGCCAAAAAATAAGTCTCCATAGCTGGTGTAGCTGACCCCATCAATACTTTTGCACCAACCAACTTAGCCAATACCAATGCTGTATCTCTTGCGTTATAGCGGGGACTTGGGTCATATTGCTTAAAAGAAGATTCGTGCTCTTCATCAATAATAATCAATCCTAAATTTCTAAAAGGTAAAAAAACAGCACTTCTTGCACCAATGATAATACGGAACTTTGTAGGATTATCTTGAAGTACTTCGTTCCAGATTTCAACACGTTCGTTTTGGTTGAATTTAGAATGGTAAACACCAACTAAATCACCAAAGTAGTTTGACAGTCTATCAATCAATTGTGTTGTAAGGGCTATTTCTGGAAGTAAAAAGAGTACTTGTTTTCCTAGGTTTAATTGCTTCTGAATTAAAGCTACATAAACCTCTGTTTTACCAGAGCCTGTTACCCCATGCAGCAAAACGATGTCTTTTTCCAAAAAATGAGATTCTATTTCATCGAAAGCAGTTGCTTGGTCCTCGGATAATGGTTTGAGCGATTGTTCAGCCTCGTCTTGTGCCTGTAAACGTGATATAATTTGTCGTTCAACCCTAAAAACACCAGCTTTATCCAGGCTATTTAAGGATGAGATAGAGGCACCTTCTTTTTCTAGTCTTGCCCTTTGCACAGGTTGAAAAACTCCATTTTTAAAGCCCAATCGCATGTAAATCAATAAGGCTTCAACCTGTTTTTCTTTACGTTTTTCAGCATCTAGTGTATCAATCAGAGCATTCAAGCTTGCTTCTTCTTGATAGCTTTTGGTTAATTCAACAAAAATTTGTGATTTAGGCGTAAATTTATTTTTTAAATCTTCCTTGGTAATTAAAACCCGCTTTTCAATCATTTTTTTGATGACTGGCTGAATAGTTTTAATACCTAAAATAGTCGAAATTTCTTTTAAGTCGAGCTCTCCTTGTAATTCTAAAGCTTCGTATATTGTGAATTCCCTGTCGTCCAACAAAGCAACATTATGCTCTGCCTCAGGGTGCAAAACAATTTTTGTTTCGCTCGCTAATTTAAAGTTAGCCGGTAAAGCGGCATTCATCACATCGCCTATCGGTGCCATGTAATATGCTGACATCCATGACCATAATTTATATTGCGTTCCAGTAATTATTGGAGCTTCGTCTAAAACAGACTCGATGTATTTTGCTTGATAGCCCTCTGGTGGATCTTCATGGATTTTAACAATCAATCCCGTGTATAGCTTGGATCGTCCGAAAGGAACTACAACACGAGCTCCATTAATTAAAGTGTCATTTAATTCAAATGGAACGCGATATGTAAAAGCATTGCTTACAGGAATAGGTATAATAACATCCACAAAAAATGTCTTTCGCTCACCCCATAAATCGATTGCTTCGTCGCTCATTATCTTATACTATCTCCAGGATTAAATGATTTCTCGGGAGTCATAAAGCTCAAATTACCAGCGGCATCTTCTGCCATTAAGACCATACCTTCTGAATTAATTCCTCTAATTTTTCTAGGAGCCAAATTAAGTAAAACCATTACGGTTTTTCCAACTATTTCCTCAGGCGAATAATGTGCTGCTATGCCAGAAACTATCGTACGCGTATCTATTCCTGTATCTACTGTTAATTGCAATAATTTATCCGCTTTCTTTACTTTTTCAGCATGAATAATTTTCGCCAATCGCAAGTCGAGTTGAGTGAAATGCTCAAAATCTATATCATCTTTAATAGGCGCTTTTTCTTGGCTTGCGGATATTGTAGTTTCCATTTTGTTAGCAAAAAGTAAGGCTTGTTCCTTTTCCACGAAATCATCTTCAATTTTAGAAAATAAGATGGTTGGCTTGGACGTTAGATGTCCTTCTGCCAAAAGATTCATGTTTCCTAATCGGTTCCAATTATTATGATCAATTTGAAGAAAGCTTGCGATTTGCTGGGCTGATTTTGGTAAAAATGGTGCTAATAGTCCAGCTAAATTAGTCGTCAACTGTAGGGCAATATGCATAATTGTTGCCACCCTGTTTTCATCTGTTTTGATTAATTTCCAAGGTTCATTGTCTGCCAAGTACTTGTTGCCAATTCTCGCCAATTGCATTACCTCTGCTTGCGCTTCTCGGATTTTATAACGGTACAACAAATCAGCTACTTTATCAGGAGTTCCTTTAATTTTTTCGATGACCTCCTTATCAGAAGCTGTCAATTCATTTAAAGGTGGAACTGCACCATTGTAGTATTTTTGGGTAAGCACCAAAGCACGATTGATAAAATTGCCTAATACATCTGCTAATTCATTATTTACCCTTGCCTGAAATTCCTTCCAAGTAAATTCTGCATCTTTACTTTCTGGCGCAATGGCAGTTAAAGTATATTTCAATTCGTCCACTTTTTCTGGATAACGCTCCAAATATTCATGCAGCCAAACTGCCCAGTTACGAGAAGTAGAAAATTTATCGCCTTCTAAATTTAAAAATTCCGATGCAGGAACATTATCTGGAAGAATTAATCCACCATAGGCCTTTAAAATAATAGGGAAAATAATCGTGTGAAAAACGATATTGTCCTTTCCGATGAAATGGACCAATTTCCTGTCACCTGTCCAATATTCTTTCCAATCTTTTTGATTATCCAAAGCCCATTGTTTGGTAGCTGAAATATATCCAATTGGCGCATCCAACCACACGTACAATACTTTACCATCAGCGCCTTCCAACGGAACAGGCACGCCCCAATCCAAGTCCCTCGTCATTGCTCGTGGATGCAAACCACCATCAATCCAACTCATGCACTGCCCTACTACCTGATTGCGCCACATTTTAGGATCATGATGAGGTTGACCATCCAACTCTCCTTTTTGCATCCAATCTTTTAGCCATGCCTCGTGATTTTGCATAGGTAAATACCAATGTTGCGTTGATTTCAACACAGGAGATTCACCGCTCAAAGTTGACTTTGGATTGATTAAATCAGTCGGACTCAAAGACGCACCACATTTCTCGCACTGGTCACCATAAGCATTTGGGTTGTGGCAATGCGGACATTCGCCAGTAACATATCGATCGGCCAAGAACTGTTCAAATTTCTCATCGTAAAACTGCTCCGATTCTTGAACAGTAAAATGATCATTTTCCAGCAATTTTTTAAAAAAATCTTGCGCTGTTTCATAATGAATGGCCTCAGAAGTTCGGTGAAAAATGTCAAACTGAATATCAAATCGCTCAAAAGCATTTTTCAATACTGTATGGTATTTATCTACAATTTCTTTTGGTGATACCCCCTCTTTTTTTGCCCTCAAAGTTATGGCTGCACCATGTTCATCACTACCACAAACGAAAGCAACATCATGCCCCTTACTTTTTAAAAAGCGAACAAAAATATCCGCTGGAAGATACACGCCAGCAACATGCCCTAAATGAAGCGGACCATTAGCATAAGGCAAAGCGGCAGTTACTGTATATTTATTATTTGTCATAGTCTATTTTAGAAGGAACAAAGATAGTTTTTTTTGGTGTTTAAAATGACCAGCTGTGCGCCGGATTAATATATTCGGTTACAATTTTATGAGCACAAATATTATTAATTTAAAAATCTGTTTAGCGGAATCATGCTTGTGAAACTCATTTTCCACCATCTAAATAAATATGGTCTAAGACACTTTTTCAATTCCTGATAAATATCAGCACTGGCTCTGATCTAAATCATTTTCTAAGGTTACCAAGATACAGCGAAAATTACGAATAACAATACTAATTAGATGTTTAGTGCTTTCATTCAATCGCTAATTTTCGTTTGTATTCAGTCCTGAAGGGACTTCAATCGGATAGTAAAAAATGTTTTCATTGAGGATTGCGACTTAGCTTGGTAACCCAGTCATTTTTTTTTGAGCGCAAACAATATGAAATTCGCAATAATCAACCAACGAGCACATTATTTGTGTTTACTTTTTGTCAAAAAAAAGGGACTTTTTGAAGTCCCTTTTTTTGATCCTAACAATCGCAAAATTTATTATTTCTTAAACTCCAATATCGTTTTTTCGATGATCGCTACACAGTCCATAAGCTGTGCTTCTGTCATCACTAAAGGCGGAGCAAATCGGATAATGTTTCCATGAGTTGGCTTTGCCAATAAACCATTTTCTTTGAGCGCCACACAAATGTTCCATGCTGTTTCGCTATCTGGTGTGTCATTTACCAAAATTGCATTCAACAGGCCTTTACCGCGCACTTTGGTTATTAGGTCTGTCTTGGCAATGATTTTGTTCATCTCACTGCGAAACAACTCCCCAAGTCTCCTTGCATTTTGCGACAAATTCTCATCTCTTACCACCTCCAAAGCAGCAATTGCAACTTTAGCAGCTACTGGATTACCTC
This sequence comes from Crocinitomicaceae bacterium, assembly GCA_020832365.1. Classification (GTDB taxonomy): domain Bacteria; phylum Bacteroidota; class Bacteroidia; order Flavobacteriales_D; family Crocinitomicaceae; genus JAFIEX01. The sequence continues at coordinate 5,449 of JAFIEX010000020.1, forward strand.
CAAAAGTTGAACCGTGCTGACCAGGACGAATAACCATCATGATTTCATCATCTGCAAGCACTGCCGAAACAGGGTATGCACCTCCTGAAAGGGCTTTTCCAAGTATCAATATGTCTGGTTTAGCATAAGTCGCTTGTTTTTCACAATGATTTTCACAAGTACAGTTTCCACAAACAGCTAATAAACTTCCTGTTCTTGCGATTCCTGTTTGCACTTCATCAGCAATGAAGAGCACACCATTTTTATTACATAATTCTTTAGCTTTAGGAATGAAATCCTCCGAAGGTGTAAAAACACCTGCCTCGCCTTGAATTGGTTCTACTAAAAATCCTGCAACATTTTCTTCTGCTAAAGCTGAAGCTAAAGCATCTAAATCGTTGTATGGAATACGAATAAAACCAGGCGTGAATGGTCCAAAGTTCTTTCTTGCTGACTCATCATTAGAAAAAGAAACTATGGTAGTTGTTCTTCCATGAAAATTATTTTCACAAACGATAATTTTTGCTTGGTCTTCTGCGATGCCTTTCTTTTCATAAGCCCACTTTCTACAGATTTTGATAGCCGTTTCAACTGCCTCGGCTCCTGTATTCATTGGCAATACCTTGTCAAAACCAAAGTAATTCGTAATGAACTGCTCGTATGGTCCCAATGCATCATTGTAAAAAGCACGTGAAGTTAACGTTAATGTCTCGGCTTGCTCCTTCATGGCTCCAACAATTTTCGGATGACAATGACCTTGATTTACAGCTGAATAAGCAGATAAAAAATCAAAGTATTTTTTACCTTCTACATCCCAAACATAGACACCTTCTCCCTTTGCTAAAACTACAGGTAACGGATGATAATTATGTGCTCCATGCTTATCCTCCATCTCTATCAATGCTGCAGACCCTAGTTTTTCTCTTGTTAATTCACTCATTATTGTACTTTTTACAAAGATAGAAAAACTTCTTGAAGAGGCACTTTGGCTTTTGGGGATTAAATTATCCTATTACGATTTAGGTACTACCGCAGACTTCAAAACACCATTCACCATTTTTTCCAGTGAATTTTTTTGAAATTTTAGTTCATATTGCACTTCAATAAATGCACAATTATTAGATTCTACGTATTGCATTTTTGCCAAACCAGTTACTAGGTCATCTCTAACATAGAGTTCATTAGATGAAAAATCTTGGAACAGCAAATTTGAAATTTGATTACTTGATACTAGGTCTATGCTATCATTAGAAGCAATCCATTGCAAGAACTCCTTGCGCGTCATAAAAAGGTATTCATCAAAAGAAATGATCTGAGCGTGATTAATACTAATTAAGTAATCATCGGATTCCAAAGCTACGGACCATTCTCCATTGGGTTTTGCGCCAAAAAAATAGTTTAAGTTCACCCCGTCTATTGAATTATCAGGGATGATTTGTAGCTGATTGTCCACAGAAAAATGAGCAAAAGAAGCGTCAAAACAATGCTGTGGAATGGCATCTATGATTTCCTTTTTTTTGCATGAAAATAAGTTCAATGCTGTGATTGCTATAACTAAATAAAAATTAATTTGCTTTCTCATCTCTATTAATAGACTGTAATTATTTAAAAATGGCCACCTGCTTGGTTCCATCCCCATCTATCCCAGCACGAAACATGCCAGAAGTATTAAAAACCATAACTATATTTCCTGTTTTATCTACACCAATCACCCCGCCGTCTCCACCAAGTGACGGGATTTTATTCATAACAACATCAGATGCCGCTTCTAACAAAGATTTATTGGCATACTGCATTTGTGCATGAATGTCATGAACAGCCACCGACCTGATAAAAAACTCTCCCCAACCCGTAGCACTCAAACCACATGTTGCATTATTAGCATAAGTACCAGCACCAATAATTGGCGAGTCTCCTACTCTTCCAAACCGCTTATTGGTCATGCCGCCTGTCGAAGTTCCTGCTACAATATCACCATTTAAATCTAAAACCACACAACCCACTGTTCCGAACTTATCATCTTTTAATCGGTTTTCTTTTTCTTTAGCTTGAATTCTTTTAAGCGCATCCAATCTATCTGGAACCAAAAAGTATGAAGGGTCTATCGGCGGGATGCCCATATGATCTGCAAAAGCCTCTGCGCCTTCCCTAGCAAGGAAAACATGTTCTGATGAATCCATTACCAAAGCAGCTAATTGAATGGGATTTTTTATGTTTTTTACTCCTGCAATAGCTCCTGCGTTTAATGTTTTTCCATGCATGATAGAAGCATCGAGTTCGTGTGTCGCCTCATTGGTCAGTACTGCACCTCTACCTGCGTTAAATAAAGGGCTATCTTCCAATAATGAAAGGACTTTTACAACGACCTCTTGACCATTAGCCCCAAGCTCCAATAATTCATAACCATACGAAACAACACTATCCAAAAAACCAAGGTACAAATTTGTTTTTTCTTCGTCAAACTGAGTCGCTTGCATATTTCCTGCACCGCCATGAATAACAATGGCTGTTTTATTGCTTTTCGATTCTATTGATGAATCATTGTTTATAATTTCATTTTCAATAGGTTGATTACAACCAACAAAAATTGAAATTAAAACAACAAATACTACTTTATTCATTCCGTTAATTTTTATCGAAGCTACGAATATTTTTGAAATAAAAAAGAGGGATAATAAATCCCTCTTTATTGAATTTTAAAATTCCTGATTTTTACTTTCTTAGCGTAACTTTTTTAGTGAATCTGCCAGAGTTGGCATTAAATATTACAATATACATACCATCACCAAACTGACTTAAATCGTATTGGATAGTCAATTCAGGACTTGCAGCAAATGTTTCTGGTTGAACAACCACTCTTCCAAGTGCATCAACTATCGTCACTTCAAAAGGCTCCTCAACACCAGACATATTGACTTCAAACTTTCCATTAGTTGGATTAGGGAATAGCACCACATTTGTATTATTCACTAATTCCTCAACAGAAGTTTGAGCTTGGTATTCTCTTTCTTCAGATGCAGATTCACAATTAGGACCATTATTTACAACTACATAGTAGTTTCCAGATTGGGTAATGGTAATGGAAGCACCCGAACCAATATAATCACCATTAAAATACCAGTCTGCTGATTCGCCAGGTGCAAGATTTACACTTAATACATTTCCATTCTGAGTAATAGAAGGAGTTGCAGGCGGATTGTTCACTGTAATAGCCCCTTGATTAGTAATTGACTCTGTTCCGTTGGCATTAGTCACCTCCAATGTTACATTGTAATTTCCAGCGTTAGCATAAGTAACAGTTGGATTAGCAGCAGTTGATGTTGCTGGAGTTCCTCCTTGGAAAGTCCATAACCTTGAAGTAATTCCTGCGGTAGACTGATCTGTAAACGTCACAGAACCACCTTCACAAATAGTTGTGTTGGAAGCACTATAATTAGGTGTTGGAGGATTATTATTAGGCACCCCATCAATGTTAATGTTATCAATGTATAAGTTATTACCAATTGTACCCCCATTAAAAGATTCAAATTTCACAAGGATATCATTCTCAACAAATGGCGTCAAGTCAACAGTAAAACAATCAGCACCCACGGTACCACCAAAACACCAATCAGAAGCTTGAGCTGGCGTAAACGCCACAGTACTTGTTACAGCAGTTGCAAATGAACCAGTTCCATCTTCAGCCGTTCCAAAAACTCTTGTAAAAGTTTGCCCACAGTCCGTTGAAACATAAATAACTAAAGAGTCAGCTGCTGTTTGATCAAATCTTCTATAGGCATGCTCAAAAGTCATTTCAGCCGAAGTATATCCATTCAAAGAAATGGTTGGAGAAATTAAAGCATCTCTCTCTCCAGTCTGCGCATAGTCGAAGAAGTCTAATTTCATCGCTGTATTTCCCGGAGTGTTTCCACCAACTGTTGCAGTTTCCCAAGTAACAGAATTGTCTGGGTTATCAACAGTCCATCTACCAGAACTTAAAGGCGCTGTCTCAAATGTCTCCTCAAAAGGCAATAGCATAGCACTTTGGTGTACGTTGACACTTCTTGTGCTTGTATTGTTTGCAGGATTATCATCCACTGTTCCGTTAGGATTGTTAGTGGTTGCCGTAATTGTCACAGGACCATTTGCAGCATTTACTGAAGGAAGTGTAATATCCTCAGTTTGCCCAGTTGCTAAGTTACCAGTCCAATTGAAGCTTTGCGCACCAGAACCAGCATTGTAATTGATCGTAACAGAAGTTAAATTATTACCACCGAAATTTCTTAACCTCACTGTAGGCGTAATCGTATTTCCGCATGATACTAACTGAGGTGCAACAATTTGGCTAATTCCAGCGTCATTTTGGATATTAGCACCTACTATACAAAAAGGATGCGTAGCTTCAAAACCAAAATCAGCATTAGGCGCCGTCATCTCTACCAAAACATTTCCTGATTGGTCTAAAATCTCATAATCTCCATCGATACTACAAGACTGCCATTGACTTCCATTCATTCCATCCCCGTAAGTATCATAAATCTTAAAGAAATAGCAACCTTGTGGTAAGCAAAGTGACTCTATAATAGTTTGACCATTTACATTATTTGTATATCCTCCACCTGAAGCCACTATAGCTCCAAAATCATCCTCAATTTCCCATGAAATCTCATCTGCAAAGCAGTCTAACTCTAAAGTTAATTCCACAAATTGTCCATTTTCATCAATGGTAAATGATAATGAGCTCGCATCATTTGAAGGGTTTTCATCTGCAACACCATTTGGCATTGAAGTCGCCGCAGTAAATGTGTAAGTTCCATTAGAACCAGTTTGTGAAGGAAGCGTAACAGTTTCAGTTTGACCAGTTGGTAAGCTTCCTGTCCACTGATGCTGCATTTGCGTACCGTTCCAGTCATAATTAATAGTAACCGAAGTTAAAGTAACCCCACCAAAGTTACGAAGAACAACCTCAGGAGTAAATGATGTACCGCAAATGGTTGACTTTGGGGAGTTGATCTGAATAATTGCGGCATCGTAACTAGATGCAAACTGCTGAGCACATTGTAAAGCAGCATAGGCATTTAATCTACCAGCTCCTAATTGACCAATAAAGTTTGGATTTTGTGCATCGATGTTATCCGCTGTGCTATACATACAATTGATTAAATCTGTATTCGTAGCGTTTGGAGCGAAAGACTTCATTAACCCCATAAAACCAGAAACCAACGGAGAAGCCATAGAAGTTCCTTGTAAAGACTGGTATCCAGATGTAGTCGCCGTACTCGTACTTTGAATTTGTGTTCCTGGCGCTGCGATGTCTATCCAGGTGCCGTACTGAGAAAAGCTCGCTCTAGCGTCACTAGGCTGTGTAGCTGCAACAGCAACAACATTATTGAAAGCAGCTGGGAAAAACTGCTGATTGCTATTACTATTTCCAGCTGCAGCAATTAAAATAGCTCCTTGGTTCCAAGCGTAATTACAAACATTTTGTCCATAAGTACCACCTCCACCTCCTCCCCAGGACATGTTAATTACATCAGCACCTTGATCTGCAGACCAAATAATTCCATCATATCCTGCTGTTAAAGCTCCGTCAGAACATCTTCCGATTGCTACAGGAATGATACTTACGTTCCAACCAATTGAAGCAACACCAATACCATTATTTGTTTCTGCTCCAACTGTCCCAGCTACGTGCGTACCATGATTTCCATTGTTTCCTCCACATGGATTGGGATTATTGTTGTTTTCTGCTGTATTTCTTCCGGGCAACATTTTGTTTACCAAATCAGGATGATTGGTATTCACTGCGTCATCAGTAACAGCTACTTTGATATTTGCGTCACCCGTAGTTAGACCCCACGCTTGAGAAGCATTTACTTTAAACAGACCCCACATTTGACTATTTGCAGACCCATAAATTGGGTCATTTGGTGTAACCAATTTTCTATGCAACTCTTTAAGCTCTGCATATTGTACATCATCATGCGCTGCCATTCGACGCACAACCTCATCAACTTCATTGGGATTATTAAGTTGGATTTGATAGGTTCTTCTTAGTTTTTCATCCTTAATATCTGGATGTAACTGCTTCACTTCAATTATCGAAATACCTTCCAACACATCAAAAAGTGGCTCTTTACGATAATCAACCATTTTATCACTGGACAATATAATTTTTCTGGATTCCTTTAACTGAAAAATTACCAAGCCATCTTGGAAATCATAATATACATTTTGACCTTTTAGATTAGGGGCCAAAAATAAAACGAGTGTTATAAAAAATAAAAATTTGGTTTTCATGCTTTGTTTATTAAATGTTTGTTTTGGATTTAATTTTGTTTTGAGTACCAACTTAAGTCTCATTCAACTTGTAAAAAAAAATCAGGTAAAAGTTCATCGTAATAGTTTTCCTCAAATATTATAAAAAATGTTACAAACAAAAAATTAAATATATTTTTTTTGATTTTTTTCTGATAAAGGGACACATTTGTGTATCAATGGTAAAACATGGCAACACGCATTTTTCTATTTTTTTTCGGTTTAGCTTTATTTGTTCAGGAGTGCAATTCACAGGACCTTTATAATCTAGAGTTTCATATTTCCTCACAGAAACAACAAAAGCATGCCATGTTAACCTTAGGAGGATGGGCTGGAACAAACATCGTTACTGGAACATTCGGGTTTTACACCCAAAAAGATGAATCACGATATTTTCATCAAATGAATGTTGGGTGGAATATCGTAAATCTTGGTTTAGCTGCTACTGGGTTATTACAATTGCAAAAAACCGATGACCTACCAAAAAATGCTTATGAACTTATACAAAATCAAAATAAATTGGAGCGCATATTTTTACTAAATGGCGCACTAAACTTTACATATATTTCAGCAGGAGTTGCTTTACGCAACTATTCTTACAGGGATCTTGACAATTACCATAGATGGAAAGGCTACGGCAACGCTTTAATTTTACAAGGTGGTTTTTTAGCCATTTTTGACTTTACGAACTATTTTATGCACAAAAACAGGAGCAATAAATTCCTTTCTCCATTGCTAAGAAACATTGAAATTCAGAGTAACGGAATAGAATTGGGGTTGACATATTATTTCAACTAATTTATAAAAAAAGGGTAGTCGTAATGACTACCCTAACCTAAAAGCTCTTCACCATGAAAAAACTCACTTGCTACGCAGCAAAAGTATGTATCATTGCGCTTTCTTCTATTAAACAAGTAATAAGATTGTATAAACTTAGTATGAACTACCAAGGGTTATCTAAAAGATAAATCCTCGAAACATATCGTAATTTCCTGATATGTGTACCCTTTCTGCTGCAAATATTTTACTAACTTAGTCTTATCTTTAAAAGAATCCATCGACAGTCCCTTGATATTTATATACTTTTTAGAAATGTTACTCAAATTAGAAAAGTATTCCTCTCTTGGGACCTCATTAACAGCACTTTGAATAATCACATCAGGGACAGCCTTCTGTTTTAAAAATTGTTCTATTTTTAACCTACCCCACTTTTTAATACGATGTTTTCCTGAAAAAACAGCTTGTGCATAACGCTGCTCATTTAAATAATTATTGGAGATTAAATGAGCAACAAGCCTATCCACCTCATCAATAGACAAACCAAAGCTCATTAATTTATTCTGAACCTCCTGGTGACATCTCTCTTGGTAGGCACACCAATTTTCAATTTTGTTTTTAGCTTCAAGAAAGGTAAGTGCTTTCATTAGCATTCCAGAACTTCCTTCGTTTTCTTATTAATGAATTCATATTTCAAAAACGGATAAGCTGCAATTGGCTGAACATCAATCCACTTTTTATATTTTAGAAACCACTTGGTCTGTTTAGAAACAAGGCCTTTTGTAAAAAATGCGGCTAAATATGGATGAACCCTTAAAGCAACATTTCTCTCTCCTTTATCTTCTACCAAATATATTAAATGATTTTCAATTTCATCAGCCAAAAGAATAGAGGACTCAACTTCACCTGAACCTCCACATACAGGACATTTCTCAGTCGTCTTAATATCCGTTTCTGGCCTAACACGTTGTCGGGTTATCTCTACTACACCGAATCGAGATGGAGGAAGAATATTATGTTTTGCTCTGTCGGGTTTCATTAATTCTTTCAAACGCTCATAGAGAATTTTATTGTTCTCTTTTTCATGCATGTCAATGAAATCAACAGCCACAATACCACCCATGTCACGTAATTGTAAAACCCGGGCCAATTCCTCAGCAGCTTCTAGATTAGTTGCTAATGCATTACTTTCTTGACCATTGGGGTCCTTGCGGTTACCACTATTAACATCTACGACGTGCATGGCCTCTGTATGTTCAATGATGAGATACCCACCACTAGGCATTGGCACTTTTTTACCAAATAGAGATTTAATTTGTTTATTGATTCCAAATTTTTCAAAAATTGGCAGCTTTCCGCTGTACAACTTTACAATTTTCTCTCGATCAGGAGCAATTGTAGCGACGTAAGACTTCATTTGCTCATGAAGCAGCTCGTCATTCACATAAATATTGCTAAAGTTTGCATTTAGAAGATCTCTCAGAAGCGATGATGCTTTACTTATTTCGCCCAAAACTCGTCTTGGCGGAGCAGAATTACGCAAATTCTCATGCATTTTCTTCCATTTACCCAAGAGGTTCTTTAAATCAGCATCAAGCTCTTCTATTTTTTTCTCTTGCGCAACAGTTCTTATTATGACTCCAAAATTTTTCGGTTTCAGGTCACGCATAATATCTTTTAACCTATCTCTCTCCTTAGGATCTTTAATTTTTTGAGAGATAGATACTTTTTCAGAAAATGGGACTAATACTAAGTACCTTCCAGCAAAAGTAAGTTCTGCACTTAATCTTGGGCCTTTAGAGGATATTGGCTCTTTTGCTACTTGAACCAAAATATGTTGGGAAGATGATACTATTTCATCAATTGTTCCTTCTTTCGGAATATCTTCCTCACATTTAAAATATAATAAATCTGCAACATTTTGCTTGCCTTGTAAGGTATGTTGAGTAAACTTATTGAGAGACGCAAACTGGGGACCTAAATCTAAATAATGCAGAAAGGCATCTTTTTCATAACCAACATCCACAAAACAAGCGTTCAAACTAGGAACAACTTTACGGACTTTACCATGGTATATATCACCAACAGCATAGTCTGTTTGACCTTTTTCTTCGTGAAGTTCAATAAGTTTACCATCCTTTAACAAAGCTAGCCAAACACTCCCTTCACGAGCATCAATAACTAGTTCGTATTTCACGGTAATAAAAATTAGAATTAGCGCACTAAAAAATTTAGAGCGCTAATGAATATGATTGAAAAAAACTACTTCTTTTTCTTATGACGATTTTTTCTAAGTCTCTTTTTTCGTTTGTGTGTCGCCATCTTATGTCTTTTTCTCTTTTTTCCGCTTGGCATAATTATATATTTTAGTATTAATATTCGATAAATAAAAAACTCCCAACAAATGGGAGCGCAAAGATACAAAAAAAAAATTAATTTCCAATAAAATTATTCTACAGGAACATTTTCTTTTACTTGGTTCATAAAAACTTTGGCTGGTTTAAATGATGGAATGTTATGCGCAGGTATAATAATAGTTTGTTCTTTTGAGATATTTCTTCCTGTTTTTTTAGCCCTTGTTTTAACGATAAAGCTACCAAAACCTCTCAAATAAACATTCTCACCTTCTGCAAGAGAACCTTTAACGTGATGCATAAAAGCTTCAACAGTTCTCAACACTTCATCTTTCTCTAATCCCGTCTCTTCGGAGATTTTTGTTACAATCTCTGCTTTTGTCATTTTTTGCTTGTTTAAGTATGTAGACCACAAATATATGTAAGATTTCTTAAATACCTTTGCGCTTTTAACAAATTATTCACCGTAATATGACTTTTTCAAAAAATTTAAGAAACTGGTATTTTAAAAACTCAAGAAACTTGCCTTGGCGAAATACCACTGACCCCTATCAAATATGGTTATCTGAAATCATGCTACAACAAACACGTGTAGATCAAGCTACTGCTTATTATTATAAATTTATAGAAAACTTCGAGTCAATTACTGATTTGGCTAATGCTGATGAGCAAGAACTGCTTAAACTTTGGCAAGGATTAGGCTATTACAGCCGAGCGAGAAATCTTCATCATGCCGCCCAACAAATACGTGATGAATACAATGGTAAATTTCCTGAAGATTACAAAACTATCAGAAAGCTTAAGGGAGTTGGAGATTACACTGCTGCTGCTATTGCTTCTTTTGCTTTCAATTTACCCTATGCTGTATTAGATGGTAATGTTTTCCGTGTATTATCAAGAATAAATAATGACCCTACACCTATCGACACTTGTACTGGTAAAAAATTGTTTCAGGCCTATGCAGATGCATTGCTTCCTATAAATGACCCTGCGCAATATAACCAAGCTATTATGGAGCTTGGAGCACTAATTTGTACTCCAAAAAAACCAGATTGTCCCACTTGTCCTGTTCAAGAATATTGCAAAGCTTATCGGGCTGGTACACAACTTGAATTACCTGTAAAATCGAAAAAAATAAAAATAAAAGAAAGGTACTTTCACTATTTTATTCCATCTAATTCACAAACGATTTATTTTTCAAAAAGATCAGCCAAGGACATTTGGCAAAACATGTTTGAGTTGCCTATGCATGAAACTGAGCAAGATGCAAACATGAGTGATCAAAAACCAAACTTACCGTTTCTAAAAAAGCAAACGCCTATTGAACTTGTCTTTCAAACAAAACATATTTTAACCCATCAACGCATTATTGCGAAATTTTATACTGCACATTTTATCGATGAAATGGCAAATAAGCAATTCATAATCATAGAAAATAAAGATTATTCCAACCACCCAGTTCCTGTATTGATAGCGCATTTTCTTGAGCAATATTTAGGCTGAACTATGGTCGAACTTTTAAAGAGCATATAAAAGTATAACAAAGTTAAATAATTAATTTATAGGGACATATGCTTAAAAAAAACACATTCATACCCTTATCATTTAATGATTTTTTCACCATTGATATCTAAAAAAATCGCCTTCCGCTCCACCCCATTCAACGGCAACAAAACCATTTCTTTGGGGAGTAACTGGCAATTTTTGCAGGTTAAGGATAATCGGAGCATCCAAAGGTTGCCATAACATCATTACACGAATGAGGACATCTGGAGATGGATGAATGGCGAGTTGCACTGCTTTCTGGTATTCCTCTTGAGCAAAATAAATTGCATTGTAGGGATGTTGTTCTAACTTTGGTAACCAATAAATGATAAACTCATTTCGCTCTCTATCATTTAATCCCAAAAGCGCCAATTTTTCTTCCAAAAATGTTGCAGCATTTTCAGGCGTTACAATAAAACCTTCTTTCAATTCCTTTACCAATTGAGGCCCCTCAGTTTCCCAAAATAAAGCATAGTATTTTTTACCAGTAATCTCATCCAACAAATTCCCATTAGGGTATGCCAATACTTTCCACTCATTATGGTATTTAGGGTAACTGTAAACAACTTGATGTTCTTTACTAACAATACTTACACTTATTTCTTTTTCTTCTTCTGGATATAAATAGAGAATAGGTTTTTCAGCCATCATTTTTTCTGTAAAGCGCAGCGATAGCCCAACTTGGAAATACAACTGTTCATGCTGTAAACGCAGCGGTCTGAAAGTGTTTTCTGGATAATTGACTACAAAATCAGCATCTATAGGATAAAAATTGTTGTTTTCTAAAGAAGCAGACCACTCGTCCACGTATGATTTCCTGAATAAGCGATGAGGCGTTTGAAATTGGTAACCAATTGCAGCTGTTAAGGCCGCAAATTCAGAAAACTGCCACCTAGTTTCCAACGCCAGGTCTGCTAAAAATGTAACCGCTCTAAATCGTTGATCACGAATGGTGTAAGTAGTGTCTAATATTGGTGTTTTCCAACGGAAATTATTCGCAATTTGATAATGTGCCACACCCAAACGCAATTTTGGATGTAAGTAAAAATTACCATTATCAACTATAGTTGGCTTTACCTGAATACCGTAATTAAACAAGTCCATTCTTCTAATATAACTCCATTCAATTGGAGGGGCATTAAGTTGGTCGTTGATAGGTAAAATTCGAACGTCATCTTCTTTGTTGCGATAAGCATTTTGCCATGAGAAAAAGACACCTGCAAACAATGGGTTATAATAACCCAGGTTATAATTAATTTCTGCAAATGCTCCAGGCGTTGTTCTTGGCCACTCAGAAGATAAAGTTTGTTTTAAAATGTTATCATCGCTTGATCTCCATTTTTGAAAAATAATATTTTTTGTAGGTACAGGTTGGTACAATCCCAAATCAAAGTAAAACCCTCTTTCCAAAAAGTGATGTGGTCGTTCTTTCCCTCCTTGAGCAAGCAATGTAACTGTAAAAAACAATATTAAAAGAAAAAGTATATGCCTCATAAGTATTTCATTAGTTGCACAAATTTAACAATTGCTGAAAGATTATCCTATTTCATGGTAGCGAGGAAAATCATCTGCTAGCATAAATTTATTTTGATTGGAAACTATATCTAACATGAGATGCTCCAAACCATTAGAAATTAAAATTTTTTTGACATTAACTACTTTGTTGTATTGTGCAACTTGATATAAAACTTCATTTGTTAATTTAACGGCAGGCTCTTTGCACTCTATGAGCAACAATGGCTGCCATTCATCATCGAAAACAATTGCGTCGCATCGTCTTGTTAGCTGGTCAACTTTAACCATATATTCTACTCCAATTTTAGCAGCAGGGTAGCTTTTCTCATTCACTAAAAAGTTTAATAAATGTTGTCTCACCCATTCTTCAGGAGTAAGTTTTATGTTTTTCTTTCTAAAAGAATCAAAAATAAAAATGTCTTGTCCTTTCTTATACATCTTTAAATCTGGGATTTTCGGGAAATTTAATGGCTGAATAGTATGTCCCATAGCACAACTAATTAAATTTTATAGCCTTAATTGGTGAAATACGAGCTACCGCCATTGAGGGCACAATGAGCAAGAATAAACACAGGGTAAAAGTTCCTAAATTCAAAATGACCCAATGCCACCAATTCAATTCTATCGGTACAGCACTCAAATAATAAACATCTGGGTTGAGCGGAATAAATTGAAAATAACTTTGTAAAAAACAGAATGACAAACCAATAATATTTCCCCAAAACATAGCCCCTACAACAATAAACGCTATTTGAGAAAGAAAAATTTGACGAATAAATCGGTGACTTGCTCCCATCGCTTTAAATAAACCAATCATGCTTGTTTTCGTCAATATAAGCACCAATAAGCCAGAACCCATGTTGATGGAACTCACTAAAATCATGAGCGTCAAAATGATTATTACGTTTAAATCTAAAAAATCGAGCCAAAGGAAGACTTCTTGAAACTCATCGGTGATCAACTTTAAGCGGTAATCTTGCCAATCTTCAGAAAAGACTACTTTTCGTTTTAATAAATAAGCCACATCATCTAATTCTTGTAAATCATCCAACATTAATTCCAAACCGCCAATATAATTACGGTGTGAACCTTTTCCGTCGTTAATTTGAATTTCATACGATTTACCTCCATCAAAATGCAGTTTAAAATGGAAGCCTTCTTCATCCAAAAACTCCCTTTCTAATAATTGACTCCCATGAATGGGAGCACAGGGCAAATTTTTCTCCCCCAACACTTTAATGCTCAAGTAAGCTGTATCTGGAAGCGTATGGTCATCTTCTCCTCTTAAATACGACCAGTAATCGGATGCAATCAGCCGTATAGTTGTATCTTTTCCACCACAGAAAGTAAATCCTTTATCGTTGGAAAATCCTTCACCCCAATCATAACGATAATTTCCGTTTCCTCCTGTTACATCGGCATAAATAATAAGTTGATCGTCATTATTTATCGTATCTGCAATTCTAATAGCTGCTTTTATCCCCCAATTATTAAGCTCCTGTACTAACTTCAAATCACCTACTAACAATTGCTTGTCTAAAATATCAAAACCAGTATTGAAAATGCCAACAACTTGAAGCGGTTTCATCAAAGGTTGCTGTCGCATGAAAAAACCACGAACGATTTTTCCAGTATCCAAATTAAGTGCATTAGCCACTTTTTCAGAAACTATGATTTCGTTCAAGGCATTGAATTCCTCTAAGTCAGGCAACCTGCCTTTTATTAAGTTACTTGATAGAAAATTCCAATTAAAACTTGCATCTACACCTTTAATGATTACACCTTGAACTTCCTGTTTTAACTGAAAAGTATCGATATCATTGGTTTGAAAAAAAACAGTGTCTGGATAAGACTGTAACATTGCTGGGATATAGGCGTAAGGCTGTATATGCTTAACACCAGGTGTTTGCAATACCGTCATGCGTAATGCATCATCATCTAGCATTGCCTTAGCATCAAACGCACTTTCTTCCCCCATACGAAAGATAGTAGCATGTGCTCCAAAGCCTACCACCTTATCTTTGACTTCGTTTTGAAAGCCTATGACCACCGCAACCGTTACAATATTAACAGCCACAGCAATTGCGATGCTAATTTTAGCTAAACGAATGATAGGTTGTGAAACTTTCTTATCTTCGTTGTTTCCAAAATAGATTCTTTTTGCTATGAAAAAAGGTACACGCATAAATTTTCAAAATCTGATACGAAAGTACGCATTGCATTGGGTGTTAAAAAGTTTTTTCTTATTTTTTATTAGTTGCAACTTTGCGCAAAATGAAATTCAGCTCACACCTGCTGGCACATCTAAAGTGGTAATAAAAAAAGAAAAACTTGTTCAAGGTTTTGATTTAAAAATGGGTGCAGAGCGCTTAGGTGCCTATTTACCGCTTATTGACAACCAACGTGAGGTTGGCATTGTCGCTAATCAAACAAGTACGATATCTAAAACACATTTAGTAGATACTTTATTAAGTTTAGGTATATATGTGAATACTGTTTTCGCACCAGAGCATGGCTTCCGTGGACATGCCGATGCTGGAGAATACGTGGCATCTGGAAAAGATGAAAAAACCGGACTGCCTATTGTATCACTTTACGGAAAAAATAAAAAACCAACTAAAGAGCAGCTATCTGCTTTGGATGTTGTAGTTTTCGATATTCAAGACGTTGGTGCTCGTTTTTATACTTATATTTCTACGCTGCATTATATCCTTGAGGCTTGCGCTGCTGAAAACATACCTGTTATTGTTTTAGACCGACCTAACCCAAATGGTCACTACGTAGATGGACCTGTCTTAAAAAAGGGTTTTACCTCATTTGTAGGTATGCATCCTATTCCTATTGTGCATGGAATGACAATAGGAGAATACGCCAAAATGATTAATGGCGAAGGATGGCTAGCAGATGGATTAGTAGCCAATTTGACTGTTATAGAAATGGAGAATTACGATCGTTTCAAGCCTTACAAATTACCAATTGCACCCTCACCTAACTTGAAAAGTGCAAAAGCTATTGCCCTTTATCCTTCTCTTTGTCTATTCGAAGGAACAATTGTAAGTGAAGGCAGGGGAACGGAAAAACCATTTGAAATTTTTGGTCATCCCGATTTACCTCCTAATAAATACACCTACTCTTTTACGCCAACTTCTATGCCTGGCGCAAAAAATCCAAAGTTCTTGAATCAACAGTGTTACGGGCTAGACTTAAACGACAGCGTTTCAGGGGTGCTCTCCGAAATTCAAATTGATTGGTTGATCGATGCATACCAAGACTTAAACAAGCGAAGCGACTTTTTTATTACCAAAAATCGCTGGTTTGATATTCTTGCTGGTACTGACCAACTGCGAAAAGACATTGAATCAGGTAAAACCTCGGCGGAAATAAAAGCCTCTTGGCAACAAGATCTGGAAAAGTTTGAATTGGTCCGTAATAAATATTTGATGTATCGCTAGGAGATTAGAAAGTTTATAATTTTTTCGCTAATTCCAATTAATTTGTAATCAATACGTCTACTTTTTATGTTCGTAGCTTAGTTTAAAGGTTCTAATACGCTCTATAATTTCGTTGCACTTTGCTTAATTTTTCAACAGCTTTTGAAAAATCTTTTTTTTCATTCTCAGTCAAGCCTAGTGGCGTTTGCATACGCCATGATCTGTTATAGATCTCTACTGGCAAACTTAAAAACAACCCTTCTTCACAGTTGAGTAAAACTGCATAATCGCGATTGCACGGCACTGAAACTACTCTATAAGCTGGCTTACTATCCATAAACGACACCATAATATCAATAGCGCATTGCGCCACCCCGTATTTTGTTGCTTCTTCAGTTCTACGAATTGTCTTCGCCGCATTCACTAAGTCGTAATGTAAGGCTTTTTGTTCTTCTGCACTAAAATAAGCTGACGCCTTTTCACCTTTGACCTTCGACTGACTAAAAACAGCAACCATGTCACTTCCATGTTCTCCAATGACTATTGCGTGAATTTGGGAATAATCGACTCCAGACTTCACCTGCATAAGATAAGCTAATCGCAACCTATCGAGTTCTGTTCCTGTTCCGACTACGATATTTTTTTTCTCGAGGTGCTCATATATCCACTGTGCGATGGCTTCAACGGGATTAGTCAATACAATAACGATAGCGTCTTTTTTCGGTTTAAAATTACTGAACACAGCAGTTATTAACGCTTTATTTTCTTGAACTACGTCCATCCTATCCCCTTCTTTAGGGTTTCTTACTCCTGCACAGAAAAAAAGATATTCCGCCTCGGCTGCAGCGGACCAATCATTGCGCAATATCTTCGTGGATTTGAAAGCTGCTGCGTGCTGTAAATCTAACATTTTACCCTCAACCCACTCCGAGGGATCAATGACATTGATGGTAATTCCTTCTATTTTTTCTATTAATAAAGCGGCTACTGTTGCGCCTGTTTCTCCTAATCCGACAATGGTAACTTGCATAGCTCTTTAAATTCTAGGCACTAAAATAAGGTCATTTTAAATACCTTTAGTAACAACAATAAAAAAAGGCCACCGAAGCAGCCTTTTATAAATATTTTTTTAAATGAAATTAAGCAGTTACACCTAAAACCTCAGCCATTTTCTTTCCAATATGAGCTGGAGAATCCACTACGTGTATGCCGCATTCACGCATAATTGCTTTTTTCGCCTCTGCAGTATCTTCGCTTCCGCCAACAATAGCGCCAGCATGACCCATAGTTCTACCTTTTGGCGCTGTTTCTCCAGCGATAAAACCAACCACTGGCTTCTTGGCATTTTCTTTAATCCAACGCGCAGCAATCGCCTCAAGATTACCACCAATTTCGCCAATCATTACTATACCTTCTGTCTCCGGGTCATTCATCAATAACTCAACCGCTTCTTTAGTTGTTGTTCCAATTATTGGGTCACCACCAATACCAATAGCTGTTGTGATACCTAGACCAGCTTTAGCAACTTGATCAGCTGCTTCGTAGGTCAATGTTCCTGATTTAGAAACGATGCCAATTTTACCTTTTTTGAAAACAAATCCTGGCATGATACCAACTTTAGCTTCATCAGCAGTAATTACCCCTGGGCAATTTGGACCGATAAGCGTACAATCGTATGCTTTCAAGAATTCTTTTACAATAGTCATATCCTTCACTGGAATTCCTTCCGTAATACAAACTATCACTTTAATTCCAGCACTAGCTGCTTCCATTATGGCATCTGCTGCAAACGCAGGCGGAACAAAAAT
>JAFIEX010000021.1 GCA_020832365.1 Crocinitomicaceae bacterium
TAGCGGATGAAATCAATGAATCAAAAGAAATGAGTGTTCGTATTTTACCTAATCCAGATCCTCGTCCAGCAGATGAATTTATTTGTTGTAAAATTTATTTTGATTTGAATTCAAGTTACTTAACTCGAAAGTCTCGGAAAGTTTTAGATGAATTTTTATCCCATTTTGGTAAAGACCCGAATACAGAGACGATTATTGAGGCACACACTGATATTCGTGCAAGTAACAAATACAATATGTGGCTTTCAAAACGCAGAATGCAAAGAACAGTTGACTATTTGGTAGAAAATGGAATGGATATTAAATTGATCTACGGACGTTTCAAAGGAGAAGAAGAACCAGAAATTGATTGTGATGAAGAAGACTGTACAGAAGATCAGCACTCTTTGAACAGAAGGGCTACTATCGTTACGCGACCGAAAAAATAGTAATTAGTTTATTTCAATTGATAAACTTTATCAAAGGAATTCAAAATAATATTAACCGCTTTTTCACAATCTATCATGCTGATATTTAAAGGAGGACTTAATCTAAAAGAGTAGGGGTGAGATAAAAACCAAAAAGCAATCAATCCATCTTCTAAACAGTACTTTACAACCAAATTTACCTGTTCTGGTGATGTTAAATCAATAGCGAACATTAGGCCTTTGTGCCGAATAGTATGCACCAAAGGATGAGTTTCCAGAGATGCTGCTATAAAATCTCCCTTCTGCTTTACGTCAGACCAATCAATTTCATATTCAAGCACAGCTAAGCATGCATTAGCGGCAGCACAAATTACTGGGTGACCGCCAAAGGTCGTAATGTGACCCAACATAGGCTTTTCTGTAAACGTTTTTAACAAGGTTTGATTGGCCACTAAAGCCCCGATTGGCATCCCCCCACCTAGCGCCTTCCCTAAAGTCAAAATGTCGGGTATGGCATTAGGGTAATGTTCAAAAGCAAATAATTTTCCAGTGCGACCCATGCCACATTGAATTTCATCATAAATGAGCAATACCCCATGGTCATCACAAACTTTTCTTAAGGTTTGAAGATAAACTTCATCCGCAATTCGAACGCCTGCATCCCCTTGTATTGGTTCAATGATTACGGCTGCTGTTTTAGTGGAGATTTGGCTTAAATCTGCCAAATCATTGTGCTTAATAAAACGAATATCTGGTAAAAGTGGTCGAAAGGCAGTTTTTTTTACTTCATTAGCTGATATGGAGAGTGAGCCATTTGTACTGCCATGGTAAGCGCCGATACAACTAATAATTTCAGTTCTACCAGTGACTCTTTTAGCTAACTTAATAGCCGCTTCATTGGCTTCTGTTCCAGAATTTACTGCGTAAACTGCGTTTAAAGAAGGTGGCAATAAACTGGTTAGTTTTTTACCGAAATCATTTTGTGCGGACTGAATAAACTCGCCGTAAACCATGACGTGCATGTGTTTATCCAATTGATGATTGATTGCACTTATCACTTTCGGGTGCCGGTGACCAATATTATTTACGGCCACACCAGCGATCATATCTAAATATGCTTTTCCACTAGTATCGTATATATAGCTACCATCCGCATGGCTAACTTCAATTAGAAAAGGAAAAGGGCTTGTTTGACCAAGCCGATTTAAAAATATATCTTTTGAAGTATCCATGTCAAAGGATCATTATTTTCTTTTCAAAACACGTTCAGCCGCCGCAATCACATCTTTAGTGTCTATTTGGTATTTTTCCATTAATGCATCTGGAGTTCCACTTTCGCCAAATGTATCATTCACACCAACGTATTCTTGAGGTGAAGGCATATGACGAGCCAGTACTTGAGCAACGGCATCTCCTAATCCACCGTTTATCATATGTTCTTCAGCAGTAACAACGCACCCTGTTTTTCTAACCGACTTTAGAATAGCATCTTCGTCTAATGGCTTAATGGTGTGCATGTTAATTACTTCAGCGTCTATTCCTTTTTCTTCTAGAGCTTGCGCTGCTTCAATCGCCTTCCAAACTAAATGTCCACAAGCAATGATAGTTACGTCTGCGCCTTCAAAGATAACATCTGCTTTGCCAATAACAAATGGTTTGTCAGCTGGAGTAAAAATAGGAACAGAAGGCCTTCCAAATCGTAAATAAACTGGCCCTTCATGGTCTGCAATTGCCATTGTTGCAGCTTTAGTTTGGTTGAAGTCTGCGGGCACAATTACAGTCATATTGGGCAACATTTTCATCATCCCTATATCTTCTAATATTTGATGCGTAGCACCATCTTCACCAAGCGTAACACCAGCATGAGAGGCACAAATCTTTACGTTTTTTCCAGAGTAGGCAATAGATTGACGAATCTGGTCATATACCCTTCCGGTTGAAAAATTAGCAAAAGTTCCAGTGAAAGGAATCTTGCCACCTATAGTCATACCTGCTGCAATCCCCATCATATTTGCTTCCGCTATACCAATTTGGAAAAAACGATCAGGAAAATTGTCCTGAAAAGCGTTCATTTTGAGAGAACCTGTAAGGTCTGCACATAATGCAACTACGGATTCGTTCTTTTTTCCTAGTTCTAATAATCCCTCGCCAAAACCTGAACGAGTGTCTTTTTTACCTGTTACTTCAATTTGTTTTTTACTCATTATAAATGGATTGTTATCGATTTGTTCGCATGTATTTTGAAGTCCTTGACATTCGTGTACACCGTTGAACTCAAATTTATTTTTCTATATACTAATCGGTAGTTGCCTGGTTGTAATTCCCATTTATCTGTTTTCTTAGTTTCGTCTAAATCACAAACCCAGGTAATCTCACCATTGTCATGAATTTCAAAAATCTGACCAGTAACTAAAGTTAATGCTTGCAAATTAAGTGTTCCAGGGGCATCGATAAGAATTCTGCTTGTCGCGCTTTGGTTAATGGAGACATCGAAATAGCGCCTTGGTAATGTAAGCACTTCTACTTGGTATTCTCCAACGATATATTTCTGTGTCGCACCCAATTTTTGATGATTTAAAGTTTTGGTTTGTCCTTTTTGCGTTACCCTAGCTTCAACAGCTAAGTTTCTGGTTTTCTGTTTATGGTCAATAATTAAATCTCCTTGAGGGGTGTCAATTTCAATGGTGTTATGGGTGAATTTTTGAATTTTGATATTTTTCTTTTCTTGTTTGGGCAAAGTGTGAACAACTATATCATACTTAATGTTGGGGTCAATTGCAACGGTATCAGGAAGTCCTTTTTCATTGAGCGTATGTGTAAAGGTGTATTTTATGTTTTTTGTTCCTGCCTCGTAAAGGAACATCGTTACGTTTGTTTCTAGTGGCCTTTTATGTATCGTATTGAGGTTTATTTGCACAGTAGTATTCACTAGCGCTTTATTGAGCACGCCTTTTAGCACGGCATTAAACTCTTCCTCACTTTCGGCGGAGCTGTACTTACCATAACAAGCAAAATGATCTAAATAGGACATATCCATTCCGAGGCCTATGACAAAAGGGCTGATGGTAATTCCCTTTGCCCTTAACTTATCAGCAATAACGCAGGGCTCGTCATCACAAGCTTCAATTCCATCAGTAATTAAAATAATGATATTTCTGGCATTCCTATCAGGGAAATCGTCCGCGGCTGCTTCTAATGACCTGGCAATTGGAGTAGTACCTTTTGCCATAGTTGCTTTTATCTTATTGATGATATAATTGTGATTGTCAGGACCAAAAGGCACTTCCAGTTTTGTGTCTTCACAATTTTGATAAGTGGCTGTTACGGGATACTGATGTCCATAAATGCGCAAGGCTAATTCTAGATTTTCAATACCTCTTAAACTGTCCACAGCATTGCGGAGTATCGTTTTAGCAATATTAAGTCTAGTGTCT
This sequence comes from Crocinitomicaceae bacterium, assembly GCA_020832365.1. Taxonomy (GTDB): domain Bacteria; phylum Bacteroidota; class Bacteroidia; order Flavobacteriales_D; family Crocinitomicaceae; genus JAFIEX01. The sequence continues at coordinate 3,842 of JAFIEX010000021.1, forward strand.
CTTCCCCATTTTTGATTCATGGAGTTGGAAGCATCAAAAACAAAAAGAATACGCGTCATTTCTTGTTGGCTGTATAAGCTACTGCCAACTAAAATAAAACATATAAAAATTGCTTTCTTCCACATATTAATAGTCTCCCAAAGTCTCTTCTAATTGGTCTAAAGCTAGTTGAAGTTGTTCTGCATTAGGTGCAACACCATGCCACTTGTGACTCCCAACCATATAATCAACTCCTTGTCCCATTTCCGTGCGCATAAGAATAATTATAGGTTTTCCTTCACCAGTTAGATTTTTTGCTTTCTCCAATGTATTTTCTAAATCGTCGTAATCATGCCCGTTCATTTCCAGAACTTCCCAGCCAAAAGCCTGCCATTTCTGTGCCAAATTTCCTAAGCTCAAAACATCTTCTACATCACCATCAATTTGTCTACCATTGTAGTCAATGGTTGCAATTAAATTATCTACTTTATTTGCACTGGCATACATGGCGGCTTCCCATACCTGTCCTTCTTGCAGCTCTCCGTCACCCATTAGAACATAAACTAAATTTTGTTCTCCATTTAATTTTTTTGTTAATGCAGTACCAATTGCCATGGAAAGTCCTTGACCAAGAGAGCCCGATGCAGCTCTTATGCCTTCTAGTTTTTTATCAGTGCTGGGGTGCCCTTGTAATCTTGAATTGATCTTTCTAAAAGTACTAAGTTCAGAAACTGGGAAATAACCACTTCGGGCGAGTGTGCTATACCAAACTGGAGAAATATGGCCATTGGATAAAAAGAAAATATCTTGACCTTTACCATCCATGGAAAAGTTTTTAGGGTCATGATCCATGATTTTGTTGTATAAAACACTAAAAAAATCTGTACATCCTAAAGAACCTCCTGGGTGTCCTGAGTTAACAGCAGAAACCATTCTTACTATGTCTCTTCTTACTTGTGAAGCAAAAGCTTTCATATCCTTCTTATCCATGAATATAATTTTGATGCAAAGTTAAGATAAAAATGATTAAGTCGAATTAATGTAATCTAATGCTGATTTTTGCCAATTCTAGGTTTAGTAAAAAGAAAAAGCGGATGATAATGAAACATCCGCTTTTTCTAGGATCAATTAAAAGGATCTATTTTCCTCTTTTCACATGCACAAAATTGTGGCCAGTAATAACTTGTCCATTAAGTGCTCTGAATTCATATACATAATAATAAACGCCATCTGTCACAGGTTGTCCAGTAGCTCTATCTCTACCGTCCCATCCATAAGTAGCTTGTATTTCACCAACTTCATCAAAGTTACTTGTTACAATTGAATTTACTTGATTCCCCCATCTATTAAAAATATTTACCTCAATGGATCCCATCCATCTGAAATTGAACTCTAAGAAATCATTAACGCCATCTCCATCCGGAGTGATAATATTTGGCAGGTCAAATTCTGGATCTGGATAGTTCTCAACAATCACCAATGCGGTATCTTCTGCGGCACAAATTCCATTATCCACAACAATTGACACCAAGTAATTACCTGGTATTAAGTAGGACATGAATTCATTATTAGCAGAGTTGGAGGAACTGGTAATGCCATTAGCGAAGTTCCAGCTGTATGTATTTCCACCTGATGAATTATTAATGAATTCCACATCGAGAATAACCATTCCAATATTAGGGACGGCAGTAATATCAGCAATTGGAACATCCAAAACCGTTATGTTTGCTGTATCGGAACTTGAACAGCCGTTATCAGTTGTTACTGTTAGGATTATATCAAAATTCCCGCTGCTACTGTAAGCAAATTCTGGGTTTTGTTGGTTGGAGTTACTTCCGTTACCAAAATCCCAGTTCCATTCTGCTAAATTATTGGTGGTGTTATTGTTTGAAACAGTACTTTGATCAATGAAATCACCTATTTGACCAACACATAAATCATTGAAATCAAAACTTACATTTGGTAATGGGAAAACAGATACTTGCTGTGCTATTGTATCTCTGCAACCATTGTTGGTAATTATAATGAGTTGAACATTGTAATTACCATCGTTTGTGTATAGATGACTTGGATTTTGAGATGCAGAAGTGTTACCATCATTGAAATTCCAAATCCAGTTGGAAATATTACCTGATGTAACAGTAGATTGATCTTGAAAATTTACATTATCTCCCAAACACTCGTTGTCAGCAGTGAAATTAGCAACAGGTTTAGGGAATACGGTAATGGGTTGGGTGATTTGATTGATACATCCATCTGCTGTAATGACTTCAAGAGATACGTTAAATGTACCAGAAGACGTATAAATATTTGAAGGGTTTTGGTTATTAGAATTGTTACCATCACCGAAGTCCCAAGTATGGCCTACAATGTTCCCTGATGACTGATCAATAAAATTGGCGGGGCTTTGTTCGCAGCTATTATCAAGGAAAAAGTTCGGTATTGGTAAAGGAGACATTGTAACACAGTTGGTATCACTATAAGAAAATTGGGCACAACCAAACACCTCGACCCTAAAACACAAGTTGCTGTTTACCGCTGGAGATGTCTCATTGGCTGTGGTTGCTCCGGCTATATTCGTCCATGGTCCATTGGGGTTAGGAGCAACTTGCCACTGAATAGTTCCACCTGAGGCTCCTTGTGATTCAAGCCCTGTAAAATCTCCTTCACAAACTAGTGCTGGATTGACAATTGAAATCCCTGGAACTGGAGGAGGTAAAATATCAACGAAAATTGATTCTGTAATTGACATGTTTGAACAAGGATCCGTAATAATAACTTCAAAAACTGTTGGGACAGTAGGGTTTGCTGTGGTATTCTGAGTATTAGCATTATTGTGCTGCCATGTGTAGGTCGCGGCGAGACCGCATCCTCCTGTTACATCAGATGTTAATTGAACTTGGTCGCCTGGACAAACTTCTAATGGGCTTGCTGCTGCAAAGCCTAATAATGGGTCAGGTGTACCTGGTGTCTGAAAAGCAATAGGCGCACTCCACTGTGAAACGTTACCATTGTGGTTTTCACGAACCCTAAAAACATAAGTTTGACCAGGACATAAGGCCGTAAACATCAATGGTGTTGGTTGATAAGGAGTGTTAGTAGGAGGTTGTGAATTTTTAATTTGTATTGCAGATTGCAAAAACGGATAATCTGTTAATGGGCCATAAAAACCAGGGTTAAAAGGACCGCCGTCAAATGGATCACCGTCACATCTAACTTCAATATCCATCCAATAAGTACCCGTACAACCAAATGACGAGTTATTGGATGTGCCAGTAATTTCAATACCTATGTTATTACCATTAGCATCGGTTATGTAGTTGAAACCAGGATTAATAATTAACATGGCATGGCAGGCTTTAGCTTCATTATTCAAAGAGAGTATTGAAAGCCCTAGTAATAGTACTAATAAATAGTGTCTCATAACTGTAGAATTGTTAAGATTTTGTATTAAGATGCATTAAGTTTCAAAAAAGTTGCATGAAATTAATATTAATATTTAAATTAATTGCAAAAAAAAATAATATTTCTTTGAATTAGATCGATTAGCAATGAATCAGTTGCGCATAAAAAACTTTATTTTAGAGGTGGATTACTTATAATCAAAAAGGATGCTGAATAAGAAATTTATTGAATAATGGACGATTGTTTTTTTCGTTTTAACAGTATATATTTAAGTTTACTTTATTCATTAAAAACGGATATTTATAAAGCGATAATCTTTACGAGTTGTAGCGAACAAAAGTAAGTCACCAGGACTAGAAGCATAGTACATTTTAGGCATTAAAATAGTAGCTGCTTCTTTTGCAGGCATCAAAGCAGTTTTATTAAAATCTCCCTTTTGGTCAAAACTTACTAGTACTGTAATAGCATTTTTTAAATTAAAATTGATTCTCTTTTCTGGATATTTGATGTTGGCATTCTTTTTACTGTCATTAAAGATCACGTATAGTTCATCATTTTTCCCAATGGAAGTGGATAAACCAGAATATTTTCCATTGTCATTAGTAGTATGCTGATATTTCGGGATTCTTGCAAACCAATTGACCGTGTTATCCACCTTTACATCTGCTAAAAGCACATCACCATATACATAGTGATGTGTAGTTCTAGTGACCCCATTGGCATCCGTTGTAGAAACTACATAATATACATAGCTTTCCGCAACAAAATAAAAACTACCATCCGACTTCAATACAAAATCCCTTAACACAATATTGCGTAACTCATCAAAGCGATTACTTCCACGCTCTTGTGCCCGCTGCTTTTTCTTTTGCTGTCTTTTATTTAAAAATTCATTAATGAATTCATCTGTAAAGTCTTGATGTTTAATGTTTTTAATGGTTTTATTTTCGGTGTCGACATCTAGGGTGAATAAACCTTTAACACTGTTTTGTTTGTTGTTAGAGTAAAATCCAGAACAATGGATTACTCCCTTTGCATCGCGAAACATTTGCACTTGTGTTAAGTAGGTGTCTTCTTCATTTCTGCCTATGGTCACCTTGTGCTCTTTAAAAGATTCGTCATCTTTGTAATAAGTAAAAAGCCTTAAATCCCAATCGGCTAGTACGCCTCTCCTTTTTCCATCCTCTCCTGGTAAGGCCACCGATGCCATTAGGTGAATATTACCATCTTTATCAAGTTGTGCATCTTTTAGATTAATATCTCTATCTTCATAAGGGAATTTAATTTGCACATTGTCATATTCCTTGAATTCATGGTCTAATACCAAAAAGTGCACCTGCTGGTTTTCCTTTTTGCTGAAGGGCGGTATAATCGAAATTAGGAATTTCGTTGAATCATGAGCGTGATTAATATCAAAACTATTTATTTTTCTTTTACTATCTGCCTCAACAGCAGCCAACTCGAAGAAATTTTGATTTAACTGACCCCTGCGATTCAACGTTGTTCCATATAAAAAGTTCAAGTTTTTATCTTTGTCATATTTACTAAAAAAGATAAATACGGTTTCATTTTTATATAAAAATTGTTGAATTTCTAAATCTTTATCAGGAAGCTCAAATTCTGCCTCTGGCAAAGGCGCCATACTTTGATCATAATTTTGAAGTTTGTAGGTTGGCTTGCGAAAAATACCTCTTTTCTCTTGAATGGTTATAATTCCATTAGCATCACTAGTAAGAATGTCGCTTACAAACCAATTGGAAGCAAACCTGTTCTTTGGACCTTGGTGTATTTCGATGTTTTGGCATAACACAATAAAGGATGCCAACATATAAGCGATTAATAATGTGATTTTCATGATATAATTAGATTAATTTAAAATACGTATCCTATTTTAAAACCAGCATGAAGTCGTGGTCTTGGGTTAAAGTCTTTGCGAACAACAGCATCTTCTATAAAATCGTACCTGCTCTCAGACATGTTGTTCAGTCCAACCCCCAAAAAATAATCAAACACAAGGTTATTATCATAAAAGTAGGCATATCCAAGACTTAGTCTGGGCATTCTGTATCTTCTTGATTCTTGGTGATCTAAATAACTCCATCTGAAATTCCTACTTTTAAACTCCGTTGCAACGTAAAATTCCTCAAATAAATCAATTGGGTAGAATCGTAGTGCTAAACTGTAGCTTAAACCATATTGAATGCCAATATCAGAGTCTGGATCAAAAAATGCAAGACTGCTGAAATCATTCATGAAATCGCCAAAAGTAGCACCAAGTCCAAACTCCAATGAAAACATGTTATTCAACCCCCGCTCGTAATAAACTGGGAAATCGCCAGCCAATATTTCTATGATACTCAACTTGAAAACATTTCTTTCTAATGTTTCCTTCGAAATATTTGGGTTGGATGAATCGTCTGATTTAAAAGTTATTACTTTGGGCTCTGTTTGAGCAATGGTATTCGTTAATGAGATAGATAAAATTAACGAAAACAGAATAAGTATGTGTTTCATGTTACAAAAGAAGTTATTTTTTTATAGACCCGCAAGAAATGTTATATAAAACACAGAAAATATTAATACCGTTAAAATATTTGCTTTAATGCTGCTTTTGCTTTTTTTTGAGGGGGCAGCCCTTTGTTCATTATTTAGTCAGTGCTTATTTTTGCAAAATAACATGCGGAATGAAGATTAGAACTACTATTATTAACTTTGTTTTATTAGGGTATTATTGACCCTAAAATAATCATTATGTTTTTTGAAAAATAGTTTGAAGCCCATAAAATGCTGTATTAAGAAATATTTTTGTTATGAGACTGATTATCCTTTGTTTTATTTATATTTTGTCAAATCACTGGAACTTTGCGCAACAGGGCCATTCGGCTCCTCCCTTCACAACTAAACAAGGCTTCATTGAAAATAAAGGTCAATTCGATGGGAGAAGTTGGCGCGGCGAAACACCTATTTTGTATTCTGTTAGTCATAATCCTTTTAATATTTATTTTTCACCGGATGGTTGGACATATCGATTTGATAAAATCATCAAAAACCCGAAGCGTAAAGATGATCCTACTGTGACACCGAAGCGTTTAAATATTTCTGAACTTATTCAAGTGCACTGGTTAGATGCTAATCCAAATGTGGAGGTTGTTGCTGAAGGGAAATATGCGCCGTACTATACTTTTGGTGTGTTCGATGAAAACAAAAAAGAAACCGCTATTTCTGGAATTCACAGTTATGATAAAATTACTTACAAAAACCTCTATGACAACATTGATGTTGAGTATATCATTCATCCTGAGGGAGGAATAAAGTATAATATATTATTGCACCCAGGCGCTAACCCTTCCAAGGTGAAATTAAAATATTCATCAGCCCATACCAACACCCAAGGAGAGCGAATTTCAATTACCTTGAATAACGCAGGTGAGTTAGCAATCAAAACATCTTTAGGTGAAATAACAGAAAAAGCACCTGTTTCATTCTATGCAGACGGCACACCAATAGCTTCAAAGTACAATTGGAAAGATAATGTGCTTTCATTTGAATTAGCTAACTATGATAATTCCAAAGCTGCTGTTATTGACCCATGGATAGTTTCTCCCAACTTCCAAACCTCAACTGCTGTTTGGGAAGTAGAGACAGACAGTTTTGGCAATGTTTATGCCATTGGTGGTGAAACCCCAATGGAATTAAAAAAGTATGACATTAATGGTAATTTACAATGGACTTATGTAACTCCTTGGGACACGAATAATGTTTGGTTAGGTACTTTGGCCACTGATCCAAATGGAAACAGCTTTGTAACATCAGGAACAAGTCCTACTATCCAAAGGGTAAATACAAACGGTGGGTTGGTATGGTCTAATAATCATACAACGATGAACGGCCCATCAGAATTTTGGTCTATTACTTTTAATTGTGATTATACCAAATTGATAGTGGGAGGAACCGAGGCCAATATTGCGCTTTTCATTAATGATTTTTGGGGCGCTATTTATGATATCGATATTAATAATGGGAACATATTGAATACGCAGCTTTTTGAATTGGTATCTGTCAACCTAAATAATCCTCCAACAGGATTGTTTTTAGATACGCCCATTGAGGTGCGGTCAGTAGCATCATCCAAAAACTCGCAATATGTTTATTTGACGCATACTAAGGTTGGTAAAATCACCGATAATTTCAGCTTTTGTGGAAACAACCCGCCTATTTTTGATGAAGATAATCAAAGAAATTTAGGGTATAAATGCGAGAATTTCTTACCGGAAACACAAAATGGTGGTGGTTTAAAAGGAATCATTGCAGGGGAGGACTATTTTTACACGCACTCTGGCGATGAAATAAGACAATGGGATATACTTACTGGTGCGCTTGTTAATGTTGCGCCAATTCCAGGAGGATCTTCAAACACTGTTCCACTTATCGGTGGACACGTAATGCATTGCTCTGGGTTAGCTGTTGACGACTGTAATAATATTTATGCGGGCTCAATGAATCAGGTTGTGCAGTATGATGCCAACTTAAACATCCTAGGAACACAACCCACCAACTTTAATGTTTATGATGTATCTGTAAATAGTAATGGGGAAGTATTGGCCGCGGGCGCACAACAGAATAACGCAGCTGTCAACAGAAATGGAAGAATAGAATCCTTGAACTTTTCTGCTTGTTCACAATTTGCTATTATTTGCTGTGATCCAAATTTTTGTAATCCCGGTCCATTATGTGAAACAGACCCTGCGGTTACGATAGACTTTTCTGAACCCGGGGGCACTTGGAGTGGCCCCGGAGTTAATGCATCTGGGGTTTTTGATCCAGCTATTGCAGGTCCAGGCGAGCATTTGATCACCTACACACTTCCATGTGGTGAGTTAACACAGAGTGTCATAGTTAGTCCTTGCCAGCCCTTAGAAGCTTGTATTAATGCAAATGGAACGGTAACTATTACCAACGGTGTAGGGACAATAGTTTGGGAAGAAACTGTACCACCGTCTTCCACCCCCATCAACAATCAAGCGGATTGTGAAAACTGTGGATTTACTTGGATTCCTGGATTTCCTCCTTTATTGCCAAATCAATGCTTAGATGGCAATTTGAATCAAGTTACTACTTGTAATAGTCCGGGAGGATTACAACAATTTGACACAGGCGTAACGGTTATGCCGACCTCTAATCTACCCATTGTTGTTACAGATGGTGCAGGTTACACCGTTACTATCAATGACTTGAATGCATTAGATTCTTGCACTACAACACCTTGTACGAGCTTAAATGTTACGGTTAGCAACCAAACTAATGTTTTATGTAATGGTGACAATAATGGTTCAGCAACTGTAACTGCTACAGGTGGAAACGGCAATTATACTTATACATGGTCACCCGGAGGAATGACTGGAGCTACCCAATCAGGTCTTTCTGCTGGGCAATATACTGTTGATGTTGTTGACACTGACAATTGTGCAGGCTCTGTAATTGTTAATATTACAGAACCAGATGCTCTTGTTTTAAACACCACGGTTACAGATGCTGCTTGTGGAGCAACGGACGGAGCGGTCAACTTGTCCGTAACAGGCGGTACTTCCCCATACACTTATAGCTGGTCCAATGGCGCAAGTACTCAAAATTTAAACAATGTTAGCCCTGGTAGTTATAGTGTCGATGTTACAGACGTTAATGGGTGCACTACCACAATCACAGCAAATGTTTCTGCAACGGATGGTCCAGAAATAAACCTAGTTAACAGCACTGACGTTAGTTGTTTTGGTTTAAATGATGGATCGGCGACAGTTTCTGCAACTGGTGGAGCTGGTGGAAATGTATTTGTATGGCAGCCAGGAGGGCTTACAGGACCTTCCCAAACCGGCTTGTCAGCGGGCACATATACCGTTACCGTAACAGACAGTGAGGGTTGTCCTGCTTCGTTGACCGTTACAATAGCTCAACCCGCAGCAATTATTTTAGACTTAACCTCTTTACCTTCTGCTTGTGACGTTGATGATGGCTCGGTAAGTGTTGTTGCAACTGGGGGGGCTAGCGGCTTCTCCTACTTATGGTCAAATGGCGCTACTACTGCAACTGTCAATGATTTAGGAGCTGGATTTTATGAGGTTACGGTTACAGATGCTGAAGGTTGTCAGGCTACAGGAAGTGTAACCGTAGTAAATGCCAATGGTCCAACTGTTGAAATAGTTGGTTTTACAGACGAAACATGCGCAGGAAGTGCAGACGGAACTGCCACAGCAGTTGCATCAGGTGGGACCCCAGGATATAACTATTCTTGGTCGCCTAGTGGTGGTAATAACGCCACAGCTACAGGTTTGACAGCTGGAAATTACACAGTAACTGTGACAGATGATGAAGGTTGTTCAGCTTTCGCTTCGGTAAGTATTGGCTCAGGAGCAATTGATGTAGAAATTGTTCCAAATAGTGCAGTTATCAATAGTGGTGATGAAGTGATTTTACAAGTCGTAATAGATCCAGCAACGAATGGTGCAATATTTAACTGGACGCCAACAGAAGGGTTAAGCTGCTCGGATTGTCAAAACCCAATTGCTTCACCAGCACAAACGACAACCTACTTCGTAAATGTTATAACCCCAGATGGGTGTACAGGGACAGATTCTGTGACTATATTTGTAAATGACCCATGTATCAATGTAGCACTTCCAACTATTTTCTCTCCAAATGGAGATGGAAATAACGATACCTTCTGTGCGCTAGGTGATTGTTTCCAAACTATGCACTTAAGCATCTTTAATCGATGGGGTGAAATAATGTTTGAATCTACAAGCCCTGACAACTGTTGGGATGGTACTCATCGCGACAAGCCAGTCAACTCAGGAGTATATGTTTACACCTTTGTTTATGTTGACTTAGATGGCAATCAGCAAGTGTTATCAGGTAATGTAACACTATTAAGATAGACAAAATAAAGCCCCTTGGAATTTCCTAAGGGGCTTTATTTGTTTGGCATTTTTTAAAATCTATTTACTCATCCCTCCGGGCTGGCAGCAATCTGGCAGTTTTTGCTGGGCAGTTGGATCAGCGGGTACTTCATCGGCAGAATAGCCAATTTCGCTAATTTTTTTCTTAATCGTTGCGCTATCGATTTTGTTGGTATTGAATTTCACCGTTAAAACTTTAGAGTCTACATCTAATTCTGCAAAGCGAATTCCTTTGACATAGTTTAACTCTCCTTCTATCTTATCTTTACACATGCCACATTCTGCATTGGTTTTAATTTCCGCTGTTTCATTTTGCCCTCCTTTAAATACAGCACAGCTAGAGAATAACACTAACCCCATGGCAAGTATTACCATTTTTCTATTTTTTGATCTTTTCATTGTTTTATTTTTATGGTTTTAATCTAATTTAATTCTTATTCCAGCATAAACATTTATCCCAACAATTGGCGCCCAAACCCTTGTTGCATCAAAATGCTGACTAAATGGATTTTCAACATCAATGATTGGGTTCATTAAACGAAAGTCGGTAATATTTTCCCCACCTAAATAAAAGTCAAATCGTTTGAAAACATGCGTGATTTGTGCATTAACATTGTGCATAATACCACTTCTGTTGTCTTGAGAAATACTCATATCCGGAAGAACAACAGGTGCTAGTCTTTGTCTTCCAAAAACTGACCCTGTAATATCAAATTCCCATCTTTTATTTCTGGTGACATACCCTGCATTGATAAATCCACGGTGTCTAGGCACCATCATTTGCTCCATTATCATTCCGCCCATGGTTGCACGAACATCCAAGAATTTATAAGCAGTTTTAATTTCTAAACCCCTCACAGGTTCTATTCTAAAATCCGCTTGTACAACATTACTAAATGAAACACCACTGAGATTTTTAAAAATTATTTGAGTTGGATCCTCATCTCTATCTGCAATCAGCTGATTGGTAAAGTAGGTATGGAAATAATCAATATTAAAACTCGCTTTTTTATTCGCTATTTTAAATTCGTAATACCAACTTAACCCAGCATTCCAACTAGTTTCTGGAAGTAAATCATTTTGAACGTTCCATGGAATGTTTGTAGCCAATAGTGAAAGGTTATCAACGGCATAATTCGGCACTCTAAAACCCCTTCCTACGGTTGCCCTTAAGTCCATATCTTCATTGATTCGGTATTTCATGTTAAATCGCGGTGTGCCTTGCCATCCGAACATGTTGTGATAATCTAGCCTTCCACCAGCTACAAGGGTTGTTCTCAAACCTGAATAGGTGTATTCAGTGTAAGCTCCTGGAACTATTTCCGTTCGAATCAAGTCGTTTTGCATGACTCCAGCAGGGATATTATCTAATAAGGTTTGGTTCAAGTCGTCGAAAACGAAGCTTGCACCAGCTTTAATTCCATGAATCGTAGAACCTAAAATATCCTCATACAATAGGTTAAGATAGCCACGATATTCCTCTGCATTTAGATTTCTCCTTCCATAAATTGCTGATAATTCTTGATATTTTGCATAATAAATCATTCCAAAAGTACGATAAGGGTGGTCCTCAAAAGTCCAACCATTTTTGCCGTATAATTCAACTTTGTTATTTCTGATGGTTACACCATAATTATCTTGTGTTGCTCCTCTTGGGTCAAAACCTATGGTTCCACCGATTTTTTCGGAATGATTTGCTTTGATACCAAATTGCGAAATATTATTTTTTCCTTGATATTTCCAACGGTTCATAAAGACGTATTCCTCTCCAATCGGAATATCTCTGAAGCCATCATTATTTCTGTCCATTTCAAACTGTGCAGTTGAAGCATGGGCATAAACACCCGTACTCCATTTTTCATTGATTTGATTTCCTGAATGAATATTTACTTCTCCTCGTCCTTGGTTGCTAGCGTACGCATTAAAATAGAACCTTTCCATATCATCCGGTTTATGATACTCTAAATTAATTAAACCAACCATTGACTCATAGCCATTTACAACTGTTCCAGTTCCTTTGGTTATTTGTATGGAATTAATCCACGTACCAGGAATGCTATTCAAGCCAGACGCCAAAGCCAAATTTTTCAAAATAGGAAAGTTTTCAAATTGTATTTGCGTGTAAGCTCCATCTAATCCCATCATTGAGATTCTTTTGGTTCCAGAAACACCATCATTCATATTTACATCAACGGTAGCATTGGTTTCAAAAGACTCAGATAAGTTACAACAAGCAGCTTTTCTTAGTTCTCCTGCGTTCAGCACTTCTGTATTTCTTGCATCCAGTCTTAAAAACATGGAATTATCTCGCTTTTTTTTAATCACGACTTCATCCAATTCGGAGGTTGGAAAGAGCGTAATTTCGAGATAGACATCTTTATCTAACTTAGCAATAGGAATAGTGTCTGGGTGATAACCCATGGCGCGAATGATCAAAGTATCGGGTAGCTTAGGGGGTAATTCGAAAAAAAATCGTCCTTGGTCACAGGTGGTTTTTCCTTTTCCACTTTTTTTGAAAAATACGTCAGCCGCGTAAAGTGGGGTTTTGTCCTTACCATCAATAGCGCCATAAACATAGCCTTCTATTTGACTGTATAAGATATTTGGTAAAACAATTATAAAAGTTAAAAATAAATTGCGCATTGTATTTTGATTATTGTTAATTCAACAAGTTGACCATATGGTCAAGAAATTAGAGCTAAGGTTTAACCCAAGAATCAAATCAAATATTGTTGCAACAATGCCAGGTAATCTGCCGATAATAGAGGAGGTGGGCGCTGTGGGAAAGCGATAGGTGTCAAGTTCGTTAATTCAATGAATTTAATGTTGTTTTCGAAGAACGGTAAATCACAATCTACAATAAACGTCACATTATTCATCCCCAAATCAATGTCCAAGGATAAAACATTCAGCTCGTCGTAACAACAGCTTTTCTCTACATTCGGCACTTTGTTATTAGCGCTTTTTTCAGTTTGAGCGCAACAAGATGTGCTACAGGTTGACGGCGTATTTTCTTTTTCTTTATGTTGACACTGGTGGTTATTGATTGGTTTCCAAGATATGGTAACACCATCTTTACTACAATAGTGTTTATGTAAAACAATACCAGAGGAGCTAAATAAAAAAGTCCCCAAAACCATAAGTAATACGATTTGTATCCACTTTGACATGTTCCAAAATTAAAACAAATCATTGAAAGGTGAAAATATTATGACAATTTAAAGTATTTTAATCTCTTCAAGGTAACATTTGTTGCACGAAAAAACAAAGTTTCAATTGCTTACAGGGCTTGTTTTATTTAGAAATATTCTTAATAACTTCGTTTTCGACAATAAAATACCAACATTGTTTCTTAAATTTGCGAAAAAAAAGATATGTCAAAGATTCCAGTTACTATATATGCAGAGATGACACCCAATCCTGCGGTTATGAAATTTGTTGCGAATAATTATTTGATTGATCCTTCTAAACAAGTAGAATTTACCTCTGCGGCTGATGCCAAGGGTTATTCTCCATTGGCAGAACAGCTTTTTCAGTTTCCGTTTGTCAAAAGCGTTTTTATTGCCTCTAATTTTGTTTCTGTAACAAAGAATGAAGCACTATCATGGGATTACGTTTTACAGGATTTAAGAGATTTTATCCGAAACTATATCGCAGACGGTAATGAAATTGTTATCCGCATTCCAGAGCCGAAGCCAGTTGTGCAAAAAGACGAGGCAGGTAACGAAGATAGCAGTCAACCAATTGCAGCATCTGAATACGATACCATCATTGAAAACTTATTAGAGGAATACGTAAAACCAGCAGTTGAAGGAGATGGAGGGGCGATAGAGTTTCGACATTTTCAAGATGGAATTGTAACGGTATTATTAAAAGGTGCTTGTTCTGGTTGTCCATCTTCTACAGCTACTTTGAAACATGGAATTGAAAATTTATTAAAATCTCATCTCCCTGAAGTTAAAGAAGTGGTTGCCGAACAAGGATAAGCACGATTGTTATCGGAAATCATCTAAAAATCTTGCTTTAACTTTCAAAAATCATGCTTTTTGGAGGTATTTTTTGTTGGATTAATTTGTCAGTACAAAATAATCCACCTATTTTTGCACCTCATTTAAAAAAAAATGTCACTCTCCCTGGCTAAAGTGACGATCATTAACAACTTTCAGGTTGGCAGGGGAATCTGAAATACAATTAATTAAAGCCAATATGGCAGAAAACATTAAGCCTCAGGGTAATCCTGAATTTGACTGGGATGCGTTAGATTTAGACGGATACAGTAAAGCAGAAAAAGCAGAGTACGCTGATAAGTACGAAGCAACATTAACCTCTATCAACGAAAAAGAGGTGATGAAAGGTACGGTAGTAGCAATTACTAAGAAAGAAGTTGTAATCAACATTGGTTACAAATCAGAAGGTGTTGTGGCTATCAATGAATTTCGTTACAATCCAGACCTAAAGATTGGTGATGAGGTTGTTGTTTATGTTGAATCGCAAGAAGACAAAAACGGTCAACTTGTGGTATCTCACAAAACAGCAAGAATGCACCATGCATGGGAACGAGTGAATGAAGTTCTTCGCACTGGTGAAGTGATTACTGGATTTGTAAAATGCAGAACTAAGGGTGGTTTAATTGTCGATGTATTCGGAATTGAAGCGTTTTTACCTGGTTCTCAAATCGATGTTAAACCAATCCGTGATTACGATATCTATGTTGGTAAAAACATGGAGTTCAAAGTGGTGAAAATTAATCAAGAGTTCAAAAACGTTGTAGTTTCTCACAAAGCCTTAATTGAGGCTGAGTTAGAAGAGCAGAAAAAACAAATTATTTCTGGTCTTGAGAAAGGACAAGTATTAGAAGGTACGGTTAAAAATATTACGTCTTACGGAGTGTTTATTGACCTTGGAGGTGTGGATGGATTAATCCATATCACTGACCTTTCTTGGGGTAGAGTAAATCATCCAGAAGAAATTTTGGAGTTGGATCAGAAATTAAATGTTGTAATTTTAGATTTCGACGACGATAAGAAGAGAATTGCACTTGGATTGAAGCAGTTACAGCCTCACCCATGGGACGCTCTAGACGAAAAGCTAAGCGTAGGTGATAAAGTTAAAGGAAAAGTTGTTGTACTTGCTGATTACGGTGCTTTTGTTGAAATCGCTGCAGGTGTAGAAGGGCTTATTCACGTTTCTGAAATGAGCTGGTCGCAGCATCTTAGAACTGCGCAAGATTTCTTGAGCATTGGTGATGAGGTTGAAGCTGTTATCCTTACATTAGATAGAGAGGAAAGAAAAATGTCGCTAGGTATCAAACAATTGATGCCAGATCCATGGTCTGAAATTGAAGGCCGTTACCCAGTTGAATCTAAGCACAAAGCGAAAGTTCGTAACTTCACAAACTTTGGTGTATTTGTAGAGCTTGAAGAAGGTGTTGATGGATTGATTCATATTTCTGATCTTTCTTGGCAAAAGAAAATCAAACATCCATCTGAATTCTGTAAGGTTGGTGACGAAATGGAAGTAGTTGTTTTAGAAATCGATAAAGAGAACAGAAGAATTTCTTTAGGCCACAAACAACTTGAAGAAAATCCTTGGGATGTGTTTGAGACAATCTTTGGAGAAGGATCTGTTCATCAAGGAACGATCATTGATCAGAAAGACAAAAGTGGCGTAGTATCTTTGCCTTATGGTGTAGAAGCGATCTGCCCTGCTAAACACATGAAGAAAGAAGACGGTTCTAATGCTAAAGTAGAAGAACAACTTGACTTCAAAGTGATTGAGTTCAACAAAGAAGCAAAGAAAATTGTTGTATCTCATGTAAGAACTTATGAGGAAGGTGAAGACAAGCCATCTGCTTCTAGCAAAAGTGGTAAGTCTTCTTCAAAATCGGTTCAAGATATCAACAGAAATACTGAAAAGTCAACTTTAGGTGACTTGGATGCATTAGCTGCTTTGAAAGATAAAATGGAAGGGGAAGAAGGTAAATAGTTCCCAAACTTAAATTGATAAATTGAGGTGTCTGACTAGGCACCTCTTTTTTTGTTTTAAAAATATTTAGATGCACATGAGATCCGATATTATATCAATAAGCATAACACATAGAAAAGTACACTTTACATGTACTCAACGAATAAATTTAACTTATCAATTAGAAATAATATCTGGTTTATATTTGAACGAAAAAAACAAAAACGGAAATACTTACTTGTAACTTTCCCTATCCTTTACTAACTTAATAAAATCACTGACAATAAGAAAAATTAGAAGTGGTACAACTATGAAGGCTAGTTTATTGTATTGGTAGGCTTCTTGAAAATTAAAATGGATCAAGTGCATTACAGCTCTTGTCATTCCACATCCATAGCATTCAACGTTAAACATGCTTTTGGATAGACAAACGGAATCTCCTTGATCAAAATAATCAGCTGGTAGAAATAAAAGTATTATTCCCAAAAGGAAAACAGCAATGTACAGGGAAAATTTGACATAGTACATCCATCTCTTTTTGGGCTTCTCTTCTTGTGACTTTTGTTTGTTCATTTTTTATGAATTTTGATGCTTGCTTTATCTCCTTTATTCAGCTTTGCAACAACAACCGTTTTTTGATGTCCATCAGTGACCAGCATATGAACCGTATTGGGTGGTGAACTTCCTTCATTAACAGCTCTGACTTCAATGATATGAATTTTTTCATTAATGGGTATTTCTATTCTTTTCCTTTCTTTTCGGATAGTATATTCTGATAAGACCAGTTTGCCATTATCGTAAATAGAAACTATATCACCATCTTCAATAAAATCATCCCAAACTTCAATAATCAAAGTATTTTTATCCCAATTTAATATCAACTCTTCGTTTTTATAAAGCGTTGTAATGCTTTGGTCCACGAAATCAATTAAACTTCTCGCTTTTTCCGTTTTTTCTGCTGCATCAGGAGTGCTGTTTTCCTTTGCCATTTCCTCAAATAGTTCGAAAATTTCTGTACTTACCACGCTAATTGTTCCATTAACGCATTTTTGACCAGAAGGGAAATACCCCATGAATTCACCATTGATAAAACTCTGATTTTTTAATGTTCGTATTTTGATGTTATCGATATGGACATAGCAAAATTCATCTGGATTGGCTTTAGACTTCGTGGAAAGATTTTCTATTTCACGAAAAGAAAGCTTTTTTCCTTTTTTATCAATTTCCCCAACAATCTTAGATTTTGTTGTGTTTACGCCAAAAAGATCAGTTTGGGATTCTCCAACTATTTCGCCATTTTTGTTTACGCTAAAAATAATTTTGTACGATATAGCCTCATTGTTTTCGGTATTCAAAAAACCAACAAATTCGTAATTAGATTTTTGAGTTAGTGCATGGCTTATACTGATTAATAGAAATAGGGTAAAAAGTGCTATATTTGATTTCATTAGTTTTTTCATTTTGTAAATATAAGTATTACTTTTTATGAATATTATCAAAATCTATACCGATGGCGCTGCTAGTGGAAACCCTGGGCCTGGAGGATTTGGCACCTTGTTAACTTTTAACGGTAAAAAGAAGGAGTTTTCAGGTGGTTTTCGAAAGACAACGAACAATAGGATGGAGCTGTTAGCGGTGATTGTAGGTCTAGAAGTTTTGAAGTCAGATTCGTATAGGGTAGAAGTTTATTCAGATTCAAAATACGTTATTGATGCCATTGAAAAGGGCTGGGTTTTTAGCTGGCAAAAAAAACAATTTAAAGGCAAAAAAAACAAGGATTTATGGCTACGTTACTTGCCTCTTCACGAAAAATATCAACCAAAATATTTCTGGGTTAAAGGGCATTCAGGTCATCCAGAAAATGAACGATGTGATTTTTTAGCTGTTCAGGCCTATAAGCAGCCTATCGGAATGCTGGCAGTTGATGAATTTTATGAGCAGCAAGTGGAAGACAATGATATGAACATGTTCAACTAAAAATTGTCGTTTTACCTTTAAACTTTTTCCTTTTGATGAATAAAATTAATAAAGGAATACAACAATGGGTGAGGCATTTCTCTGGTCGAGCATATTTGAGGTAAGTGCATCGTCGCCACAAAATAATCCGCGTTTTTTAAACTGATTATTTCTGGTTCTTCTAACTGATTAATTGCCTCTATATCTAATACCTCCTTCGTTAAAAAATTGATTAAATGGGGATACATTGAGTATCTACAAAGCGTAAACTCGGTTCTGCTAAAATCTTGATATATTTTTTTGAGATTTTTAGAGTGTGGGATTACTTCTACTTTTTCAAATTGGCCTTGTTCTAATAGGTTGTCGGAGATTAATTTTTCTCCATTAGAATGCAAGTTATATTGTTCAATCAATAAGTCAATGAAATATTTAAAAGCTTCACCTGTTATAAGTGTTGCTTTCTTGCTTTCTAAGAGATTTCGGATTATCCCTCTCATAAAAAAGCTATTCTCAAAAGGCCCTGGAGCAACCAGAAAACCGTCATAATTGAGGTAGTCCTCTTGTTTCCAGTTTATAAACTCCATAGAGCGTATCCAATAATAATTTATTTCTCGATCTAACAACCTTTGCCCATGCTCCATAGAAAGGTTGGTAGCGTGGTGGCTATTGAGCGAAAAATTGAAATCTCCAACTATACCGATTTTAAGATTTTCGGCCATATTTTTCGTAATGATTGCGAAAATATACGAAAAAAAATAATGGGAGCACAAAACTCCCATTAAGA
>JAFIEX010000022.1 GCA_020832365.1 Crocinitomicaceae bacterium
ATTAGTCCTAGTCAGATGGATAGTATTGAAAGCGGAATGATTCAAAATCCTTACAGTCATGAGGAGTGGGAAAAAATTATGTTTGATTATTCTAATGGAAAAAAAACTCCTGTTAATGTTCTGCAAGACTTTAAAGGTTATCGAGTAGACTTGGAAGTCGTAGGAGGAAATCTGCAAAACTGCAACGGTCTTAATCCTAGTGCAGGATTGTTAGATTTTTACCATCCAAATTACAGTGACGGCATTCTTGGAGTTCAAGATTTTGAGTTGATTAAGTATAAAGAAGTTTATGAGGGCATTGACTTAATTTTTTATTTTAAAGATGGAATTTTAAAATATGATTTTGAAGTTGCACCTTATGCAGATTACAGACAAATCAAGTTATTATACAATGGAAGTGAAGCGTTAGTTTTAGATGAAGAAGGTAATCTGCTTATAAGAACTTTTGCAGGTGACTTTATGGAAAATCGACCTGTTTCTTTTAGTCAGGACAGAGAAATCAATTCATCGTTTTTACTTTCAGGAGATACCATTTCGTTCAATGTTTCTAATTATAACCAGGCTCATAGACTTACTATTGACCCTGTTGTGACTTGGAAAACATTCTTCCATTCAAATTCATCTGGTAGTTCCTTTACGGTTAGTCATCCTGTATTTGATTCACAAGGTAACATGTATGTTGCCTTATCCACATATAATAGAACTACTTTTCCAACAGTTGATCCTGGTGGTGGGGCTTATTTCATTTCAACGGGTGGAGCAAATGGTTTGCAATTGGTCGTTCAAAAGTTCAATGCGCAACGACAAATTGTTTGGTCAACCTATTATGCTTCGAGTCAAACAACGCGAATTAGTTATGCCGGTGATGTCATTGCAGTTGATCATTCAGATAACCTAATTGTTGTGGGTGCAATGAGTTTTCCATTTGCAGGAACAAATACTTTTCCACATTTTAATGGTGGCGGTGGAGCTTATTATAATACACAAGTTGGAAACAATAGGGCCTTTATATTAAGATTTTCGCCAACAGGAGCTCGTTTACATGCTACTACATTTAACTCCACTGGTACCAATAGCTCTGGATTAAGTATCCAATCTGTGCAGATTGATGGATCTAATAACATTGTTATGGCTGGTTATGCCTACACTCCAACGACATCATGGCATCCCGTTCCAACTGCTAACCCAGGTGCCCCGCACTATTTTAATAATACACCATTAGAGCGTGAAACACCTGTTTTGTTTCGCTTTACAAATAATCTTCAGTTGAACTGGGGAACCTATATTTCAAGAGGAGTAGCAGAGACTTTCAATGGCTCAGGTGAACCAGGGACAGTCATGAGCATAGATAACAACGATCACATAATCATTGCCACTCAAGTTGATATTAGACCCGAATCTCCGTCATCGGGGCCAGCTGGGTCTGCCTCAGGTTGGGCTGTTGTAAACCCAGGAGGAGGAGCATATATTGATGCATCAACGATATCTACACATGGAAATAGCAGAAAAACAGGGATATTGGAATTTAATAGCTCAGGAGCATTAATCTGGTCAACACTTTTTGGAGGTAATACTGTTAGTGGTTCTGGTTATGCAGGGACAAATGCTTGGAATGACCCTGGTGCAATTCGAAAAAATTCGCAAGGAGATTTGTATGTTGTTGGACATTCATCCACCACAAACTTTCCTACGCTCAACCCCGGAGGAGGTGCTTATTTTCAAGGAGCGAGATCCACAAGTACTAGTTCATGGGCAAGAGATGCTTATATTATTAAATTTAATAATAACAGACAGTTAGAATGGTCAACTTATTATGGCTCAAATACTACAGGAGATGGAACTACTTTTAAAGGTATTGGTATTGACGGTCAAGATAATGTATTCATTTCCGGGTGGGTTTGGGCTCATGCTCCATTACCATCTCAATCTTTAGCTGGAAGCTATTTTCATCCGTCTAATTCTGAGAGAGCTGTGGCGTTATTAAAATTTAATTCGAATAATTAGCGACTTTGGGCAACAGAAGTTGGAAGAGATACTTGGTGTTCGAATACAGGCGGAGGTTTTGCATTAAATAACTCTGGGGGAGCTTGTTCTGGGAGCAGACTTGTATTGTGGGCGGCAGCACAAAATACTTTTTCTGGAGCTATGACAATGGTGAATCCTGGAGGTGGAGCTTATTTTAATGCTACTGATGAAGGGCTTGGTATTAGCTCAGATTTTATTATGGAGTTAACAGATGCTGAAATACCAAACACTCATGCACTGAATAATGATGAAAAGACATGTCCATGTTCAGGAAATAATTTCACACATTTTATCCATCCAGGAACGGATAGATTGATCATGTCTATTAACCCTAATGGTCAAAATCTTGGAGATGTTACGGCTTATGCCTACGTTCAGACACCTTCAATACCTATTGATGAATGTCAGTCACCTGCAAACCCATTATACCAAACTGCTGCTATGGGTCGAAGATTTAAAGCAACTGCGCAGCACCCACCAACTGCACCGGTAACTGTTCGCTTGTATTTTGATAATTCAGAATTTAATGCCCTTGCATCTGCTTCGCAAGCGAATGCGAACCCCTTTGATGATGTTAATTTGCTCTCAGACTTATTTGTAACGAAATTCTCAGCGACAGCGAATCCACACATTTATGAAAATGATGTCTTTACAGATAATTGTGGTAACGGTGCGATTTCGCTTCATGCACAGCAAAATAGTGGAGCATCTTCCGCGCTAATTGGTGGGTTCAATGGTGCCAGTCGATATGTTGAGTTCGAAGTGTCTTCATTCTCTGAATTTTGGCTGCATGGCACATCTGGAAATAGTGCGCTTCCTGTCGAATTGGTTGACTTCAATGTTTTTTGTGAGAATTCATCTCATCGTGTTCAGTGGTCAACAGCTTCAGAACTGAATAATGATTTTTTTGCTTTGGAAAGGAGTACTAATGGGAGTGACTGGCAGCAAGTAGATAGAATAGTAGGAATGGGCACAACCAATGAAAGAACTGAATATATAGTAGACATTAATGCAATTAATTCTTTGACATACTACCGGATTAAACAAATAGATTTTGACGGTAGTTCAAATATCTACGGCCCTATTGCTATCAATTGTGAAGTACAAGAATTACAAATCTATCCGAATCCTTCTAACAACTTATTTTATGTACTAGCCCCAAGCAACAAGCGAATTGATAAGCTTAAGGTATTAGATGCAACAGGAAATTTAGTCTTGGATAATAACGTGAATAATGCAGTTAAACTGACCGTCTCTTCCGCTAATTGGAATAATGGGGTTTATTTTATTCAAACGAGCTATACAGATGGTTCAATTGAATTTGGCAAAATTGTGATCCATCACTAAATGCGATTTTGAGGGTAATACCATGTCCTAATATTTAGTGGCTGACTAATTTATTGGGCATTACTTAATCCTCAAATCTAGCATTTTCTGCCCTTCCAAAAAACCTTCAAGTTGGTCTCCTATTTGAACTGGACCTACGCCTTGTGGTGTTCCCGTAAAAATTAAATCGCCAATTTTTAAGGTCATGAACTGAGAAACGTAGCTGATGATTTCCTCTATACTAAAAATCATATCTTTAGTATTTCCTGTTTGTACAATTGTACCGTTCTTTTTAAGTGAAAAGTTTAAGTTTTTAATATCAATTGAAGATTTAGGTATGAAAGTCTCAGATAGAGGCGCGCTGTGTTCAAAAGCTTTTGCAATTTCCCAAGGGTGACCTTTAGCTTTGCAAGCTGCTTGTAGATCTCGCGCTGTAAAATCAATTCCTATTCCAATTTCTTCATAATATTCTTGTGCATATCTTGTTGCGATGTTTTTGCCTAGTCGCGAAATTTTGACTACAACTTCGCATTCGTAGTGCAAATCCTTAGTAAAAGAGGGGTAATAAAAAGGGTTCCTTTTGGGTAATAAAGCAGTATCAGGTTTTAGGAAAAACATAGGTTTTTCAGGTAGTTTAGCATTCATTTCTTTTGCGTGATCTGCATAATTTCTACCGATGCAAATAATTTTCATGGCAACTATTTATTTTTTTTGAAACTTTTCTTGCAATGCTTTTAATTTATCCTCAATGGGGGCATCTGTGTTTTTGGAGGTTTTTAGTTTTATCTTATCCATTTCTTTTCTGAGCACAGCCTTTGTGGTCAGTGGAAAGTTAGCATTCAACATCCATCCATAATATCCGGGTTCTTCTTGGTTGACTTTTTCTAAAGTTTTCCCTTTATGCTTGCCAAAATTGTAAATAGCTTCACCATTTTCGTTGAGTGCAAGTCTTCCAGCAAAATCAATGATATCTCCTTTTGTTGCGCTAAAGTTAGCTAGAAAAGATACATTTTTTTCTAAGTCATTATACCTATCTAATTGAGCCAAAAGCACTTCCATTGTGGCTTTTGTATCCGCAGAAGCGTTGTGGGCATTCGTGAGTTCTTTTTGGCAATAGAACTGATATGCAGCTGCAAGCGTTCTTTGTTCCATTTTATGAAATATATTTTGCACATCAATGAATTTTCTACCCATTAAGTCGAATTGAGACCCAGCTCTAAGCAGTTCTTCTGCTAGAATAGGGACATCAAATTTATTGGAGTTATATCCTGCTAAGTCAGCATCACCTATGAATGTTTCTATTTCATGCGCAACATCTTCAAATCTAGGAGCATTCGCTACATCCTCATTTGAAATTCCATGTATGGCAATCACTTCATCTGGGATAGTGATTTCAGGGTTAACACGTATTACTTTTTCTTCTTGTTGGCCATCGGGATAAAGTTTAATCATGGCTATCTCAACTATTCTGTCTTGAGAAATATCAAGTCCTGTTGCTTCAATATCGAAGAAAATTATTGGTTTTTTTATTTCGAGCATAATTGATAAAAAAAAGGTGACCGAAGCCACCTTTAAAGCTATTAGAATTATTATTCCTTGGAGTCAAATATCCAGGCCGTATTAATTATTTCATTTTGTGCTTTTTGTAACATTTCTCTAGCTTCGTTCAAGTCATTGAATGAAGCCGCTGTCACATAAATTTTATTATTTTTCTTACCAAGAATTTTAGCGTTGGCATATCCTTTAGCCCTCATTGATTCAACCAATCCATTTGCAAAATCAGATCTATTAAAGACTCCAGTAATCACATGGTATCTGAATTCACTTTCTAATACATTACCTCTCTCAATGATTTCCCCTGTTCTTTTAGCTTCAGGTGAAATTTGCCCTTTGAGCTCAGTGTCTTTCGATCGAATCACTTTAGTATCTTCTTTTGATTCAACTATGTTGAGCGCATTTGAGAAAATGGAGACAAACTGGAAAGGTGCATATTTGTCAAGGTTGTCTCTCTCTCCTCTTACGAATTCAGGTCCATCAACTTTAACATCTTCTATTTTAATTTTTACGTTAGTTATTCCTCTGTTTGCAAAATAATCGTTAAGAAGCTTTTCCATTTTATCAGCCCTTGATTGAGCAAGAGACTCATTGCTCTTAAATGACCTAGTTGGAACTTTAGATGCAGATGAGCTTACAGTTAACTCTACATTTTCACGTCCTCTTTCTATTTGAGCTAACACCTCTGACAAAAACTCTTTTAATGCGCCATGCTCAGGATCAACTTTATTGCTGTTATAGGCAAATAAGTGCTTGAATTTGAGCGAAACAAAAGATGGTTCCATTTCTTTCTCCTCTTTTGGAGTGATGATCAATACTTTTTCAGTATCCATTAACTTTCTTCTTAAAACTTCTGAGTACTCTTCAGTACATTCTGTTTGAAATTCATCTCTATAGAACTCATCTTTTCCATCGTTATGATGAAAAATCATTTCGTATTTGTGACAAGGCATTAAATTAGCATAATACGTCTTATCTGATAATCTCGGGAATATGCGAATTTCAAAATGTTCATCACAATCTAAGCAACGAATAGTAAAGGCCACATCTTCGGGAATATCTAAATCATCTATGGTCTCTATTTCTCCCTTAATGGCTGCTAAATTTTTTATTCCTAAGCTGGTATTTTTGATTCGATATATATCTATGTTTCCAAATCCTCCTGGTCTAAAAGAAGAAAAATATCCAGTAAAACCATCCGCTGTGGTGGTATAATAAATGTCGTCGCCAGTCGAATTGAGAGGTGCACCTAAATTTATTGGTTCTCCCCATTCTCCGGTATTGCTTCTTTTGGCCATAAAAACATCAAATCCCCCCATACTTTTAGGCCCGTTGCTAGAAAAGTATAAAGTTTTGTTATCTACAGCAATAAATGGAGAATCTTCGTCATATTCAGTATTGATAGAAGGTCCGAGATTGATAGGTTCGCTCCATGTGCCGTCTTTTTGTTTTACGATTTTATAAATATCTCTACCCCCATATCCACCCGGACGGTCTGATACAAAGTATTTCTCGCTTCCGTCCTGAGTTACAGTTATGTGAGGCTCCCAAAAATCTGTATTAACGCCAGGGGTGTCGAACCATTCTAGTTCTCTAAATTTACTTCCCTGAAAATTGGTATGATAAATATCACCATTGCCTGTGTGATCCTTGAATACATAAAATAGTCTTTCATCAATTGAAACGGCTGTAGGAGCTTCGTTTCTATCCGCTTTTGAGAACTCCATTATACTTGGAGGCAAGAACTCTCCATCAAAATCCAAGTATGACACATAAACATCTTCTGGATATAACGCTGTTCCAGGCTCCAAAATATCTAAATTCGAACTATCAGCACGTAATCTTCTGGATGCAAAATATAATGCTGCGCCATCTAAGGATACAATCGGAGCATATTCTGGAGCAGCTGTATTAATTGTTTTACCAATATTTTCAATCTCAAAATTAAACTTATTTTCTTTAAGTAATTCCTTGGCTACCAGACACTGTTGAATGCGCAACTTAGCTTCTCCTCTGAATTCGTTTTTCTTTTTAGTAATTTCTAAAAAGATTTCGTATTGTTCAATAGCTTCATCTAATCTTACAGCTAAGTGGTAGGCTACACCTAAATTAAAGTGTGCTTCAACAGGAGCAGCTGTTTCTCTTGATGATGCTATGTCATAATTTTTGTTGATTTTTTGAACAGCTTTCTCTAAGTATGGGATTGATTTTCTAAAGTCTTTGGATGAATTCATTAGAGAAAATCCTTTTCTGTAATTAAAATTAGCATTTTCACTGTCAAGCTCTATCAATCTATCTGCGACTTTATTAGCCTGATGATGGAATCCAGAAAAGGTAAGTAGGGAATGATTTTCCACTAATTTTGCCCTGCTACCATTTTCAACTAAGTCGTTTAATTCTTCTTTACTTAACTGCGAAAACGTTGCAGCTGAAAAGAATAGCGCTGTAAATAATAAGTATACTTTCTTCATAAAAAAATAAGTTTTAGCCTTTTAAAAGCTTTACATAGTCCCATATTCTATTAATCAACATCTTTAACTACACGTATCAGTCAAAAAAGATTAATTACTCTTGACCTGATACGTTTAGAACCACTAAAAGGTTACTTTTTTCCTGATGCGCAACATGGTTTAGCACTTGCATTCTGCGATCCGCATGTTGGTTTAGTAGCTTGATTTTCTTCTTTCTTCTCTTCTTTCTTCTCTTTTTTCTTTTTGTTTTTATCATCCTCTGAGTTAGAGAACGAACACTCATTTTTATATGGGTTCTCAATAGAACAAAATGAATTAGAAGTATTTGCAGAGACTGAGAAGTTCATGACAATCATTGCTGCCACAAGTAATAAGTTATTTTTCATTTTTAAGTAATTAATGTTTGATTCAAAATGATGTATTTCATTAAAACAAAACATGTTCGATGTCAAAAATAGAAATATTTACTTAAAAACAAGCATTTTATATCAAAGAATATTTAAAACTTTGTTTTTTTAGCGTTGCCATACATTCATCACTGATATCAATTTTCACTAAACTTGAAGGCATATCAATTTCTAATCCGTTTAAATGATCCGAAATCTTAAAAGTTACAGGGTAGCTGCCTTTATGATTTTCAAAAATTTTATCAATATCTTCTATGGTCCTAAAGTTCACCTCACTGAGTTCTAGATCTATGCGTAATCCTTTTGTTTTACTACTTCGTAAATTAGAAAGAAAATCCATTTGCTGTACCTTGAATTCAAACTCCCTGTCATTGAATCTTTTTGGTTGAAATTTACCTACAATATAAACAAAAGCACCTTCGGCCATGAAGGACCTGTATTTACCATAATCCTGTTGGAAAAAGAATAGCTTCATACTATCGGTATAATCTTCGATGGTTATCGTTCCAAAGGGGTCTCCTTTTCTAGTATGACGGTGTTCGCAGTTGCTTATAATTGCTGGAATAATTAATTCTTTTCCAGAACTGGAGTCGATTTGTTTTAATTCTTCTACCGTTGTATTGCAAAATGATTGAATATCTAAAGCGTAATCGTCAAGTGGATGTCCAGAGATGTAGATTCCAACAACTTCTTTTTCTTTGTTTAGTTTTTGCAGTGAGGACCATTCTGGCACAATTGGTATATTTGGAACAGGCATTTCTTCTTGATGCTCAGCAACTTCAAAAATAGAAATTTGGCTAGAATTCTCATTTTCTTGAAAGTTTGCACCATATTTTAAGGCTGTTTCTAAAAAAAGTTTACCACCTTCTTCATTGAAATATTGGGCTCTGTGCATATTTTGAAAAGAATCGAAGGCTCCTGCGAGTGCTAAACTTTCTACAACTCGCTTATTGATTTGTTTTAAATTCACCCTTTTAGTCAAATCAAAAATATCTTTAAAATTTTCTTTTGCTCGCTCTTCTACAATGGCTTCAACGGGGCCACTTCCAACACCTTTAATTGCTCCAAGCCCAAATCGAATTGCACCTTCTTGATTTACAGTAAACTTGAAGTCAGACTCATTGATATCAGGTCCTAATACTTGAATACCCATTCGCTTACATTCCTCCATGAAAAAAGTAACCTGCTTGATATCATTCATGTTGTTACTTAAAACAGATGCCATGTATTCTGCAGGATAATTGGCTTTTAGATAGGCTGTTTGGTAGGCAATCCAAGCGTAACAGGTAGAATGAGATTTGTTAAAGGCATAAGATGCGAATGCTTCCCAGTCACGCCACATTTTTTCTAGCTTTTGAACATCATGTCCACGTTCTTTGCCTTGTTCAAGAAATTTAGGCTTGAGCTGTGCCAATAAGTCAAGTTTCTTCTTACCCATCGCTTTTCTAAGCGTATCTGCTTCACCCTTAGTGAACCCCGCTAGTTTTTGAGAGAGTAGCATCACCTGCTCTTGATACACCGTTATACCATAGGTTTCCTCGAGGTATTCTGCTGCGGCAGGTATATCGTATTCGATTTTTTCTTCCCCATGCTTTCTGCGAATAAAAGACGGGATATATTCCAGCGGCCCAGGTCTGTATAAAGCATTCATGGCAATTAAATCTGCGAAAACCGTTGGTTTTAGTTCCCGCATGTATTTTTGCATTCCAGGAGATTCGTATTGAAATACACCAACGGTCTCACCGCGTTGAAATAGCTCATAAGTTTTTAAATCATCAAGCGGGAACTCATCTGGGACTAAGTTTTTCCCTGTTCTTAATTCAACAAATTTTACGGCATCTTTAATGAGTGTAAGTGTTTTTAAACCCAAAAAATCCATTTTCAATAAGCCTGCTTCTTCAACAACGGAGTTGTCATACTGGGTGCAGTACATGTCGGTGTCCTTGGCCGTGGCGACAGGGACGTAGTTTGTAATGTCTCCTGGGGTGATGATGACACCACAAGCATGGATACCTGTATTTCGAACAGTTCCTTCAATTTTTCTGGCTTTTTGAACTACTTCTGCTGCTAAATCTTGACCATTCGCGATTTTTTTTAATTCATTGACCGCCGCTATGTTTTCTTGATTGTTTTTCAGTTTTTCAGCCAGTGCCACTTCATCTAGTTGAAACAGTTTAGACAAAGAGATGTCTGGGATTAATTTGGCTAATCGATCTGCTTCAAATAGCGGTAAATTTAATACGCGTGCCGTATCTCGAACGGAGGATTTGGCTGCCATGGTTCCGTAGGTAATAATCTGTGCAACTTGATTTGCGCCATATTTTTTGATTACCCAGTCAATAATTCTTCCCCTTCCTTCATCATCGAAGTCGATATCGATATCAGGCATGGAAACACGGTCTGGATTCAAGAAACGCTCAAAAAGTAAATCGTAGGCGATGGGGTCAATATTTGTAATTCCAGTGCAATAGGCGACATCAGATCCCGCTTCGGAGCCTCTACCAGTGCCAACCACAACGCCCATGTCTCTAGCGGCCTGACAAAAATCCTGCACAATCAAGAAGTAGCCCGGATAACCAGTTTTTGCAATGATCTCGAGCTCAAAATCTAATCGTTCACGAATTTCATCCGTTATTTCCTTGTAACGTTGTTTGGCTCCCTCATAAGTCAAGTGGCGCAAATAATTATTTTCTCCTCTTTTCCCCCCATCTTCTAAATCTTTTGGGTCTTGAAATTCTTCAGGAATATCAAATGCAGGCAAAAGTACATCTCTAGCCAAACCATAATGTTCGCATTTATTTGCTATTTCTAGCGTGTTTGAAATGGCATCTGGGACATCCGCAAAGAGCTGCTTCATTGCTTGCGGAGATTTAAAGTAATATTCCTCATTATCCAGACCATATCGAAACCCTCTTCCTCTTCCTTTTGGTGTGTTGACCATTTCACCGTCTTTGATACACAAAAGGATGTCGTGGACAATAGCATCTGATTGGTTCAAGTAAAATGTGTTATTGGTTGCAACGATTTTTACATCGTGCTTTTTGGAGAATTCTAAAAGAGTTGCATTTACACGGTCTTCATCAGGTTGGCCATGCCTCATGAGCTCTAAATAAAAATCATTTCCAAATTGGTCTTTCCACCAAATTAATGCTTCTTCGGCTTGCTTTTCACCGATATTAAGAATTTTTGAAGGTATTTCTCCATAGAGATTTCCAGAAAGTACAATTAAGTCTTCCTTGTACTGCTCTACTAACTTTTTATCTATTCTTGGAACATAATATTTTCCTTCCGTAAAAGCAATGGACGACATTTTTGCCAAGTTGTGATAGCCATTTCTGTTTTTGGCTAAAAAGACAATTTGATAACCATTGTCCTTCACTGTTTTGTTTAAATGATCCTCGCATACGTGAAATTCACAGCCTATAATAGGTAATATTTCCTTTTTGTGAAACGGCTCTCCTTTTTCTTCTGTAGCTTTTTTTTCTTCTCTGATTTGCTTGTTATGACTACTAATATGTTTTTCAAAGTGGAATGCAGCCATCATGTTCCCTGTGTCAGTTAGTGCGACGGCGGGCATGTTATATTCAGCTGCCTTTTTTATTAACCCTTTGATATCAATAGTGGACTGTAATACAGAAAACTGAGAATGGTTGTGTAAATGAACAAAATCGGTATCTTCCAGAATTGCTAGGCCTTCCTCGATGTCCTTTTTAGAAATTTTTTGCTCATCTTCGCCATAAAGTTTACTCAGTTTTTCGCTTTCCTTTTTAAGGTTTTTATGAATTAAACCAAAAGTTGGAATAGGCGATTGGTAAAAATTAGCTACTTTATTGAAGGATTGCTTTGCTAGGGCTATAGTTGTTTCACTAAAAGGCTCAACTTCTTCTGATTTATTGCGAGGAGTTGGGATGAAACCCAAGGGTTCTACTAATGAACGTCGAACTAATTCCAGAAAACATCGCGTAGTCGCCTCCACATCCGCTGTAGCGTTATGTGCTTCATTAAAAGGTACTTGAAATAAGTGTTGATGTAATTCTGTTAGGTTGGGTAATTTGAATTTGTTTCCTCTACCACCGGGTAATTGACAGATATTAGCAGTTGCCTCTGTACAGGTATCTAAAACAGGAAGTTCATGCAGATTAGTATTCAATCCAGCACGCAAAAATTCTGCGCCCATTACATTGATGTCAAATCGTAAGTTTTGACCAACGATGAATTTTGATTTTTTTAGCGCAACATTGAATTCGTCTAGAACATCGGTTAAATCTTCACCTTGTTTTTCAGCTAATAAGGTTGATATGCCATGCACGCGCTCCGCATCGAAAGGAATATCAAAATCTACTGGTTTGATTAAGAAATCTTTTGCTTCAATTAATTTCCCTTCATCGTCATGCAACTGCCAAGCGATTTGTACACATCTTGGCCAATTATCTACATGTTTGTAATCTTTTGTCCAATCCTGGGCTAATCCAGTCGTTTCTGTATCAAATATGAGGAACATGCTTTAGGAGCTTTTAAATGAGACCCTAAATTTAGCGATATTTTACATTGTTTCTAAATTGATTCAATCAAATTTATGAACAAATTTGAACTTAGTTTTCACCTTTGTAATAATCTCTAAGGAGTACCTTTCTGAACACCACAGTAAGAAAAATTGCATAAGTAAAACCGAGGATAGTCAGTCCTAATAAGGATAACGTTAACAATGTTTTGGGTGAGTACGCTCCTGCTGTTTCTTCTCTAATGTGTTGGTAAATTTCATCGTTATTCAAAACATTCAAGTCTTGGTTTTGCATTTTGAGTGAGTCAACAAATGATTCACGTTCCATACTTATATAAAGTAAGTCCATTCTTTCATTGAGTCTGTCTTGCGCAAAATCAGGGTTAATATCTCGGTAATAGAAAAACAGAAAAACCGACACAATCAATGCATAGGGTGCTCCAGCAACCATGGCATTTTTAATATCAGACAAAGCAGAGCCTTCACCAAAACCTTCCCTTCTTTTTTCCAAGTATAACCCCACAGCAATGGCTGTTAACAAAAAGAAATTATTGATTAAGCCTGGAAGAAAAATGTCATCTTGAAAGATGTTCAAGTAATAGAAAAGTAACTTGACTAAAATCCAAGTAGCGCCAAAAAATAAAGCTGATTTCAGTGCTGGTCTCATCTATGATTTTTTAGCCATTCATTGATACTAGAAATTCCTCATTAGAAAGCGTAGTTTCCATGTGTGATTTCATAAATTCCATGGCTTCTATAGGATTCATGTCTGCTAAGTGTTTTCTTAAAATCCATACCCGCTGCAATGTTTCTTTGTCCATTAATAGGTCTTCTCTTCTTGTTCCAGAGGAGAGAATATCAATAGCAGGATAAATTCTTCTGTTGGCTATTTTTCGATCTAACTGCAGCTCCATGTTTCCAGTACCTTTGAATTCTTCAAAAATAACTTCGTCCATTTTAGAGCCAGTTTCTGTTAAAGCTGTTGCTATGATAGAAAGTGAGCCACCATTTTCGATTTTTCGAGCTGCTCCGAAGAATCTTTTTGGTTTTTGCAAGGCATTTGCATCTACACCTCCTGAAAGTACTTTGCCAGAAGATGGAGAAACGGTATTGTAAGCCCTAGCCAATCTTGTAATTGAGTCCAATAGGATACACACGTCGTGACCACATTCGACCATGCGTTTTGCTTTTTCCAACACCATGTTGGCTACTTTTACATGTCTTTCTGCGGGTTCGTCAAATGTTGATGCAATAACTTCAGCATTCACATTTCTTGCCATATCTGTTACTTCCTCAGGACGCTCATCAATCAACAAGATGATTAAATAAGTTTCAGGATGATTGGCTGCAATAGCATTAGCAACATCTTTTAATAGTACTGTTTTACCAGTTTTAGGTTGCGCTACAATCATTCCTCGTTGACCTTTTCCGATAGGTGCGAACAAGTCCATTATTCTTGTGGACATTGAAGATTGCTTATGTCCTGTTAATTTGAACTTTTCATCAGGGAAAAGCGGTGTCAAATATTGGAAAGGAACACGGTCTCTTATAAAAGATGGTTCTCTACCGTTTACAGAATCTACCTTTACTAGTGGGAAATATTTTTCACCCTCTCTAGGTGGGCGAATAGAACCATAGACGGTATCACCAGTTTTAAGACCAAATAATTTAATTTGGCTTTGGCTAACGTACACATCATCCGGTGAAGGAAGGTAATTGTAATCAGATGAACGTAAAAAACCGTAACCATCTTGGATAACCTCTAATACGCCTTCAGCATTTACGATTCCAGATAAATCAAAAGTCTTTTCTTCAACTTGTTGTTTTGGGGTAGGAGAAGTTCTTTGATTTGTTGCAGCTTGCGGTCTTTCGGATTCTCTTTCTGTATTTGTATGCTCTTGTTTTGCTGTGTCTCTTGTATCTCTTGTATCTCTTTGGTTATATTTGTTTCTTGTGCGTCTTTCTTTCAGGTTAGTATTTTTTCCTTCTTGCTCTTCTGTTAAATCTCCTGAAGCCTTGATAAATTGAACTTTCGGTTTTCTCTCTTTCGTAGCTTTTGGTTCTGAAGCTTCTGTTTTAGCTTTGTCTGTTTGTTCCGCTGAAAAAAGATTCTCTTCTTGTTTTGTTTCTGAATCTGGTTGATTTGGCCTTCTTTTTCTTCTTACGCGTTTTTCTTCTGCTTCAGAAGATGGTCTATTCTGAACCGATGAGGCAGTATCGTCAACTTTTACAGGTGCTTCAGTTGGTATAGTGTCATTTGTTTCTCCAGAAATAATGATTTCAACCAATTCGGCTTTTTTATATTTTTCAATACGTTTAATACCAATTGATTTCGCTATTGTGCGTAATTCGGGTAGTTTTTTACCCTCAAGTTCTGTTTTGTTCATGTACGTTTGAATATTAAAAGATATGCTAAGAATATCAAATTCGAGATAACTGATGTCTTTCAGCCGTGCAATGATACAAATAAAATTAATGTTAGCATCAATTTCAATGAAAAAAAAGTAAAAATCATCCCAATTTTACTGCTTTTATCCTATTTTTCAAAGAATTTGAAGGTCGCCAAGAGTTGTGTCTTTCTAATTGGTTTTAAAAAGTGGCATGTTGAAAAACATTTGCAATTGTTTTCAATCGTTGTTTTGTTCAAATTAACTTCATGGCTATTAATTATGGAATAAAACTTATTTAATTATGGCGCCATCTAAACGTAAAATTTTTGTTTTAGACACTTCTGTACTTTTGCATGACCATCAATCCTTATTGAATTTTCAGAATAACGACATTGTTATCCCCATAACGGTTTTAGAAGAGTTGGATAATTTTAAAGTTGGAAATGATACAAAGAATTTTTCTGCGCGAGAGGTAACTAGATTTATTGATAAATTAAGTGAAAATGACTCTTTGAAAGATTGGATTCCTTTGGGGATCAAAAAAGGAAGCTTAAAAGTAGATATGTTACAAAAACCGAAAAACACAAATGCATCAGCCGTGTTTGATAACGATAAAAATGATCATAAAATATTAAATAGTGCTTTATACATTGCTGAGCAATTTCCAAGGAGACAGGTTGTACTTGTTACGAAAGACATTAACTTACGTGTGAAGGCTAAATCTTTAGGTCTAATAGCTCAAGACTATCAAACTGGAAAAGTAGATCAACAAAGCTTGGAAAAACTTAGCTCTGGTAGGATCAATGATATTTCTAGTGAGGTCATTCAACAGTTATTCAAGAAAAATAAATTACCAGAAAATGGCCTATTAGGTCAGGAAAAAAGAAATAATGCTTATTATGTTTTGAAAAATGGTCAATCTTCTATCTTAGCCCATTATAACCCTTTTTTAGATCAAATAGAAAAAGTTGAAAAAGGCTATAATTTTGGCGTAAAACCCAAAAATGCTGAACAAGCTTTTGCGGCCCATGCTTTAATGAATGAGGCTGTGAGATTAGTTGTTTTGCAAGGTGTAGCAGGGACAGGAAAAACACTTCTAGCTTTAGCAGCAGCAATCGAGCAGCACCAAAAATTTGATCAAATTATTTTAGCGAGACCTTTGGTTCCGCTGTCAAACAAGGAAATCGGCTTTCTTCCAGGAGATGCTAAGGAAAAAATATCTCCGTACATGGAGCCTTTGTGGGATAACCTCAAGTTTATCAAGAGTCAGTTTGGTGCCAATGAAAAAAAGTATAAAGTTATCGAACAGTTGCAGGAAGAGGGTAAAATTACGATTGCACCCTTGGCATTTATTCGGGGTAGATCCTTGTCTAATACCATGTTCATTATTGACGAAGCGCAAAACCTTACGCCCCATGAAGTAAAAACCATAATTACCAGAGCGGGCGAGGGCACAAAAGTTGTTTTTACTGGTGATGTGCATCAAATTGATAATCCCTATTTAGATCAAAACTCTAATGGGTTGGCTTA
Source organism: Crocinitomicaceae bacterium (assembly GCA_020832365.1). GTDB lineage: Bacteria > Bacteroidota > Bacteroidia > Flavobacteriales_D > Crocinitomicaceae > JAFIEX01. The sequence continues at coordinate 16,205 of JAFIEX010000022.1, forward strand.
TTTGATTGACAGGTTAAATGGTCAGCAACTTTTTTCACATATTAAATTAGAAAGGGGAGAGCGTTCCGAGCTTGCTAATTTAGCCAATGAGTTACTCTAGTTGATTGAAATGGATTGCCAGAATTGGGTGTATGAAGTCGTGTTTGATTTTCAAGCAATTAGTGATGCAAGAATTGCCGGAGGCCAAGCAGCCTACATGAAAAATCAATTTGTATTCTTTGGTGTGAAAACACCTGACAGACGCAACGTTCAAAAGAAGTATTTTAATAAAAAAGTTTTGCCTTCCAAAAAAGAGGCTTTCTTCATTGTTGAAATACTTTGGAATAAAAAAGAACGTGAACTGCATTATTTTGCGCAAGATTTAGTGTTCAAGTACCGCAAAGAAATGGAACAGCAAGACATTGTTTTCTTCGAATGGATGGCGAAGCACAATTCCTGGTGGGATACTATTGATTTTATTGCGCCTAAATTGATGGGGGCCTATTTTATAAAATTTCCAAACGAACGAAAAAAGTGGGTGAACAAGTGGGTAGCATCGGATAATTTTTGGTTGCAACGCTGCGCTATCTTGTTTCAATTGAAATACAAGCAAGAAACAGACCTTAATTTATTAGCTGCTATCATTCAAAAATTGGCTAGTTCAGAAGAGTTTTTCATTCGAAAAGCAATAGGATGGGTGTTGCGCGAATATGCCAAAACGGATGCCCAATGGGTGCTGAATTTTGTTGCCAATCATGAATTGAGTAATTTATCAAGAAGGGAGGCATTGAAGTATTTGGGAGGGTTGCAATAGTGAAGAGCACCCTAGTAATATCTTAGATAAATGAAATCAAAATAAATTTCATTATATTTTCTTCGAATTGTTATTACCGTGTAAAGCTCAGCCCATTAAGTTTTAATGGTATTTTACACAAAATCACATCTCAAAATAATCATTTTTTAAACTAAAATTTAGGTTCAATGCGATAATATTATTAAAGAATATAGTATTATGTTATGCAAGGTACTATAATTTGTTTTATATTTGTCGAAAAATTAGTAAATGAATCTCGAAAATACACAAGCGCAAATGCGAAAAGGAATACTGGAATTGTGTATTCTAGGTGTTCTAGGGGAGCGAGAGGCCTATCCTTCGGAAATCATTGCAGAGATGAAACAGAATAATTTAATCGTAGTAGAGGGAACGCTTTATCCTTTATTGACGCGCTTGAAAAATGCGGGCCTACTGAGTTACAGATGGCAAGAATCTAACGAAGGGCCACCAAGGAAATATTATACATTAACGGAAGAGGGGAAGGAATTTTTAAAACAATTAAAAGTCACTTGGGCTGAATTGTCCAATGCAGTAATCAAAAGTTTAAATCTAAATCAAGATGAATAAAACAGTTTCTTGTAACATCAGTGGATTGATTTTCAATCTCGAAGAAATCGCCTACGAAAAGTTGAGTGATTACTTAAAATCATTAAAAAAATCTCTGGCTGGTACAGAGGGAAGTGATGAGGTTTATGCCGATATTGAATTGCGTATTGCCGAGTTATTTAATCAAAAAATTAGTCAGTCAAAACAAGTGATTGTTATGACTGATGTTGAAGAGGTCATTGCTTTACTGGGCAATCCATCAGATTATGTCGATAATGAAGAAGCAGCTAATGATGCTGGTGAAAAATCAGAGGACAATTCAAAAACATCGGAGAGGAAGGTTTTTATGCGAGACACGGATAATGGTGTAATTGCAGGAGTATGCGCTGGTATTTCCGCTTATTTTGGGGTTGATTTAACCCTTGTTAGGGTGCTATTTATCATTTTATTGATTGTACCTGGATTTGGTGGGATTGTTTATATTGTCCTTTGGATTGCAGCGCCTAGTGCTAAAACAGCTTCCGAGAAAATTCAACTCAGAGGAGAACCTGTAAATATTGATAGTATCAAAAAGGAAGTAGAAGAGGCGGCTAAAAGGGTAGAGGCATATTCCAAGAAAAATTGGAATGCGACCAAGGTAGAAAAGATCAAAGATAAATCCGCTAGTTTTGGGAACTGGCTCAAGCGTTTAATCGGATTGTTTCTATTGCTCGGTGCGCTTTTTGCTATTGTATTTTTTTTGATATTTTCACTTTCTAATATAGGCATATTTACTTCCAATAATGGCGAGCAATTGATTTCTTTGTATGCTTTTAGTTCGCTACTATTTACAACCTCTTTTCAAAGTCTATTGGCTTGGTTTGGTATTATAGGATCGGTCTTAATTCCGTTGGTTTTAATTGCGATTTTAGCGGTGAGGTTGTTGTTTGAAACAAAGGGTGCTTGGCTAAAGTTTCCTTCTTTAATCCTATTAATTGGATGGTTTTTTGCACTTGGCGCCCTTGTTGTTGTGGGTATTCAAATAGGCAGAGATTTTAGTGTCCTTGGAGAAACGGATGAAAGCATTGCATCTGTTTATGTGAATGAGCTAATTGTGGATGTACCTGAAATGTTTTTAAATGAGCAAAACTCAGCCGGACATATTTCATTTAATGGTAAAACGATGAGTTCTTTTATTGATATGGATAGCGAAAATATCCGCAGTGGTATGGTGAATTTGCGCATTCAGCCCTCTAAAGACTCCCTTTTTCATGTGTACAGAGAGCGTTCATCGTATGGACTTACTTACAAAAGGGCTATGCGATTAGCTGGAAATATTCAACATGATATGCAGTTAGAAGATAATCGTTTGACTATCCAACCTGTTTATACTTTTCCTTCAGATGACAAGCTGCGAGGTCAGCAGGTGACTATTTTAATTGAAGTGCCTAAAGATAAACAAATACTATGGGAGGGCAATAAAAAACAATTATTTTTGAAAGACAGAAGGTTGCATTAAACCATTGTACTGAATAATTTTATTGATCTCAAAAATAGTTGAAACTATGTACTTAGTCCATCTTGCTTTTAGCTTCTAAAAATCTTATTATACAATAGATGTTGGGGAATTTTGTCTAACATCTATTGTTTTTCATCTAATATCTTTTTTTCTGATTGAATAAATTGACCTTTGGCAGAGGCGTTTTTATGGAGTTATAATAAGGCTCGAATTATCAACTTTAAGCAGTTAAGGTGCATTAAGTCCAATTCCATGAATGCTTCTGATCCAACTGCAAATCATTCTATTTATAAAGTGATAAAAATCTTTAACGGTATTTGCCATTCAATAAACCATCTCATCACGATAAATATAACTATTTTTGCAGGTTGAATGTGAGAAAGGTTAGATACACCGTTCTTTCAAAAAAAATAAGCGCGAATAATTGTATGCAAGATAAAAATGAAAACAAGTCTAGACGAGGAGTAAAGCCGAATAACGGTGGTAAATCGAATAGCTTGAGAAAAGGAAAAGGTGGTCAAAGAGGCGGTGCACCTAAAAGAAATGCACCTATGCCCAAATTTAGCGAAGACGTGAGACTCAATAAATACATAGCCAATTTAGGTATTTGCTCAAGAAGAGAAGCAGATGTCTTAATTGCAACTGGTGTAGTGAGTGTCAATGGGGAGATTGTGACCGAAATGGGTTACAAAGTGAAGCCAGGAGATGTTGTAAAATATGACGGAGCAACTGTTAAACCAGAAAAAAAGGTATATGTTTTGTTGAATAAACCAAAAGATTTTGCTGTCAACAAGGTAGATTATCTCGACAAAAAGTCTGTTTATAGTTTAGTCAAAAAAGCGACAAGAGACCAAATGGCGATGATTGACCCAATTGATAAAGTGTCGAAAGGTTTGGTTTTGTTTACAAATGATCAAGATTTACTCAATAAATTCCATAGTCCTACGATTAAGGTGCATCAAGTTTTACAGATTACTTTAAACAAGGCTTTTGATCAGGAAAATATTAAGGTAATGACAGAGACTGGTGTAGTCATTAATCAAAACAGAGTAACTGTAGAAAAACTGTCTATATTAACCAATAAGGGTGATAACGAGATTGGAGTGGAGTTTCGAGCACAAAAACATAAATCTATTTACAATTCAATAGAAAAGCTGGGGTATCAAGTGCTAAAAGTTGATCGTGTAGGTTTCGCTTCTTTAACCAAAAAAGACTTACCAAGAGGTGACTTTCGGCACTTAACAGAAAAAGAAGTGGCATTTTTGAAAATGTTGTAAATTGTTCTAAAAAAAAACTGAAGAGACATGAATTTTTTTAAGTTTTTAATTAGCTTCTTTTTTGGACTGTTTTTTTTTACTGGTTGTTCTGGTTCAGAACTAAAGTCAGAAGAAGCGCAAAGGATACAAATCTCTAAAAATGGTAAATATTCCAATTATCGTGATTTTTTCTATCCGACAAACTTGTCCTCTCCAAAGATTTATGCTTTTCGTGATGATGCTGCTCCTTTAGATGAAAGATTTTTTCGCATTTATACGTTAATGGAGGAGGGAGATTCCGTCTTTGTGATTGAAAAGTATAATTCTATTTTTCGAATTTTTGAAGGTGTTTCCATGATGACTTTAGAAAACTTTCCAATGACAGACCATATGAAAGTGGATAAAAATGGAATTAAGCGTTCCTCCAGAATTTACGAAAACCATTATTTTCCAGAGCAGTTCGATCAAACTGTAACTTATTTAGTGAACTATCCATCCCATTTGGACTCTGTAAGTATGGTTTATGTTTCGAAAAAGACCATCATTGAAGACGGAATTTTTATGGATGTCATGGGAGATGAGGTAGAAGCAATTTTGATAGTGGACTCTATTAAAGTCGTTATGACCAATGTGTTGACTAAGCAATCCAGTTTGCAGCGTTTCGTTGCACACAAGTATTTTGCAAAAGGTATAGGCCTTGTCCAATGGGGAACACCTGAAGGAGATGTGCAATACAGCTTACAAAAAATCTTGTCTGATAATTGGTGGATGGAAAATGCCCAATAAAAGGCATGAATTTTGCTTATAACGGAGAAATTAAAAGTTTACAGGACTGTGAAATGCTTAAGTAATTGTATTTTCAATTCTAAATTTTGTGGTGAGCTTTGCCTGTAAATATTGCTAAAACATGAGTTGCAAATGAAGATAATAGTTGCTTTTTTCTTTTCTGTTCTGACGATTTTTTAGCCGCTTAAAGATGTGCCATTTGATCAGGTAGAAAGGGCCTTTCAGAATGCAGATGTATCGGCGATTGTCGCAATTTCGAATGAGAAAATTATTCTTTCTTTGCCTGGAAAAGAAGGTGTTTACAGTCATTCTCAAATGCAACAAGTTTTAAGACAGTTTTTTGATCAATATCCCCCTAAATTTTTTAGCTTTCAATTTAAAGGCAGAGATGGTGCAAATCATTCTTTTGGATTAGGTTTTTATGAATCAACAGAAAAATTTAGAGTAAGTATTAAATTCTCTAAGCAAAAAGAAAATTATAAAATAGAATCACTTACAATCGAGCTGCAATAGTACTGGGAGTAATTTAAGTCATTCTGATATAAGGACTTATTACTTATTAAGGTGTGATTTTAGTGCATGAATTATTAAGCAAAAGTTTTCAAACTACTTATCCAAAATATTAGCTAATACTAGTTTATTTTTAGGGTCGCCCTTGCAGGTGATTTGAGTAAAGTCAGTATCAACAAAATGCAAAGTAGATTATTTTTACAGCAATAATATAAATCGTCATGAAACCAATTTTGTAATTATACAAAAGAACTGTAATCGTTTTAAAGTAATTATGTATCTTTGCGCCCCGTGGTTACAAAATTAAAATATGTCCAATTCAACTAAGTATGTCTTTGTAACTGGTGGGGTAGCTTCCTCATTAGGGAAAGGAATTATTGCTGCATCTTTAGCAAAGTTATTACAGGCTCGTGGCTATAGCACTACGATTCAAAAATTAGATCCTTACATCAATATAGATCCAGGAACGCTCAATCCCTATGAGCATGGAGAATGTTATGTAACAGATGACGGGGCTGAGACTGATTTAGATTTAGGGCATTATGAACGATTTTTAAATGTCCGTACTTCGCAGGCCAATAACATTACAACAGGTAGAATTTACCAAAGTGTTATTCATAAAGAAAGAAAAGGAGAGTACCTCGGAAAAACAGTGCAGGTTATTCCACATGTCACGGATGAAATCAAAGAAAATATTCAGTCGCTTAGTAAAAATGGTGATTATGACATTATTATTACTGAGATCGGAGGAACAGTTGGAGATATAGAATCCTTGCCTTATGTTGAAGCGGTGCGACAAATGATGTGGGAATTTGATGAGGATTGCTTGGTAATTCATCTGACATTGGTGCCGTTTTTGGCGGCTGCTGGTGAATTGAAAACAAAACCCACACAACACTCTGTTAAAGCGCTTTTAGAGCTAGGTGTTCAGCCGGATATTCTATGTTGTAGGACGGAGCATGAATTAGATCTTAACCTAAGAAAGAAAATAGCAAAATTTTGTAATGTTGCACCTGAAGCGGTTATTGAGTCGAGAGATGCAGAATCAATTTATGATGT